>JAQBNS010000090.1 GCA_028288405.1 Chitinophagaceae bacterium
CTCACGCAAGGAAAAGAATATTACATTTTCGTGACTACCGATTCCGGTTTGTACCGTTACCACATGAATGACATTGTCAAGGTGACTGGCTTCTTTGAACAAACACCTACGGTTCAATTCGTTCAAAAAGGAAAAGGCGTTACCAACATCACCGGAGAAAAATTGTATGAAAGCCAGGTGCTATCTACGATGGCTGAAGTAGAAAAACAATACGGTTTCAATTCTGTGTTTTATCAGGTACTGGCAAACGAAGAAGCGCATGTTTACGAAGTCTACCTGGAAGCAGGAAGCATGGCTACGATAGATGCTTCCACCTTAGCGCTTGCCATCGACAAGACTTTAGCGACGATCAACCTGGAATATGCATCCAAAAGATCCGGAGAGCGATTGAAACCTTTGCAACTTTATTTTCTTACGCCGGGTACTTTTGAAAAGTATAAACAAAGCTGCCTGGATAAAGGACAGAAAGAAGGACAATTCAAAACTGTGGCGTTGTTGACAAAAAAAGATTTTGCTTTCTCCTTTGAAAACCATTTAATCAAATAAAATGAAACTCACTGGTATTAGCCTGAAGAAACTCAACATTCCTTTCAAAGTCAGTTTTAAACATACCAGTGCCGAGCGCTCCGTCACGCAAAGCATTTGGGTGACGGCAGTTTCCACGAGCGGTAACGTTGGACATGGAGAAGGATGCCCTAGAGAATATGTGACCAACGAATCGTTGGACACAGCGGCTGTATTTTTTGACACATACCAAACTTCTCTCATCGATCAAATTCATGACCTCGACAGTTTGACTTCATGGTTACTAGAACATAAAAAAGAAATCGACAAAAATCCAGCGGCCTGGTGCGCCATTGAATTAGCTCTACTAGACTTGATTGCACAGGATAATAAACAAAGTATAGAAAGCACATTAGGACTTGACCCCATCTCCCAGCCTTTTCAATATACGGCTGTTCTCGGTGACAGCAGCCTGGAAGTATTTACGGGCCAACTAGAGCGATACCTCGCCATGGGATTTAGTGATTTCAAAATCAAGATTTCAGGTAATATAGAAACGGACAATCAAAAGTTATTCCTCTTTAACCAGTACGATCAGCAAAAAATCCGCGTAAGATTAGATGCCAATAATATATGGGCAACAGCTGAAGCCGCTATCACTTATATAAAAGCATTAAGCTATCCTATCTTTGCCATAGAAGAACCTTTGTCAGCCGGTCAATACGAAGCACTGAATACAATTGCTGAAACCTGTGGTATAAAAATAATCTTGGACGAAAGTTTTCTAAATGCAGACGACTTTGAAAAAATCAGCGGTCCTGCTGCTCATTGGATCATCAATTTAAGAGTATCGAAGATGGGTGGCTTACTTCGTTCTTTGCTCCTAGTCAAGCAAGCTAGACAACTAGGCATTAGTCTTATTGTAGGTGCACAGGTTGGAGAAACAAGCTTGCTTACAAGAGCAGCACTCACTGTTAGTAATGGTGCTAGAGATGTCATTATCGCCCAAGAAGGAGCATTTGGCACTTTGCTTCTTCAACAGGACATATGCGATCCTCCTTTGATGTTTAAAGAAAAAGGTATTTTGAATTTTATACCATCGTCTCCTCATGGTTTTCAACTTTTGATTAATTCTGAGATTTAAGTAAACTGATAAATTCTATTCATATGGCTTGGGACTTCATAAAAGAAAATGGTAAAATGTTAACCATAAATAAACCATCAACATTAGAAACTTTCTATAGTATCTCCAATGATTACTCTTGTGCTAGAAAATTAATAGGTAATCAAAAAGACTATAGTGGATTTCTGGAAAAGCTAGTAGAGCAAAACTTTCATCATGAAGTTGATGAAAGAATAACAATTAAAGAAATAGCTCAACTATTTGGTCATGATGTATCCAAAGTGACTAAATGGATTAGACAGATATACGAAGACATTTTTAAGTTAAACCAGGCACATCCAGAACTTTTTTTAGGAGAAGGAATTAGATACAATCTACATGTTAAGAACTATGATAACTTTTGCTATTTCGCTACTACACTAAAAGAGACACCTAGAAAATATGATCAATTTAGTTGGTGGTTTCTTAATGCAAAAATGGGTACAGGTCAATTTTATGTACAAGATATCTTACATGAAATCACAAATGGCAAGCAACAAATTATTTTATATTTGAAAGGAGGATATCCAAACGAATACAGAGATCATTTAATTGAAAGAGCTAAATTTGAACAAACGATTAGTTGGAAAGACCTTTATGACAACAGGGAGTCCGCTGTTGATGAACTATTAAGACAAACATATGGCTATAAATCATCTACAGTTGTTAATGAAAAAACTGCATATCCATATTGGAAGAGATAAGTAATATCATATCTATAAATACCAAAAAAAACTCTTTATTTTACCTTTTTTATAACTTTTTAAAAGCTTAGACGTATAAACTTTCAATAATACTTGAAAGTTCAATAAGAATACATTACGTTTACAATATGAAATATTCAGAAGCCAAAGAGAAGTATATTCATGCCTGGGGGACCTTGGGATCTAGCTGGGGTGTAAACCGTACCATGGCACAGATCCACGCTCTACTGATGGTTTCTATAGAGCCTCTGTCTACTGAAGAGATTATGGAGGAATTGAAGATTTCCCGTGGCAATGCCAACATGAATGTACGTGCATTGATGGACTGGGGGCTTGCTGATAAAGTGTTGGTGGCGGGTGAACGCAAAGAATACTTTAAAGCCGATAAAGACATCATGAAAATTGGTGTACAGGTAGCAAAAGAACGTAAAAGACGTGAGTTAGATCCTATCATTAAATTGCTGAATGAAATCACTGTAGTTGATGGTGATACTGCAGAGGTAAAAGAATTCAGAAAAGTGACAAAAGACTTACAGAAATTTGCGGGTCAGACCGAATCTGTATTGGATCTATTCATCAAGTCCAAAGACAACTGGTTCTTTAAAATATTAGGAAAATTACGTTAAAAAAATTTAAACTAATCTTTCAATACTTACTGAAAGATATGAAATAAAAGATTATGAGCCTATCCTTACTCACTTTCATCCTTTACCTGCTAGTTGCCGGCAATACGACCTATTTCCTTGGGAGAAGTCTGTATACAAACGGGGAACATTTCCTGGCTTCCATCTTCCTAAGCAGACCAGAGATTGTACAACCGTTGAATAAAGTATTACTGGCAGGCTTCTACCTGATCAATATTGGCTTTGTACTTCTGTTCTTTACCCAACAACATAACCTATCAGGCATGCAATCCTGTGTTGAATTCTTGAGCAAAAAACTGGGAGCCGTCTACCTGGTTCTTGGATGTATGCACCTATTCAACATTCTTGTCTTTATTACGATTGAAAGAAAACTTTATACAAACCCTAAACACTAATACTTATGGAAACTCAAACTACCCTACCCGCTGTTGTTAATCATGCATTAACCGTACAAACGTATTTAATTTACTTGCCCATCGCAGTCATCATGACAATACTAGTAGCCCGAACCTTATTCAAAAACAGTAAAATATTTATGCTGGATATCTTCCATGGTCGGGCTGAAATTGCCATTGCGACTAACCGTTTGTTCGAAATAGGTTTTTATTTGCTCAATATAGGAGCAGCATTATTGATTCTTAAAACCTATAAAATTGATAATTATCAGGAAATGATTGAAGCTCTAAGTAGTAAAATCGGTGGCTTCTCTATCTACCTTGGAGTGATACTTTTCTTGAACTTGCTGTTGTTCTTCAGAGGCAAAAGAAAAGCTAGTCAACATGCAGCCAATAACTAATTTTACGATAATGGAAATTCAAAAAAATAATATATACTACAGGATAGCGGTAATGCTTCTTTGCTTAGGCATTACCGCCTACACCTTGAGTCAGTTTGCCTTGCTGATCCAGCATTACCTAATCATACCTTATGACTAGAAATTAGAACTGGCGATTGTCACAGGACAGCTGGTCTTTCAATTTCCATTTATATACAACAAACCCTTAACACGAAAAATAGTATATTATGAGAATATGCTGATGGTATCACTCATCGGATCAGTTCTGTTGATGCCTTTGATTGCAGTCAATCGTTTCTACAGTCTTGATCAGCTGGTTAATCTAAGCTATTTCAGTGTCGTAGTTAGTATACTCTTTTTAGAACATTACCGTAGGGTAAAAAAGCTACAGCTTCCTGCTTATCTTTGCTGGACTTGGGTTTTATACCGATTGATTATTTTAACCATTATTCTTTAATGCCATGGAAAAGAAAGTAGTGCTCGCAGGTGGAACAGGTTTCATTGGAAATTACCTTTCTGCATATTACAAATCACAAGGCTATATCGTACAGCTCATATCCAGACAACCAACTGACATTTCATGGCAGGATCAGCCGAGTATTGTAAACGCTTTGGAAGGTGCAGAGCTTCTGATCAACCTGGCTGGTAAATCAGTGGATTGTCGTTACAATGAAAAGAACAAAGCAGAAATTCTTTCTTCAAGAATAGAAACGACAAAAGCATTAGGTGAAGCTTTACTAAAATGTAACCATCCACCAGAGTTATGGATCAATTCCAGTACGGCTACAATTTATCGTCATGCCGAGGATCGACCAATGACGGAAAGCAACGGAGAAATAGGTACAGGTTTTTCTGTTGGTATTGCCACCCAATGGGAGAAAAGTTTCTTTGATTTTAAACTTTCAAGCACCAGACAAGTTGCATTACGTATTGCTATCGTATTAGGAAATGATGGTGGAGCATTTTCACCTTTAAAAAGATTGGTAAGATTTGGATTAGGAGGTAAGCAGGGAAAAGGTAATCAAATGTTCAGTTGGATTCACATGGAAGATTTAAAGAACATTATCTTATTCATCCAATCTCATAAAGACATGAGTGGTGTATACAATTGTTCCGCCCCAAATCCTGTCGACAACATTACCTTCATGAAAAAATTACGACAGGCGATGGATATACCCTTCGGTTTACCTTCACCAAAGTGGTTGTTAACGATCGGTGCTGTATTGATTAAAACAGAAACAGAACTGATTTTAAAAAGCCGTTGGGTTCTTCCAGAAAAACTATTGCAAAAAGGATATACCTTCTCATTTCCTACTCTAGACAAAGCTTTTGTTAACATCATAAACAAATAATAATGAGACGCGAACAATTAGAATTACTGCTTCTCCTATGTGGAATCGGACATATTGTATTGAGTGTAGTTAGCACCATTATTCCAAAAGCGTTGAATTGGAAGAAAGAACTCGGACCTCTACAACCTTTATTAAGACAAATGTTCTGGACCTACGCAGCCTATATTCTAATTCTAAACTTTTGCTTTGGTATAGTTTCTATTTTCGGCAAAAATGAATTACTTAATCATTCCTTTTTGGCAAAAAGCATTACGCTATTTATAAGTCTGTATTGGTTAGCCAGGGTATTTATACAATTCTTTTACTTTGATACTACACAAGCACCAAAGGGTCTGTTTTATACAATAGGAGAAATCGCTTTAATCATCCTATTTATTATTTTTACAATAGTATATGCAGCTGCTTTTTTATACAACTCATGGATCATAGCCTGATATTCTTAATCGTCTGGAGTAGCTTGTTATTACTAACAGGATACCTGGTACCTTTCGTAAATAATCAACGCAAGGCCAGAATAATAGCCTGGGGCATAGCCGTGGTTACTACAGTACTTTCAGTGAATTTCACATCTAATGATCCTCCTTTGCTGCGTATGCTTGTTATTACCTCGCTTCAGCTCTTATCCATGAAAGGAATAGTAATGGTTGAAACTTATTCCATAAAACCTAAATTATTATTTGTGCAATGGATAGCCTTTGCACAAGGGTGGTTCGGCATGAGACCTACTCCCTTTGAATCGCTCGTTTCAACACCACGCCCTCCTATTTTCTATTTTATCTTCAAAGGAATTACTAGAATACTCTTTGGTATCCTCTTACTCTATTTGGCACAGGTCTGCTCCTGGCTTTATTTGTCACAGTTACTTTTACTTGTTGGACTAAGTTTCATCCTACACTTTGGGATATTAAACATTAGTACAGGCCTCTGGAGGGCATTAGGAGTGGATGTCAAAGAATTATTTATTAAGCCCTATGCCTCGCGATCACTCAAAGAATTTTGGGGCAAACGCTGGAACATGGCTTTCTCCGAGATGACGGCACTAGCCATATACAAGCCTTTAGTGGGGCGTTGGGGAAAGATCAATGCCATGATCGTTTCTTTCTTGTTCTCTGGAATATTGCATGAGTTAGCCATTTCATTTCCAGTAAAGTCAGGCTATGGCCTTCCATTGCTTTACTTCACGTTACACGCTGCGCTGATGTACCTTGAAACGAAAAGCAAACAAGTACAAAAAATAACGTCTCATCCTATCGCTTCTCACCTTTGGGTAATGGGTTGGCTAATCCTTCCATTGCCCATCCTGTTTCATAAATATTTTATCCTCTGGGTAGCACAGCCTTTAGCCAACTTTATTCTACATGGGATCAGCATTCAATAAAGTTAGACGAAAGCAATTCTACCTTTCTTCATGTGTATTATTTCCCTCACATAATGGAAGAGGTATTAGAGTAAACATTTCAGAGCAACAATATAAATCTTATACCAAATAATTAAATTATTTTTCCTATATTTGGATGTTCTTACACTTCACAAACCACTGGTAATAAGACTTTTTACTACTAATTTACATTTCTCCTCTATCCTCCTGCTTACTAATCGCTCTGTATCAATTATATTAGTATAACACTATACTTTTTGTATTGGGAAGTAATCAATTCATAACATGAACTCAAACTATACTCTCCTATTTTTATCTCTTGCATTTTTTCTATCATCCTGCGATTGCGTGAATTCAATTGAAGGAACTATAGTAGATGAAAAGAACCTTCCTCTTAAAGAAGTACATGCTTATTATGTGATTGATGGAAAAATTCGTGACAGTATGATCACAGGGGATGATGGTAGATATGTATTAAGTAAAATTTCAGGGATATGTAATCCGAAAGAGAATGACATCATTCTACTCAAAAACGATTTTCATCATGTAGTCTTAAATGAATTGGAAGTAGATAGATCAGTTGTTGTCTTGATGGCTAATCCCAAAGAAAATACAAGAGTTGATGAAGTTATGAAACTATACCAACAACCGGAATGGACTTATTATTATAATCTGCTGATTATTCTATTCAATAGTGTATCATTCGGATTTGTATTTACTCCTAGAATAAAAATGAAAGCCTTATGGGTGATTCTTTTTGTTGTAGTGAATCCTTACCTCACTATCGTCAGAACAACAGATTCAATGGACTTGGATGTTGTGGGCTTCATACTTAATCCGCATTTTACGGGAAGTTTATGGTTAATGTTTATAAGCATACCGCTTGTTCCACTTTCGTTTTGGATATACTTTATTTATTTAAAATCAAAGAAGACGATTGTTAAAGGCACGTAAAAGCAAGCTGACTCTTTAAATGGCCCGGGCAGATCAGATGCCCTATACCAGCGAGGGTGTTGTACCGATAAATAGAATAGCGATCACTGTTTCTCTGCTCTGTTTTTATTTCTCATGGGATTTAGATGATCAAACCACTAGAATAAAGCAGAATTTTATTATTTTTATACATCCCATAACGAGAGGACTCTTACTTAAAATTTTCCTTTATGCTTGCTGTTCTTCTTTGCGCCAATTGCGGCGGCCATGGACTGTTTGATACTGCTTCTTTTATGCCGCACGGGCACTGCTATTTCTGGCAGCCTGAAATTGTGTGGTCACACGCCATTTCCGACGCGATCATTGCCATCTCCTACTTCATGATTCCTTATGCGCTGGTCAAACTGATTCGTAAGCGACCGGACATGAAATACAAAAACATGTTTCTGCTCTTCGGTATTTTTATTGTGGCCTGCGGTACAACACATATCCTCAGCATCATCAACATATGGACGCCACTTTACCGTTTAGATGCTTTGGTAAAAATCATCACCGCACTCGCTTCCTTGCCTACGGCCATCATCCTGATCCGGATTATTCCGGAAGCTATTAAGATTCCGAGTCTGGCGGTATGGGAACAGATGAACCAAAGTTTGAAAGAACAGATCGCCAGCCTGAAAGAAAAAGACAAGACCATTGAAAAGGTAAAGGAGTTTGAATTTTTATCGAACTCTATTCCGCAAATTGTTTGGACTGCTCAACCCAACGGTTTTGTAGATTACTTCAATCAATACTGGTACGACTATACCGGTAGAACCTCTGATACAGCAGATGCGCTGGATTGGCCGCCGGTCATTCATCCGGAGGATCTGATGCGCTGCATAGATAGATGGGCGCTTTCGTACAATACCGGTGTACCTTATGAAATGGAATACCGCTTTCTCCGTGGAGGCGACGGACAGTACCGCTGGCACCTCGGTCGTGCCTTGCCGATGAAGGACGAGAAAGGAAACATTACAAAATGGTTCGGTACCTCCACGGATATTCACGACGTAAAGACCGCACAGCAATTGATCGTAGAGGTCAGTACAAAATTTCAAACCGTATTGAACAATGTGCCGATCATTGTCTGGTCGGTGGATCAGGACAAAGTCTACACCATGTCGGAAGGAAAAGGATTGGAAAACCTGGGATTGAAACCGAGACAAATGGTAGGCCTTCCAAGCGATACACCTTTTCAAAACATGTCGCTCAAATGGATCGAGAACATCGAGTCGGCTTTATCCGGCAAAGAGTTTCGTGATGTAGAAATTTTCGGTCATGTGTTTTTAGAAACAAGCTTCGCTCCGATCAAAGACGCACACGATGTGGTAACAGGCATGGTAGCCATCTCGCTCGACATCACCAAGAGCAAACAGGCTGAAATTGAAAACCAATTCAAGTCGCGTTTCCTCAGCAACATGAGTCACGAGATCCGTACACCGCTCAACACTGTGATCGGCTTTGCCAATATCTTAAAGAAGACAACACTCAATAACGAACAAAAACAATACGTACAATTGATTAACCAATCGGGTGAGATGTTGCTGAACCTGATCGGTGATGTACTTGACATCAGTAAGATTGAAGAAGGCAAACTCACTATCGACAAAGCCGGTTTCAACATCCGTCAGTCGATTGAGTTTTCACTGCAGCCCTATATATTCAGTGCGCAGGAAAGAGGATTGGAATTTAGTATAGAGTTTGACGATGCCATACCAGAATATGTAATCGGCGACCGTAACCGCATCAACCAGGTCCTGGTAAACCTAACCGGTAATGCGTTGAAGTTTACGAGCAAAGGCAAGATCCTTGTGAAAGTAGAACAAGTCGTGGCCAACGAAAAACAGGTGCGTTTGATGTTCTCTATTGCCGATACAGGCATCGGTATTCCATCGAGCAATCAGCAACACATTTTCGAATCCTTCACACAGGCCGACCTGGATGTCACACGACAGTTCGGTGGTTCAGGATTGGGACTGTCTATCGTAAAACAATTGGTCACCTTAATGGACGGCACGATTCACGTGTCTTCCCCGCATAGTTTATTCGGAAAACCGCAAGGCACTTGTTTCTGGTTTGCGCTAGCCTTTGACATCGACAAAGAAACTTCACATCCTGCCAAGGAAGAAGAAGTGCTGGATTACTTCGACGGCAAAGTAAAAATCCTGATGGCAGAAGACAACGAAGTGAACCGCATCTTCGCCAAAGTAATTTTGCGCAACCTGGGTTGTGAGTTTGTCTTTGCACACAACGGAAAAGAATGTGTAACGATGCTGCAGGAAGACCACTATGACATGGTGCTCATGGACGTACAGATGCCCATCATGGACGGTATCGCGGCCACGATAGCCATACGCAAAGAATTGAACAGCAACATACCAATCATTGGTTTAAGCGCCAATGTAGCGAAGCATGACATCGAACTCAGTTTGGAAGCCGGTATGAACGATCACATCGGCAAACCCTATACCGAATACCAAATCTGCCAGGCCATCAACAAATGGGTCATCACTCCCCGCCAGGCACAGGTCTTCAACCTGCAAATGATTCACGAAGTCACGGATGATCCAGCAGAAATCCGCTCGCTGCTGGAAGCCGTGCTGGAACAAGCCCTCGCCTTCGGAAGCAAAATTACCAGGGCCATCGAAACCAAAGACTGGACGGCTTTATCCTTCATCGTCCACGGCTACAAATCTCCGGTGCGCATGATCGGTGCGGAACAATTGCTCTTGCTCGTTCAAGAATTGGAGCAGGCGGCGAAAAGTGGAAATGAAGGATTGATTGAAGAGTTGATGCCCCGCGTGATAGAGAGGAATGAGGTGGTGGTTGAAGAGTTAAAAAAAGAGATTAGTAAACATGATTGATTCAATTTATTCATTACTCTTAAATTCATTTTTCTGTTATGGTATCGCATTCGACTTTCTGTTTCGTTTGACAAAAGAAGAGTAGTAAATCTTGAGGTTCCAAAATGGAACCTCAAGACATGGAGGAACCAGGTAACAACCTCATGTCTTCACAGAACATAGGTTAATTCATAGTGATTTGAATTTCAAAAATCCTTATTTATATTTGATAAGATTATTTTTAGCAGCGAGTCTGCTTTACTTTTTAAACTAACACCTATGCAACTCCAACACATCCAACAAAAGATCCATGAAATTCGGGGCATGAAAGTCATGCTTGATTTTGATCTGGCTGAACTTTATGAAGTAGAAACCAGAGTATTGAATCAAGCTGTAAAACGAAACATCAAACGTTTTCCGGATGATTTTATGTTTCAGCTTCATGAGGAAGAATGGCGTAAGATGTCATCACAAATTGTGATGACATCTTACAAAAGGCCCCATAAAAGCCTTCCTATGGCTTTTACTGAACAAGGACTAGCTATGCTAAGCGGTATCCTAAATTCAGACAAAGCCATCGAAGTCAACATCGCCATCATGCGTGCTTTTGTATTCTTAAGACAGTATGCTCTCACGCATAAAGACCTCACCGAACAACTGAAAGCCTTAGAAAACAAACACGACAAAAAATTTGAAGACGTTTACGAAGCCATTCTTTATCTGTTGAAAAAAGATGAACAACCGGCAGAGCGAAAGCCTATTGGATTCAAGAAAAGCAAGTAAGAGCCTTGTACAATTAGTCATCTTAAGACTATTTGCGGCCTTAAAGAATCACACTGTCTTACCTCTAAAACTCTTGAAGAGGACTTTTTTGATAGAAAACAAACAGAGTGGAAAGCTGTGTATGATCACTATTTATTTGCTCTTATTTAAGGGATACTTTACTCTTCGATCTGTTTAAAAAATAATAACAAGGTATCAATAAAAACTGAGAAACAACAGCAGACCATAACACCACCATCATACTTTGCCCGAAAAAAAACATACCGGAGAATGAGAACAAAAGAATACTCAATCCACCTACTACATTCATCGCGATCACTGCGATGACACGGTTATTTTTTAGCAGGTAAAAGATATAAACGGTATAGTAAAAAATAGGAATCGTAAATAAATACGAGGCAGCAATCATTCCTGTAGTGAGTTGAATACCGTATATCCGACTCAGGATTTCATAGAAAATAAAAATCCAGATGCTATTCAACAAACAACCGATCCAACCTACATGCCAGGAGATTTTGTGAATTGTTTGTTGCTTCAGCCGGTAAATATTTTTAAGAAAAGGCTGCACGATAAATAAACAGGAAGACTGTATGACCAATAAAAAACTCATCATCACCTGGTACTCGCCCACCTCACGCAGTGGCAGCAGCACGGTGGTAATAACCTGATCAATGCGTGAAATAAACAAACCGGTAAACGTGAGCATAAAAAACAGAAACGATTGTTTCAAATAACTCCAGTGAAAAGTGACAGCAGGTCCGTCTGAACTGCTCCTTGCGAGTATCAAGACCACCACCATTTTCAACAAATCTGTGACTAGCGTGATCCAAATAAGCTCTGAGAATGTCAAGGCAGACCCGAACAACAGCACTGCGCCAGCGAAGAGAATGCCTGATAGTAGTTCAGGTACAATCTTCCAGGTATATTTTCTTTCGTATAAAATCAGTGCTTCGAAAGATTGGTAGATAAAACGGAATAAAAGGATCAGCGCCAGTAGATACTGAATAGCGGTCTCATAGGAAGAAAAGAGAATAGCCAACACACAAGGAATCAGCAGTACGCTGCGCACCACTATACTTTCTTTCCATAGAGGATAAAGACGAGCCGGTGTTTTACTGAATGCTATCGGGAGATATTCTTTATTGCCCCAGGATACAAGTTGTGACAGGAAAGTGAGAAATAAGATGACCTTGACGTATTCGCCCCATAGATCGAGTGAAGCGACCTGCACCACCAGAAAAGACAGCAAAAAAGTAAATGCGGGAGGTAAAAGATTGTTCCCTGCACTCCAAACAATCAGTTTTTTCCTTTTCCACAAGCCCTTATTTTTAAATTCTGTCCATGACATCAACGAAAATACAGTTTATTTCATGCAATCGCACAAATTGTGTAACTTAAGCTATACCATGCTTAAACCTGGTCAATTAAATTTTTCAACCGAGGCAACCATTTCAAACTATGTTCCGTTCCGATGCCGGGGTGTATAATTCAGAAGTCAATTCTTTACTAGCCCTGCTTGAGGGTTGTAAAAGAGAGGACAGGTATAGCCAAAAAATGCTATACAAGTATCTCTATGGCTTCGCTATGGCTATTGCACTGAGGTATTCTGCCAACAAAGAGGAAGCCTCGGAAATCCTGAATGATTCCTTTATGAAATTATTCACGGGCGGCATCCAGAAATATGAAATACAACAACCCAACCCTGAACTATCTTTCAAAGGCTGGTTCAAACGCATCGTCATCAATACGGCGGTGGATTATTATAGAAAAAATAAAAAACATTATTACCACCAAACACTCGAAGACCATCAAACGCTGAATACCGGTTCATACAGCACCCCGGCCAGTATTCACGATACGCTTTCATTTGAGGAAATGATGCAATTGGTAAAACGCTTGTCACCGGTTTACTACACAGTATTTTGCTTGTATGCCATTGACGGCTATAGTCACCAGGAAATTGCAGATAAACTACAGATCACGGTAGGAACTTCAAAGTCAAACCTGGCGAAGGCACGCATGCGTCTGAAAGAGATGATAAAAAAAGAACACCACGATGAGTATGCAAGATATATCGGATAAGGAACTGGATCAATTCTTCAAGAAATCAACTGAAGATCCCAATATCCCATTCGAAGAAAATGCCTGGGCGAAAATGGAACAATCGCTCAAGAAGCACGATCAACAACAACGCAAAAGAAGATACCGTCATACTGCCCTTGTAGTACTTGCTGTTTATTTCCTATCCGCTGTGTCAGTGCGAACACTGGAGCGTTCTTCCAGTCCTCACACTTCTTCGTATCTGTCTTCTTCTGAAAAAGCGAACACAACACATATAATTGAGAAAGAGAAAGAGAAAGAGAAAAAACAGTATATACCCGTCCATGCAAACAAAGAGACTGGATCGCATGCAGAGTTGATTGAGAAAGAGAAAGAAGAAAAAAAATATACACCCGCCAAAGCAAACAAAGAGCTTGGGGTACACACAGAGTTGATTGAGAAACAGATAGAGGAACAGATCGATAGCAAAGAACAGCCTAAGGCAAACAAAACACATACCCGCAAATACCACTCAGAAGCATCACTTGCTACTCTAACAGAGCAAGAGCAACAAAGCAACCTGTTGACAGCTGATTCGATTGATCGAACAGCTAAAGAAATAACGGATACAGGCCATACTCCTATTCTTTCTAACCCCATTGTTTTTTCCACAATCGAGGTTCCGAAGACTTCAGTTACTTCAGAAGAAATTAAAAATCTAGAGAATACAAAGAGTAAACAAGATGCGGATCAGAATATTCCGATTGCTCTTGCGGCAGACTCTACAGAAAAACTAATTCCTCTGGACAGTTTATTGCCTTTGGCTGCACAAACGACAAAGGACTCTGTACAGAAAAAAGACAACACACCGATCAAGCGCCGTTTTTCCTTTGGCATCTTAGCTTCACCGGATTTCAGTTTTACTTCTTCGACGCAGTTTGTTACACCAGGCCTGTCGGCAGGTATTTTTGCCGAATACCATATCAATCACCGCTGGGCCATATTTGTCGGTGTGATGAGGAGTTCTAAAATATATTCTTCCAGCGCTGCCGATTATAATTCCACCAATACTTACTGGGCCTATAAAGGTTATGCCACCCGCGTAGATGGTTCCTGTGCGGTGCTCGACGTTCCTTTGAATGTGAAATACCATTATTACAACCGGAATAAAAATCTTCTTTTCGCTTCTGCCGGTATCTCTTCTTATTTCATGCTGCATGAAAAATACAGTTTTGTCTACAGCAATGGCGACGAACGCTCATGGACCTATACCAATAAAGAAAATTATTTCTTCAGTCTACTGAATGTATCTTTAGGCTACGAACGCTACATCGGAAAATCTTTTTCCGTACAAGTGGAACCCTTCGTAAAAATTCCACTCCATACTATTGGGGAAGGACAAGTCAAATTATTAACCACCGGTATGTTTTTCTGTTTAAAATATTCCATTCACTAAAAAGCTCTAGACTCCAGCTATGTCAAGTGCCGTACAACACATCGATCTTAACCGGGAACTGTCTTCTCTTTCCAAAGACATCATCCGTTCTCTGATCTATTCTAATGTATTCAATTATCCGCTCACTTGTAAGGAGATCTGGATGAACTCCGCTTTGCCGGAAGTCGCCGTGCAGGATGTCAGTATGACATTGGAAGAACTGACCAGCCAGGGTCTGATCATTCCGTTCGGAGATTTTTATTTTCTGCCGCACCAGGATAACAGCATCATTGAGAGAAGAGTCAATGGAAATAAACTGGCCGATAAACACCTGCCGATCGCTTTCCGCATGTCCCGGTTTATCGCTTCTTTTCCCTTTGTAAGAGGCATCTGTTTATCCGGTTCTATCTCGAAAGGTTTCATGGACAGTGATTCCGATATCGATTACTTTATCGTCACACAGCCCGGCAGACTATGGATCACACGAACCTTATTGATCTTGTTTAAAAAAATATTCTTACTCAATTCAAAGAAATACTTCTGCATGAATTATTTCGTAGACACCGAACACCTGCAGATACCAGATAAAAACATTTTCACGGCGAAGGAATTATATTCTCTTATCCCCACCTACAGCAAAGAAATACACCACCGCATTTTACTGGAAAACGGATGGGCACAGGATTACTTTCCTAATTCCATTTACACCCCCAATCCACAGGTCATTGAGCGTTCGGTAGTTTTTAAATCATGGATGGAACAACTATTTTCCGGTAAGCTGACCGATGCACTGGACAGCTTCTGCATGCGAGGTACAGAACGTTTCTGGAATTACAAATTCAGAAAACAAGTGAAAGGGCTATCCAGCATACGTTGTCAGAAATCCGTTTCAAAATTTCATCCTAAAAGTTTTGAACCCAAAATACTGGAAACATTCCGCAGGGATATTGCTGAATACGAAATCATTTACAAAGTAAACCTGCAGGCATGAGTTCGATCTTGTTTACTCATTCTTATTTTCTGCGCCTGGATCCCAAGCAATGGAAAGCCATGCAGCCCTATCCTCCCCTTGCTACCTTGTATGCCGCTGCACTCCTACGCCAGCAGGGACATGCCGTACAATTGCACGACACGATGTTTGAACAGGAAGCGGATGGAATAACCAAACACTTGCAGGTCAACTCTCCGAAGTATGTAGTCTTATACGACGACGGTTTCAATTACCTGACCAAGATGTGTCTGACCAACATGCGCAAGGCAGCATTCCGCATGATACAACTGGCCAAACAACACCAGGCTATAGTGATCGTATCCAGTTCCGATGCCACCGATCATTACCAGGAGTACCTCGATCAGGGCGCAGATTATGTGATTATAGGAGAAGCCGAAATCACTTTATCAGAAGTGATCAAAGGAGAATTGCCGCTTACAGAAATCGCAGGACTTGTTTACAAAGAAAATACACAAACACACCAGACCGCAAAACGTGAAGTCCTGCGGATCTTAGATGAACTGCCCATGCCCGCCTGGGACCTCGTAGACATGGAGGCTTACAAAAAACACTGGATTCAGAAGAACGGATACTTTTCCCTGAACATGGTCACCACCCGCGGATGTCCCTACAAATGCAACTGGTGCGCCAAACCCATCTATGGCAACCGCTACAACAGCCATTCACCGGAACGTGTAGCGACAGAACTGGCATTTCTTTCCACACAGTATAAACCCGATCACATTTGGTTTTGTGACGACATCTTTGGATTGAAGCCCGGATGGATACAGGAATTTGCACAACGCATCAAAGAAAAAAATATATCCTTTCGCTACAAAATACAATCACGGGTGGATTTACTCGTGGATGAACATACCGTGCACGCATTGGCCGAATCAGGTTGTGAAACCGTATGGCTGGGTGCGGAATCCGGTTCACAAAAAATACTCGATGCCATGGACAAAGGCATCAAAATAGAACAGATACAAGAGGCACGTAAGCTTTTAAAGAGATACGATATTCAGTGTGCTTTCTTCTTACAGTTTGGATACCTGGGTGAAACAACTGAAGATGTAGAAGCTACGTTAAACATGGTCTTGCAACTGATGCCGGATGAAATAGGAATTTCCGTTTCCTATCCTTTGCCGGGCACTTCTTTTTATGACAAAGTAAAAAATCAATTGGAAGAAAAAACAAACTGGTCAGACTCTGACGAGATGGCCATGTTATTTCGCAGTCGCGTACATCCTCAATACTACAAAAGCCTGCAGCGCTATGTACACAAGACGTACCAGAAAAGAAAAGGGATACAATCCTTCCTTCGTTTTTTTCAGCAACAACAGTTATTATCTGAACGTGAATTGAGAAGCATGATGCTCATTCCCTATTACACACCGGCAGCTTATTTGGAACACCTCAAACTGACTCGTTATGCCCGTAGATTTTAAGAGCATCAACCAGGCGTTTTCCAATCAATCGGAAAACTACGATCAGGAAGACCTTGCGAATCCGGTGATTCATTGGATGCGTTCTTTTGTTTATAAACATATGCATCCCTATTTGACATCGGAAAGTCATATCCTCGAACTGAATGCAGGTACGGGCATCGACGCACTTTATTTTGCTTCTCAAGGTCACCGTGTGCATGCTACCGATCTCTCTGACGGCATGGTCAAACAGATTCAACAGAAAATTCAACAGCATCAACTTTCTGATGTATTAAGTTGTCAGCAATGTTCTTATACCGACCTTCAAGACATACAGTCGGGACCGTTTGATCATGTATTTTCCAATTTGGGAGGATTAAATTGTATACCGGATCTTAAAGAGGTAACCAAACATTTACCCGCTCTACTCAAAGAAGGTGGCTACATCACCTGGGTGATCATGCCTCCTGTATGCCCATGGGAACTGGGATTGGCATTGAAAGGAAATTTCAAAAGAGCCTTTCGCCGTTTGAATAAAGGTGGAGCAATGGCGCACCTGGAAGGTGAATATTTTAAAACGTACTACTTTACTCCTTCCCAAGTGATGCAGACACTGGGAGTTCATTTTCAAAAAGTATCACTCCGCGGTCTGGCCAGTTTTAGTCCACCGCCGCATAAAATAGATTTTCCGAAGAACCACCCCAAACTCTACAAGCATCTGATTGCAACGGATGAGTATTTGTCTGCCAGCTATCCTTTCAACAGCTGGGCAGATCACTTTATACTGACTGCTCAATATTTACCAATACACTCTATAGAAAATTAATTATCGCACAAACAATTAAAACACCATTATAAATCGCAAGCTATGTTACACGCAACATCCAAACTATTCCTTCTTTGCGCTTTGCTTTCGCTGGCCTCCTGCGAATACAACAAAGGCGAAGACTTAGGCGCTGACGGGCCTCCCGTTGTTTTCAGTTCAGACATTAAACCCATCATCATCAACAATTGTGTGATGTGTCATTCCGATACCGCCACCAATCCCGATAAGCCGGACCCTACTTTGCACCTTTTCTTTTTACAAGGTGCAGGAGACTTCAGTATTCTACAACAAAAAGCATTGCAGTCCAGCACCATTCCCGGTTATACACTCATACAAGCCAGGCTCCATCATCTGGAAGAACCCTATATGCCGTTCAACAGGCCTCAGCTTCCGGATTCTTTGATTAAAAAAATAGATCGTTGGGTTAAACAAGGTGCACCTTTAAATTAATCAGCCATGAAAAAAAATATCTTTCTTATCAGTTGTATACTCTTACCCGTGCTGCAGGCTTTTTCTCAAAACGCCATCTACGTGGCCGATAAAGTAAAAGTATCTTTCTTTTCCGAAGCACGCATCGAAAACATTGAAGCGACATCGCTAACCGCTTCTTCTGCTGTCATCAATGCAACAAGCAAAGACGCAGCCTTTAAAGTATCCGTACTCTCCTTTCGCTTTGAGCATAAACTCATGGAAGAACATTTCAATGAGAACTACATGGAGAGCGATAAATTTCCTTACGGTATTTTTAAAGGTAAAATCCAGGGAAACGATGACCTTACCAAAGAAGGCAAGTACAACGTGACCGTAGAAGGCACGCTGGAAGTACACGGGATTTCGAAAGCCAGAACATTTACAGGAGTGATTGAAAACAAAGGAGGCCGTCTGTACCTTGATTCGGAATTTCTGTTGCCGGTAGCCGATCACAACATCAAAATACCAAACGACAAACTGTCCAATATTTCCCAAACCATTAAAGTAACATTACATGCAGAATTCTTTCTTAAAAAATAGTTTCCTTTTTTTAGGAACATTTTTCTTTCTCGCTTCCCTGAGTGCACAGGCACAGGATGATTTACTGGCGCTGGCAGATACCGTACCCGTAAAATCCACACGATCCTTACCGGCATTTAAAACCACCCGGATTGTCAACGGACACTCGGTAGAAACCGTGAAGGCGCATCACCTGGACTTCCGCGTGACACACCATTTCGGAGACATCGGCGGTTCAGCCGGCGGTGTGCATACCATGTATGGACTCGACAACGCGGCAGATATCCGTATTGCCTTTGAATACGGTGTCACAGAGCGATTGACCATTGGTGCAGGCCGAAGCAAAATTTCGGAGATGGTAGATGCCTATTTGAAATACCGTTTGCTTTACCAAACCGAAGACAACAAAGTACCGGTGAGTCTTACTTTATTTGCCAATGCAGCCATCACGCCGCAACAGGCTACAGATAATAGTCCTTACAACAACGTCGCCAACAGATTGTCTTATGTATACCAAGTATTGATCGCCAGAAGATTCAACAGTCGCTTGTCCTGGCAGGTCATGCCGGCCTTCTTTCATCGTAATTTTGTATTCGATCCACTGGATGAAAATGATCTGTTTGTGCTCGGTACCGGTATGCGATTGAAACTCACGAAGCGTTTCGCTTTGTTGGCGGATTATTACTTTATATTTTCCGGTTACAGAATGGAACGTCAGGATTTATACTTTCCTCCTTTGGGGCTTGGTGTAGAAATCGAAACAGGCGGACATGTGTTTCACCTGACCTTTACCAACAATCCTGCTATCGTTGAAAATTCTTATTTTGCCAACAGTACCGATTCCTGGAGTAAAGGACAAATCAAATTTGGTTTTAACATTTCAAGAACATTCGGCATAGGAAAAAAAGGAAGAAAATCGTAATGAGCTCTATATGTTAACCGATTCGATCAGGCATTTGCTCCATACAGATCAGGGTAAAAGAAACAGCACGCTGGTTCTTTTTATCCTGACCGGATTCGTATGTCTGCTACTCTCGGTGAACAAGCCTCTGGGTGATTACGCCAATTATTATTATGGAAGTACGTTCGCAGTGCAACATGTTTCCGCTCAGGAAATTTATGAACCCATTGCATTCAATCAACGCATCAGAGCAGAAGGAGAACAAGGTATATTTGCCAATTATGCTCCTGTACCTCCCTTCTCTTTGATTTTCTATATTCCTTTTGTCATTGTAAAAGCCGATCTCTCTAAATTTATATTCGGCCTGCTGGGTTTATGGTTATGTACCATTTCCTTATACAGACTGCTTCGGTACTATCCTATCCGGCATTACGGCGTATTATTTCTACCACTTGTTTTATTCATTCCACTAAAGAGTAACCTAAACCTCGGACAAAGTTATTTGTTTATTCTTTCTTTCCTGATCGAAGGCTTTATCTTTTCCAACCGAGAAAAAGGCACACTGCCTTCCGCTGTATTTTTCTCCCTGGCTATTGCCTTGAAAATATTTCCTGCTGTCATTCTGATTTATTTATTCTTTACCGGCAAGAGAAAAATAGTGGTGTACACGATTGCCTTTACAGCCTTATGGTTTGTACTCAGTATTCCTTTGACCGGAACAGAACAATTCGTAGACTACCTCACTCAATCGCTGCCGAGGCTTTTCAGCGGGGAGATCAATGATCCCTATTCTTCTTCTTACCAGTCAGTCACGGTCTTGCTCAAGAAACTATTTGTACCGGACGCTTTATTGAATGCGCACTCCTGGTTTGATGCCACAACCGTGTTTATAGCATTGAATATATTTTTCTCTGCTATCGTACTTACGTTTTGTATCAAGGTCTGCAGGTCCTATTCTTTTGACCACTTATTCCGGTTTGGCTTTACGCTCTTCTGTGGCTTATTGATCAGCGGTTACGGAACCAGTTACACACTGCTACTGCTCCTGTTTCTTTTTATTCCGTTAATGAGCAAAGACACTACCATGAATATTAAGAGCTACTGGTATACAGCCTTACTTATTTTTATTGCCGCTTTTCCTATCCATTGGTTTTTCGGTCAACCCTTGCTGCTGCAATTTATCCGGTTATACGGTATGCTTATTTTATTCTTTACGCTCGTCTATTTCCATCGCGTTTCGTTTTCTTATACCGTATTCTTTAGCGCACTCTTTTTACTGACACTACCAGCTGTCCTAAATTATTTCGTAAAAAAGGACAACAGTATATACTATACCACTGCTGCTCCTTCTCTCCTGCTTTATGAATACCATCAGGAATCTCAGGGCATCCGCATAGGATATTACGACGAACGAGGCACACATGATTTCTTTCATCCAACTAAAGATACTTTATATGCCGATAAAAATCTGGAAGTAAAAAACGAACACCTTTATTATAAGGGACAAGCACTGACCTTTGGAAATAATAAAAACAAATCACCTTTATTGCTCAACAGCAACGAAGTTATTTACCTGAGTGATAAAGGACGTGGTATAGGTTTATACGCGCTAAGAAAAATTAAATTGCCCTGATGAACGAACGACAAACCACATGGATCTCTTGCCTTGTTACACTGGTATATTTCATACTGAGTTATACAGGCATCCTCCACCATGAATTATGGCTGGACGAGTCGCACCATTACCTATTGGCGCGTAACAGTCATTCCCTGGGAGAATTGTTTTACAATGCCCGCTACGAAGGACATCCCCTGACCTGGAATTTATTGTTGTTTGTACTGACCACGTTTACGCACAACCCTTTCTACATGCAGCTCCTGCATATTGTCATTTCTACTGCTGCTGTATTCCTTTTCTTACGGTATGCACCATTTGTATATTATATCCGCGTAATGATTGTATTCGGTTATTTCTTCTTTTATGAATACAACATCATCAGCCGCAGCTATTCCATCAGTCTGCTGATGCTGGTAATTAGCTGCGTATTGATTTCACGCAACCCGCGCAATTATATCGCCATTGCCATTAGTCTGACCTTGCTGGCCAATACACATTTGTTTTCTTTTGTAGTGGCCGTTGCTTTGCTCCTGGTAGTATTGATTGACCTTTACAGAAAACAGGAGTTTTCGCTTCACAAAAAATCCATCTCATGGGCAGCGCTGATTCTGACTATTGGTTTAGTATGGTTACTCCTTCAAGTCATCGTTCCTCCGGGGCATTTTTTAAAAATGTACGATACCGATTCTTATTATTCCTTCAAACGAATCGGTAAAATGTTTTCCATCGTCATGAAAGGACTTTATCATATTCCGAATGTGTTCATTCTTCATTTCTGGAATACGAATCTCCTGGTGTCCGCATCCAAAAAATGGAGTACCATACCTGTATTTCTCGCATTGTTTATTCCTTTGATTTATTTTATAAAAAAACCAATCTCTCTCTTCTTCTTTTATTTTGCTACAGCCGGCATCATGTTGTTGGTCTACTTGTCTCCCTTGATTGTGGCAGCAAGGCATTGGGGATTTGTGTTTCTGATTTTCATCGTCGCGTGCTGGCTGGAACAAACAATTGATCAAGGTGTATTTACTTACCGTAGCAAGTGGTATACGGCACTGACCACATTCAGCCAACGTTTCAGACCCTGGATTTTATACAGCATATTGGGATTGCAATTGTGTGCTTCTGCATTTGCTTTCACGATGGATTTGAATCATCCTTTTTCCAATGCCAAAACGGTAGCGGCTTATTTAAAGACTCATCACGATGAAAAAGAAATCATCGCACTGGCACACCACAGTTCAGGTCCTCCGCTTAGTTTGTACTTGGATAAACCTTTGTTTTATCCGGAGAATAATTCCTTTCAAACCTTTTGTCTCTGGAATACCTGGCCCTATGACCTGAGCGATGAAGAAATCTTGAATCGTATTCAACAGTTGCTTATTACCAGTCATCACACACACGCCTTGCTTGTCATCAACCATCAGCTGTACAATAAAGAATCCGATCGTGTGCTTCATCAACCGGTAAAGGCGCTACCAGCTCACATGACTTTGTTAAAAGTATTTTCAGGAGCCATTGTAAAATCGGAGAACTACTACCTGTACAACGTCACGCTTCAACAGGAAACTGTACCTAATCATTTGACACCATGAACCACGTACTCCTTTTTAATCCCCGCAGTGCACCGAGCAAACCGAGAATACCCAATTCGATTTTACAGGTGGCTTCTTCCATTGAAGGAAAATTCGAGTACGCCATCGTAGACGGCAATCTGGAAACTGATCCCTGGATCAAAATTGAAGCCTACCTCAAGACCGGTAAATTCCGCTACTTCGGAAGTACCGTCATGCCAGGCCCGCAGCTGAAACAGTCCATTCCTTACACCAGACAAATCAGAGCTTTATATCCTGAAGTAAAAATCATCTGGGGAGGTTACTTTCCTTCCAATCAACCGCAATCGGTATTGGATTCCGGCTGTGTAGATGTCATCATCAACGGCCCCGGCGATAAAGCATTTCCACACTTGTTAGAAGCATTTGAAGAAGGGCAACCATTTGACCTTATTCATAATCTTATTTTCAAAAAAGACGGTAAACTCATCAAGACCGCGAAAGATGAATTGTACGATCAGGATCAACTGCCGGACATGCCTTATCAAAAGCTGAATAGTTTTTATTCGCTGGATAAATACTTAGGAAAAACATACCTCGGCACGAAGACTATTGCTTACCACAGTAGCTTTGGCTGTCCCTTTACCTGTTCCTTCTGCGCCGTAGTACCCATCTACAATGCCCGATGGAGAGGGAAGTCAGCGGCAAGTATCTACAAAGACATCCTGTACCTCAAACATACCTTTGGAGGAAACGCTATCGAATTTCATGACAACAATTTTTTTGTATCGGAAAAACGTACGGTTGAATTTGCACGGCTGATAAAAAACGAAAACATGGTCTGGTGGGGAGAAGCACGCATCGATACCATGGACAAATACAAAGATGAATCACTGGCACTCATTCGTGAAGCGGGATGCAAAATGATTTTTTTCGGAGCGGAAACCGGCAACGACGAAGTATTAAAAAAAATGGACAAAGGCGGTACGCAAACGGGAGAACAAATTCAGCGCTTTGCGGAAAGATTGAAAAAATTTGACATCATACCCGAATATTCTTTTGTACTGGGTATGCCCGGACCGACGGAAGAACTGGTCAACCGTCAGATCGATGAAGACATTGCCTTCATCAAAAAAATAAAGGCGACGAATCCAGCTACCGAAATCATCATCTACCTCTACAGCCCTGTTCCTACGGAAGGTTCAGAAGTATACGAACAAGTATTGGCTAGTGGATTTCGTTTTCCTCAACAACTAGAAGACTGGATCAGTCCGGAATGGGAAAACTTTGACCTCCGGAAAAATCCGCTGACACCCTGGCTCAAGCCGTATATGATCGACAAAATTAAAAATTTCGAAACCGTACTCAACGGCTATTACCCTACCGTATCAGACATTCGATTGAGTCCTCTGAAGCGGCAATTGATGAGTACTTACAGCAGCCTGCGTTACAAAACAGGATGGTATGCTTATCCCTATGAAATCAAAGTATTGCAAAAACTATGGAAGTACCGTCAACCTGAAATCGCCGGATTTTAATACGAACATGTTCAAAGCCCTTGCCGACTATATCGTACAACCTTTTCTTAAGCATTACCTGAAGAAGAAAAGATCCTGGCACTACAAAGGATTGAAACTGGTCGTGAGTCCTGGTGTATTTCATCCTGGCTTTTTTTTCAGCAGTCAATTTCTGGCAGATTTCATTTCCACACAGCAACTCTTAGGGAAAACATTTTGCGAGCCCGGAGCAGGAAGCGGATTAATCAGTTTGACCGCCTATCAAAAGGGTGCAAGTGTTGTAGCATACGATGTGCATCGGATAGCTGTTGAAAATATCAGAGAGAATTTCGCACTGAATTTTTCTATACCAGTTACATCTCAACCTTTCCAAATCTACACCTCAGATTTGTTTGATGACATTCCACCACAAACTTTTGATTACATCGCGGTCAATCCTCCTTATTTTTTTAAAGCAACAACCGACGATGCTTCCAAAGCCTGGTACTGCGGAAAAGAGGGTGAATACTTTAAAAAAATATTCACGCAACTCCATGCCTATACAAAAGAACAATCTCATGTGTACATGGTACTCGCTGACAATTGCGACCTGGACCGCATTCAAGCGATAGCGCAACAAAACGGATTTCAATTGCAACAAATAGCACGTAAAAAAATATGGTGGGAAGTGAATTTTATTTTTGAGGTTGTACGGGTTGTATAACTCCACCTTATTTACGATCAACTAAAATCTACTTCAGAAAATTAAGGGCTAGGCCATTGTACTTTCAAAAATGCTTATTTATCTTTGACAAGATTATTTTTAGCAGTTCATCTGCCTTACTTTTTAAACTAACATCCTATGCAACTCCAACACATCCAACAAAAGATCCATGATATTCGAGGCTTGAAAGTAATGCTTGATTACGATTTGGCAGAGTTGTATGAAACAGAAACCAAAGTACTTAAACAAGCAGTGAAACGGAATATAAATCGTTTCCCTGATGATTTTCTGTTTGAACTTACTAAACAAGAATTTGATTCTTTAAGGTCACAAATTGTGACCTTAAAGAATCAGGGAAGAGGCCAACATAGCAAATACCTTCCTTTTGCCTTTACAGAACAAGGAGTAGCCATGCTTTCAAGTGTTCTTAATAGTTCTAAAGCCATAGAAGTAAACATAGCCATAATAAGGGCTTTTGTATTTCTAAGACAATATGCCCTTCATCACAAAGACCTCACAGAACAACTTAAAGCCCTAGAAAACAAATACGATAAAAAATTCGAAGACGTGTACGAAGCCATTCGTTACCTGTTGAAGAAAGACGAGCAACCTCCAGAGCCTAATCCCATCGGATTCAAGAAAAAATGAAGAGGAATGAGGCATACATTACTCAAATGTTCCCACTTTACCTGGCAAGCATCCTAAGAACCTGCAATGAAGGCTACTTAAAAAAGGCACGGTAATAGCGCCTCTTCCGGTATATTAAACATTACGCTTATGAAAACTGCCATTGGATATGCCTTTCTCGCTTTTGCCGCCTTCATGGCCGGTGTTTTTCTTATCGTGATTTATTATACGGTGAGAGGAAAAATTCACATCATCGATCCTGAATACCATAGTTCTCTTTACCTGATTGGAACCAGTATCTTGGGCATTGCCAACCTGGTTGCTCTTTTCCCTTTGACCTATTATGGATTCAAATGGATCAGAAAAGAATTGCACTATGCCAGTCCACCTACAGGCTCAGATCGTGTCCAATAATAAAATAAACAGAAATTTTAATCAACCATTTGACTTTATGAAAGCAATCACACAACTCGGTATCTGGATGGATCATGCGAGTGCTAATCTTATTGACTTAGCTGCAGACTCAACAGAACCTTCCGTCATTGAATCAGACTTTACTCACGAAGAGAAAGAAGAAAGCCTGCATAGGAGCGAACAACTCATGCACAACAAGGAACAACAAGAACAGGCAGCTTACTACAAGGAATTGGGAGCAGTGATCAAGCAATATGATGAAGTGCTTTTATTCGGCCCTACAACTGCTAAAACAGAATTGTATAACCTCTTAAAAGACGATCACCATTTCGCTGACGTTAAAATAGAATGTAAGCAAACCGATAAACTCACTCAAAACCAGCAGCATGCTTTTGTAAAAGAGTATTTTGCGAAATGAGGCCATTAAGATCCAATAGAAACAGCGCGAAAATATTATTTTTGCGCTGTTTCTGTTTTTTCCCTATTCCAGAATGTTTTCAGAATCTCTCTGTACACTTGTGTAACCTTAACGCACAGCGTATATGCAAAAGATTCACTTTATAGTAATAGTCACCATACTGTTGTCCATATTTTTCAGTGCAACCAGCTCAGCACAAGTACTGATTGACAGCACACTGACCATTCAATCGGCAGATTCTACTGCTATTGAATTACCTTTTGCGATTGCAGATGAAAAGAGATTATCAGAGGAAGATTTAAAGAACAAACGGGAAGGCATATATTTTACGGGTGTACCTGAATTCAGCTCCGATCCCCTGAATGGTTTTGGTTATGGCGTGGAAGGTTCGTTGTATTTCAACGGCAAACGCTCCGATCCTTTCTTTGCTTTTACGCCGTATAGAAGAAAATTGGATCTGGTCATTTTCAATACCACCAACAACCAGCGCGAAGTGATGTTGAAACTGGATATCCCCTATATCTTCAATACCAAATGGAGACTCCGCGTAGAAGGTGGTTATGAAGTGAACCCTAACCTACTCTATTTTGGCAACACCGAACAATCACTTCAAGGACTGAGCTATTATCCAAATGGAGACTCTACGCAAACGCCGGTGAAGAATGCCAGTTACAGAGATTATAAAAATTCATTTTCCTCAGCAAATGAAAATTACAACGGCTATACCAAACAAGAATTCATTTTCAACATCAGCGCCGAACACTCATTCTTTGATGGCAAAGTAAGAGTATTGGGAGGTTATGAATTAGCCGATTTTAACATCACTACATTCAACGGAAAATCCTTATTGCAACAGGAATACAATGCCGGTAAAGTGTTAGGCGTCGGTCACGGTCTGATCAGCATGGTTCAGGCAGGCGTCGTTTACGACACAAGAGATCTAGAAACCGACCCCGGTAAAGGTATCTTTGCGGAGATCACCGATGAGTTTTCCACTACAGCTCTTGGCTCCTCTTATAATTTCAATAAAACGTTTTTTCAAATCAAAGCTTACCAGCGATTGCTCCCTTCTGTATTTAAGAAAATGATTTTGACCGGACGCTTCGGAAGCGGTTATACCGCCTGGGATGCACCATTCTTTGAGTACCAGGACGAATGGAGTTCGGAAGGCAGCATTGAAGGGCTTGGCGGAGCACATACCATCAGAGGTTACAAGCAAGCTCGTTTCATGGCTAGGGGTATGACCTTCGGTAACATAGAGCTCCGTACACGCTTTGCGCAAACTACCTTGTTCAAACAACACCTGGCATTTAGTGCTGTGCCTTTCGTAGACTTCGGTGGCGTATGGGATACCTTCGATCATGCCACCAACATCAACAACTACCGTTATGCAGAAGGTTTAGGTTTGCGCATCGCCTGGAACGTAAATACCATTCTTCGTTTTGATTATGCCGTATCCAAAGAAGACGCACAATTCTTTTTTAATTTCGGACATACCTTCTAATGTATGAAACTTTGCTCCTTGCGTATTCTTAAAACTTAACAACTTGTTTTTCTGAACCTTCTAAAAATTCACTCAAGAACTTACTCCCCGGTGAAACTAACCGTCAAACTTTCCTGTTGTAGCTCCAAATCAACTTAATCAGTTTTTTAGAATCATGAGCAACAGTAAACTTTTTGCCCCGGCTCAAACGGGAGCAATCAAACTCAGCAATAGCATTGTAATAGCACCTATGACACGCAGCAGAGCCATTGGCAATATTCCCAATGACCTTATGGCTACCTATTATGGACAGCGTGCCACAGCCGGTCTGATCATTACAGAAGGCACTTCTCCTTCTCCGAATGGATTAGGCTATTCCAGAATTCCTGGAATATTTAATCAGGCACAAGTAGAAGGCTGGAAAAAAGTAACTTCTGCCGTACACGCGAAAGGAGGTAAAATCGTCATTCAATTGATGCATACCGGAAGAATCAGTCATGCTTTGAATTTACCGGAAGGTGCTCAGGTATTGGCTCCTTCAGCCGTTAAGCCTGCCGGACAAATGTGGACCGACACACAACAGATGCAAGACTTTCCTACCCCTAAGGCCATGACAGGAGAAGAAGTCGCACAAGCCAAAGCAGAATACGTTACAGCGTCTAAAAACGCCATCGCTGCAGGATTTGACGGAGTCGAATTGCACGCTGCCAACGGCTATTTATTGGAACAATTCCTGTCTCCCATCAGCAACATTCGCACAGACAATTATGGAGGCAGTATAGAAAACCGTTGTCGTTTTGTATTGGAAGTGGCATCAGAAGTCGCGCAAGCCATCGGCAAAGACAGAACAGGCATACGTTTGTCACCGTACGGCGTAGCCAGTGACATGCCTCATTACCCTGAAATACATAACGAGTACGATTACCTTTCCAAAGAATTAAATAAACTAGGCATCGCTTACATTCACCTGGTCGATCACTCGGCAATGGGCGCTCCGGTAGTTCCTCTGGCCATTAAACAAACCATACGCGACAATTTCAAAAACACATTGATCCTTTGCGGTGGTTATGATAAAGAAAGAGGAGAAAAAGATTTGCAAAGTGGCCTGGCTAATTTGATTGCCATCGGCAAACCCTTCATTGTTAATCCGGACTTAGTGGAACGCATGAAAAATGATTGGGAAATATCTCCGGACCTGAAAGCAGACTTGCTTTATACGCCAGGTGAAAAAGGATATACTGATTATCCTGTGCATGTTTAAATCTTAGGACAAGTAACAATAAAAAAAGACCGGTCATCGCCGGTCTTTTTTTATTAATAATGGTTTCGATTCCCATAATGGCTTCCATTTCGATTCCCATTCCCATAGTGTGGATGGTTATGATAGGCTTGATGTTGATATCCGTAAGCCGGTCTGTAATGGCCGCGTGGTGCATAATATCCACCATAAGGAGCATAATAACCAGGTTGCGGACCGTAATACACATAACCGTTATTAGGAGGATAAGGATAACCATAAGGAGGAGCAATAATACCGGCATTGATCGTAACACGGGTTTGAGCATTACTCGTCATACTCAATAAAACACCGGCGATAAACAACATACTGAAGATAATCTTTGACGTTTTCATAAGTGTATCTGTTAAGGTATGTTAGTCTATTAACAAAAAAGAGGCCAACTCTTCAGGCTGAAAAATACTTCCTGTCATGGTAGACAAAAAAGGGCCTTGAGCAGATAAAGACGGTTCGTTGGTTTATAAAACCTGTTTTATTGTTTTTCCGACTTCAAAATACAAAACCGCTGGAAGCACTAATATCTTATAAACAGAGAGGAATAATCGATTATTAAGCCTAATTTTGAGTTCTCCCCTCACGGATCAAATCGAGCTATATGAATAAGAATGGACCTGTAGTAATCATTGAAGACGATGAAGACGATCAGTTGATGTTGAATGACATCTTTACAACACTTAACTATAAGAACAAGATTTTATTTTTTAAAGACGGCAATGACGCACTCGCTTACCTGAACAAAACCGAGATTGCCCCTTTCCTTATTTTATCGGATGTGAACATGCCTAAAATCAATGGCTTTGAATTGAGAAATAAAGTTTATACGGATACGCAACTGCATCTAAAATGTATTCCTTATTTATTTTTCACGACACATTCCAATAAAGAAGCCGTCATCGATGCCTACAACCTGGTTGTTCAGGGATTTTTTGTCAAGCCCAATACCTATTCGCAAATGGAAAACACCATTCGAAAAATCATGGAGTATTGGAAAGAGTGCATTGCGCCGAGTGAGTTTGACAACTAATTTTTTGAAGCAGTAAAAATCTTTACTAAATTCAATTGTTTCATATTCTATTCAAACTATTATCATTATTTATAAGCGCATGCTAAATCGTTTATGGAGAACTACGTCATTGTAATTTTTATTCTAGCCGTCATGATTGGCCTATCTGCTGTGGCAGATAAAATTAAACTACCTTATCCCATTATCCTGATTACCGCAGGCATTGCCATTGGTTTTATTCCTCATTTACCTCATATTGAATTGGCTCCTGAAATCGTTCTCTTGATTTTCTTACCTCCACTGTTGTACGATGCAGCCTTTAACATTTCCTTTGCCAATTTCAGAACACACCTTAACACCATCAGTACTTTAGCCGTTACACTCGTTTTTGTAACAACTACCGCGATTGCAGTCACTGCCTATTATTTAATACCAGGCTTTACCTGGCCTTTAGCCTTTGTACTAGGTGCTATACTATCTGCTACGGATGCCGTATCGGCGATCAGTATTACCAAAGGATTAGGAATCTCTCATAAAACAACCACCATCTTAGAAGGTGAGAGTCTCATCAACGATGCTTCTGCTTTAGTGGCTTATCGCTTTGCCGTGGCAGCTGTTACCGGTACTGCTTTCATATTTTGGCAAGCCACACTTCAGTTTACCTTGCTGCTTGCTGGTGGAATGTTAGTCGGAATAATATTGGGAAAAATAACTGCCTGGATATTGAAGTATGTACAAAAAAATAGTCAGGTCACGGTCAGTCTTTTATTGCTGATGCCTCTTGTCACTTATTTAATAGCAGAACAATTGCATGTATCCGGAGTGATTGCAGTAGTTATTTTAGGATTGGGCATTGCGCGGTTCAGCAATAAATTATTTCATGAACAACTGCAGCAACAATCCAAATCCATTTGGGACATTATCGTTTTTTTGTTGAATGGATTAATCTTCATATTGATCGGATTACAACTCCCCTATTTGCTAGACACCATTGAAGAAGGTCAACTCTTGCCTTACATAGGCTATGCGTTCCTTATCAACGCAGTGGCTCTTATCTTAAGAACAGCTTGGGTGTTTTTACAAAGAAGAAATTTATTAAGAGCATTCAGTTTAAAAAATGAAAAAAGAAAAATAACCGAAGATGCTTTACTTGATTTCAAAACCAGCTTGATTATCAGTTGGTCTGGTATGCGTGGCATTGTATCATTGGCTATTGCCATCGGTTTACCGACACATTTACAAAATGGGGAATCCTTTCCTCATCGCACTGCTATTATTTTTATCTCCCTGGTAGTGGTGCTTTTTACAATTTTAGGTCAGGGATTAACTTTGCCTTTGTTGGTAAAGAAGCTAGGCGTAGAAAATGATGAAGTAAAGAGAATAAATCAGTTGAATTGATTCAAAAAAGAGTCGAATAAACGATTCATAAGACCTCTACAAATACTATTAATTCTAGCTTTAATGTTAACGATTATCGACTCTGTTCATACAAAGGATGTGAAACATCGTTTTATGTTATAATATGAGATAAAGCACAGTATTATCAATCAGTAAGCTATTTTAGATTATATTACATTAGTTATAGGCACCCTCACTCACCTCATCAAGCCTATTGCATTTCACATTCTCGTTTCAGGAATTCCAGCTATGATGAGACCAACCAATCCAAATGAAATCATTCGTTCTACCAATGCCTTTTGGGTAGTCGGCATAGGAGCTTCGGCCGGAGGCTTGGATGCATTTAAGTCATTAATAAAAACAATCCCTATTGATTCGGGCATGGCTTTTATCATCGTGCAACATTTAGATCCAAACCATGAAAGCATTCTGGTAGGGCTGCTTCAGAATATGACTGCTTTGCCTGTTCTAGAAATCACAGATAAGGTAGAGGTCAAGCCCGATCACATTTATGTCATACCATCCAACAAATTATTGACGGCCAATGATGGCATATTAAACCTGACCGCAAGGCCTGTCAAAACACAAAAAAGTATTGATCTGTTCTTTACATCTTTAGCTGAAGTACATCACAATCAAGCGATAGGTGTTGTCTTATCAGGCACCGGTAAAGATGGAACCTTAGGATTACAAGCCATTAAGCAATACGGAGGAATCACTTTTGCTCAGGAGCAACAAACAGCTGCTTACGATGAAATGCCTCAAAGTGCGATCAATCAAGGGGTAGTAGATTATGTGCTGTCACCAGAAGGCATCATTCGACAATTACTTGAATTGAATGCGATTTACAGAAAAAAACTACATTCAAAAGAAGATATAGCGGAACAAGGAACAGAAGATATTTTTTACAAGCAAATTCTAAACTTGCTGGAAGCACAAAAAGGAGTAGATTTTGCCTATTATAAACAAACGACAGTCGGCAGACGAATAGCCAGGCGAATGGACATGTTGCACCTCGAGAAAATGGAAGACTATCTCCATTACATAAAAGAGCATAGTACGGAACTTGACCAATTGTATCAGGACATGCTGATTCCTGTCACAGATTTTTTCCGTGATCCACAAATGTTTGACTCTCTTTGTAAAACAGTATTGCCTGTTATTACAAAAAATAAAACAAGCGATGAAACTTTTCGTGTATGGGTTGTTGGCTGTTCGACCGGACAAGAAGCATATACCATTGCCATCTGCCTGCATGAATTCATATCTCAGCATAGCATCAGAATCAAAATACAAGTATTTGCTACCGATCTTTCTGAAATTGCCATTGCAAAGGCCCGTACAGGTATATACTCCAAGAGTGAGGTAGAAAATATATCAGAAGAAAGATTAAATCGTTTCTTTACAAAAACAGACAATAGCTACCAAGCCAATAAAATAATACGGGATATATGCATTTTTGCAATGCACAATATTTTATCTGATCCGCCTTTCGCCAACATGGATCTGGTAAGCTGCAGAAACGTACTGATATACATGGATGCCTTCCTGCAACGGAAAGCCATGACCACATTTCACTATGCGTTAAATGAAAAAGGAATATTGCTGCTTGGTAAATCTGAATCGTTAAGTAAGTCAGCGGATCTATTTAATGTATTTAACGAGCAGGAAAAAATGTACACAAAAAAAATGACATCCGGTCGGTTTATTCATGTAGCTGCTAAACCAAAAGATAGTTCATTTAATAATTCTGTAAAATCAATGAAAGATCTAAGACTCAACGATGATTTTCAAAAAAATGCAGAGCAAATTATCTTATCCAAATCACCTGCCGGAGTGATCGTGAATGAGCAAATGGAAATCGTTCAATTTCGTGGCGCTACCGGTGACTGGCTAGAGTCTCCGTCTGGCAAGCCGAGTCTTAATGTTCTTAAGATGGCAAAAACCGGGTTAGCCATTGATTTGAGAAGTGCCTTATTAAAAGTAAAAACAAGCCTGCAGCCTTTTGTGAAAGAAGGGATTTCTGTGAAGGTTCAAAAGCATACTACTTTAGTGACTATAGAAGTGATTCCATTACTTCACACGATCAACCCTTATTTCTTAATCTTATTTACTAATACAGAACTTATTACTCCTCTTTCGTCGGGAAAACAAACGATTGATGGGCAGATAGAAATTAATCCGCATGAAATACGCGCCATGCAATTGGAGAAAGAACTGTCTCAAACCCGTGATGACATGCGAAGCATTACGGAGGATCAGGAAGCTGGCAACGAAGAACTGTTGAGCGCTAACGAAGAACTGGTTTCAGGAAGTGAAGAATTGCGAAGCCTGAACGAGGAACTTGAAATATCCAAAGAAGAATTGCAGAGTACCGTAGAAGAGTTGTCTGCTGCGAATCAGGAATTGGCTGTTCGCAATGAACAACTCAACCACTACCGTAAATATGCAGAAGCTATTGTTTCCACGATACGCGAACCACTTATTGTTTTAGATAAAGACCTGAGAGTTAAAAGTACGAACAGTGCTTTCAATAAAACTTTCCAGGAAACAGAACATAGTACAGAAGGTAAATTGTTCTACGAATTAAAAGACAATCAATGGGATATTCCTGAGCTTCGTATTTTACTGGAAAGAACACTGCAAGAAAAGGATTTTTACGAAAGTTATGAAGTAAAACGCACCTTCTCTGTTATCGGAGAACGCATCATGCTGTTGAATGCACGAAAGTTTTTCAGTGAAGGCAATAACGAATATTTAATCTTACTTGCCATAGAAGACATCACGGAGAGAAGAACACTGGAAGCAAAGCTTAAAGCGAATGCAGATTACCTGAAAGCCGTATTTGAATCAAGCCCGCAAATTGCTACCATGGCTTCTGCTGACGGCTCAGTCAATTACTTTAACCAATTCTTTCTTGATTATTCAGGCCTTAACATAACAGAAGCCATCGAACGTGGCTGGCAATCTGTCATGCGACCTGAAATCTATCCAAAATTCTTGGAGCTTTGGGATCATGCGATTAATTCTGGAAATGATTTTTACATGAGACTTATGCTGAAGCGAAGTGACGGTGAGTACCGTTGGCACATAGCCAGAGCATTGGCCATAAAAAATGACATGGGAGTAATTACTTCATGGGTAGGTACAGCAACAGATATCAACGATCAAAAAATATTTTCCGATGAACTGGAGAGAAAAGTTAGTGAACGAACTCAATCACTCAAAGAATCGAACGCAGACCTGGCACATTCCAACAAAAACCTGGAACAATTTGCATTCATCGCTTCTCATGATTTACAGGAGCCTCTGAGGAAAATCAGAATATTCTCCAATATGATTTCTACAAGCTTTGGAAAACATTTACCCAATGAAGCAGTAAAACTCATTGACAAAATAAACACCTCTTCCGAACGGATGTCAGGATTGATTAAAGCTGTACTTAATTTTTCCAGAATAGATAGTGCCAAGAATCAATTCACGGAAGTAAACCTGGACGAAATTTTAACTCAGGTATTGGAAGACTTTGAGGTACTGATTACAGAGAAGAATGCTGTCGTTACTAAAGAGACCTTGTCAATTATACAAGCTGTACCTCTTCAGATGACACAAATTTTCTATAACCTCATCAGTAATTCTTTGAAATTCACGCATCCTCATTTATCGCCGGTCATTACAATTACCTCGAAAATCATGACCCAAGAGGAAGTCCTGAGTTATCCTGAGTTGAATAAAAAACGTACTTATTCTGAAATTATATTTAAAGATAACGGTATAGGATTTGAGAAAAAATATGAACATCAGATTTTTCAGATCTTTCAGCGTCTTCATTCCCACGAACAATTTCCAGGCACTGGAATTGGACTTGCCTTGTGCAAAAAAATTGCGATCAATCACCACGGCGAAATATTTGCCAAATCAAATGGCAGTTCAGGAGCGGTTTTTCATATTATCTTACCGCAAGTACAGCCTACAACTTACAATCCGGATGCAGAACCTCTAGTCATAGCATCTGTACCAGAAGTACTCTTTAAACAAGCTCCTATAATATAACTCATTCCGTAAGACTTCTCCTTTTAACGGGTTAACTTATGGATATCTCCAAAGACAGTGAAGATGAATACAGATGATCCATCGAAGGAACTACTTCTCGTCAATCAGAAATTACTTTTTCAAAATGATGAAAAGGAAAAACGAGCTGCTGAATTAAGTATTGCTAACAAAGAACTTATTTTTCAGAACGAAGAAAAAGAGAAACGGGCCGCTGAATTGATCGTTGCCAATGTGGAGCTGGATTTCCAAAACAAAGAAAAAGAGAACAGAGCTGCAGAATTGGTCATTGCCAATCAGGAACTTCTTTTCCAAAATGAAGAAAAAGAGAAACGGGCCGCTGAATTAAGCATTGCTAACAAAGAACTGATTTTTCAAAATGAAGAGAAAGAAAATCGGGCGGCTGAATTGATCGTTGCCAATGTAGAGTTGGATTTCCAAAACAATGAGAAAGAAAAACGTGCCGCTGAACTAATCATTGCCAATCAGGAATTACTTTTTCAAAACAGCGAAAAAGAAAACAGAGCCGCTGAACTAGTTATTGCTAACCAGGAACTGATTTTCCAGAATGACGAAAAAGAAAAACGTGCCGCAGAATTAATCATTGCCAACCAGGAATTAATTTTCCAAAATAAAGAAAAGGGGAAACGTGCCGCCGAATTGATTGTTGCCAATCTAGAATTAGATTTCCAAAACAATGAGAAAGAACAGCGCGCCGCAGAATTACTCATTGCCAATCAAGAATTAATTTTTCAAAACAAAGAAAAAGAAAATCGAGCAGCTGAATTAGTGATTGCCAATAAGGAGCTGCTTTTTCAAAATGACGAAAAAGAGAATCGCTCCTCCGAATTAATTATTGCAAATAAAGAATTGCTTTTTCAGAATAAAGAAAAAGAAAAACGTGCCGCTGAACTTATCGTTGCCAATCTGGAATTGGATTTTCAAAACAATGAAAAAGAAAAACGTGCTTCTGAATTGGTCATTGCCAACCGGGAACTGCTTTTTCAAAACGAAGAAAAAGAAAAGCGTGCTGCGGAATTAGTCATCGCCAACCGGGAACTGCTTTTTCAAAACGAAGAAAAAGAAAAGCGCGCTGCCGAATTAGTCATTGCTAACCGGGAACTTCTTTTTCAAAACGAAGAAAAGGAAAAGCGCGCTGCCGAATTAGTCATTGCCAATCGGGAACTGCTTTTTCAAAATGAAGAAAAAGAAAAGCGTGCTGCGGAATTAGTCATTGCTAACCGGGAACTGCTTTTTCAAAACGAAGAAAAAGAAAAGCGCGCTGCGGAATTAGTCATTGCTAACCGGGAACTTCTTTTTCAAAATGAAGAAAAAGAAAAGCGTGCTGCGGAACTAGTAATTGCAAATAAGGAACTAGCCTTTCAGAATGAAGAGAAAATAAAGCGATCCACTGAGCTAATTATTGCCAACAGGAAACTTATTATTGCCAATAATGAACTGGTTGCATTCACCTACATCTCTAGTCACGACTTACAGGAACCACTTCGGAAAATACAAACCTTCATCAGTGTCATATTAGAAAAGGAAAATCAAAATTTATCAGACAAAGGTAAGTTTAACTTTAAGCGTATCCAGTCCTCCGCTGCAAGAATGCAGCGATTGATCTCAGACTTACTAAATTTTTCAAGGATCAATAGCACAGAACGCGTATTTGAACCCACCGATCTTCATCTTATTATAGAAGATGTAAAAGATGACCTATCAGATAAAATTCAGGAGAAACAAGCAACTATTGAAATTACAGAGTCCGCCTACGCACATATTGTCGCTTTTCAATTCCGACAACTCTTTTATCACCTTTTGGACAACGCGCTTAAATTTTCAAAGCCTAATGAAAAAGCTTATATCATCATTGAAAGTAAAATAATAAAAGGAGATCAAAGCAATCACGAAAGAATTGTAAAAGAAAAAGAGTACTGTCATATTAGTATTCAAGACAATGGTATTGGATTCGAACCGGAATTTGCCCAACGCATTTTTGAAGTATTCCAAAAACTTCACAGCAAAGAAGAATACTCTGGCACCGGTATTGGACTTGCGATTGTAAAGAAGATAGTGGATAATCATAACGGCATTATAACAGCAACCAGCCAGCTAGGACAAGGAGCCAAATTCGACATCTACATTCCATCCACTCACTAATTTTTCAAATCTCTTAAAAACTAATTTTGCGTGTATTCCGTATGACTTCTGCGTTTAATGGGCTACATTATACCAAACCCCTATCACTATGGCCAAAGAAAAATCACCACAAAAAGGAGACAAGAAAGCAGCCGGAAAAAGTCTGACAGAAAAAAGAGCGGATAAGAAAGCGAAAAAAGAAAGTAAGAAGAACAGTTAAGTCTGCTTAGCTATTTTTAATGATACATGACAAAGCCCTTCATCACACCAGTGATGAAGGGCTTTTACTTTATGGTTGTTTTACTTAGCTATTGTAATAAATACTTCGACTACATGTTCTTGGGAATCGTCTACAAGTGGAATGCTATTTCCTTTTCCTGTTGTTTCGCCCATCTTCCAATACGATTCTGCCGCATACACTTGATGGACCGTCATGCGGTACATGGACTTTCCATAACGGTAATCGATATGAACAGAAGGCCAATCGACAGGAAAACACGGATTGAATACTAAATGACCTCTATGTACTTCCATTCCTAATAAGGAACCGGTAATGAATTGGTACATCCACCCGGATGATCCGGTGTACCAAGTCCACCCGCCTCGTCCTTCGTGAGATTCATTGGCATATACATCCGCAGCCATCACATAAGGTTCTACTTTGTAGATTTTACTTGACGCAGCATTATCGGCATGGCTCAAAGGTTGCACCATGCTGAATAATTCCCAGACTTTTTCACGATCGCCCATGGCTGCGAAAGCCATTAAGGCCCAAATGGCAGCGTGAGAATATTGTCCACCATTTTCACGTACACCGGGTACGTACCCTTTGATGTATCCTGGATTCATGCCGTCAACATTAAACGGCGGATCCAGCAATTGAATCAGACGAAGGTCTCTTCTCACCAGGTATTTGTCCATGGAAGCAATGGCCATCTCCCTTCTGTCTTTTGGTGCTGCTCCTGACAACACTGACCAACTCTGAGCGATCGCATCGATACGGCATTCCGTATTTTCTTTAGAGCCCAACGCCGTGCCGTCGTCGAAATAAGCACGTTTGTACCATTCGCCATCCCAACTGGATGCTTCGATATTATGTTGAAGAGTGGCTGCTTCTTTCACACACCGTTCTGCAAACAAGTGATCACCTTGTTGTATCGCTACCTTTTCGAAATTCACGAGTACATCGTATAAGAAAAAAGCAAGCCATACACTTTCTCCTTTTCCTTTATGACCCACCTGATCCATGCCATCGTTCCAGTCACCCGATCCGATCAACGGCAAGCCATGCACTCCGAAATGCAAACTGTGTGTGATGGCCCGCACACAATGTTCGTATAACGAATCGCTTATATTACCGCTCACAGGTAAATCATAAAGTGTTTCTTCTTCCGGTAGTAATAAACGACTTTCCAGAAAACCAACCTGCGTATTCAATAAGGTTTCATCACTGGTTGCTGCCAAATAGCGGCTTGTAACGAAAGGCAGCCAAAGCATATCGTCTGAACAACGTGTGCGCACTCCTCTGCCTTCCGGCGGGTGCCACCAGTGTTGTACATCCCCTTCTACAAATTGTCTGGAAGCACTGAGTAAAATCTGCTGACGAGCCAGAGAAGGTTGAGTATGCAACAAAGCCAATACATCCTGCAATTGATCCCTGAAGCCAAAGGCACCACCGGATTGATAGAAGCCACTGCGTGCAAATATTCGGCAAGCAATGGTTTGATATGTCAACCATCCATTAGCCAAAGTATTCAATGCCACATCGGGTGTAGTAACCTGTACGGCACTTACTGTTTCCTCCCAGTATTCTTTTACTTTCCGCAGTGATTCCGCTACAGCCTGAGGATTTGCAAATTTGAAGATCACCGCATGTGCAGATTGCGAATTGATTTCATTTCCCATCTGGAAAATAATTTCTTTCTCTTCTCCATCCAGCAAATCAAACTTCACCTGAAGCGCTGCGCAAGTGTCCATTCCTGCTCCTATCCTGCCTGATAATTTGGAACGGTATAAAGCTTTAGGATCCTTCAACGTTTTATTCTTTCCTATAAACTCCAAACGATCGGTAGTAAAACTTTGTCTGACGCCTTCTACTTTAAAGAACATGACACGATCCGAAAATGCTGAATTGTATCGGTTTCTAAACAACAAGGCCCCATTATTACTGTTGTACTCGGATATAATATGCATGTTCGTTTTCGAACGCACATCTCCCAATGTCACTTCCAAATAGCCGGTGGCAGATAATTTCCGTTCACGACCTGATTTGTTTTTTATTTTTATAACAATGAATTTGATCGACGTCTCTTTGTCTACAAAGGTGGTCGTTTCAGAAATAAGACCTTGTTCCTCATGTTCAAAAGTACTGTAACCAAAACCGTGTGTGACGATATAAGGAGATGCACCTTGGACAGGGAAAGAAGAAGGTGACCAGAACATTCCTGTTTCTTCGTCTCGGAGATAGAACGCCTCTCCTCCTACATCACTTACCGGATCATTGCTCCAGGGTGTCAGTCGGTATTCGTGTGCATTGATGGCCCAGGTATAGGCTGAACCATTTTCAGAAATTACCGAACCGAAATCAGGATTGGCAATGACATTTACCCATGGTGCAGGAGTAGTCTGGTGCTGAGCTATTTTTATTTTATAAGCTTTACCGTCTTTCGTAAAACCACCGGTTTCATTGAAGAACAACAAATCTTTCGGTAACTCCAATGTACCGGCTATATGCTCCGCTGTCAACGGCTTCGTGTCCAGTAACAGAGGCAATGCTTTCTCATTGATGTGTTTGCTGATCTGTTCCGCCAGCGTACCTTTGTTGTCGTGAATGATGACACGCGCCACACTCTCAAACAAAATACGGTCTTCAGAGGACAACTGATCGGCGGACTTTACAAAAATTGCACCCGGTTTGCTGTATGCCTGGTGATTGCTATTGGCTGCATCGGCAGTGATTAATCCTAAAATTTGATCTTGTAAGAGTTGACGGTAAGAACCGTAGTCTTCATTCCAAATCACCAGATCAACGGCTAACCCTTTTAATCTCCAATAGGCATGGGCTTGTATCATTTGTTTTACCAAATCCATGCTTTCTGTATCGTATACGTGAAGCAAAACAATCGGCAAATCACCGGAAACAGAATGACTCCACAAACTTGACTGACCTCTTAAATTGGATTGCAATACCTGACTGTCTGCGCGCAGTGCCGGGTTAGCATAAATAACAGAAGCCGCTAAACGATCGTACAATTGCGTGTCTGATTCGGTGGCATTGAGCTGACGTAAGAGTACCTGACTGTGTGTCCAGGAAAGTTCAAAGGCACGATTTTTCAAATGTTGATCTCTGTACTTCTGCATGAGACTTTCACATCCCTCCTTTGTTTCACTGATCCCATAAATCAAATCCACCGTCGCTGTTTGATTCGGTTTGATGCTGATCCTATAACGAATGGCTAACACAGGGTCCAATACAGAACCATGCTTTCCTGAAAGCGTTGCAGCATCCAATGCTTGCGGATGAGCAATCGTATTTCCTCTGCCGATGAATTGCATACGATCAGTTTCATAGGAGACCGCCTCTACCGTAGCTCCGCGTACTTCCATCAAATGAAACATCCAAGGGGGTACTTCATCACTGGAACGCGCTCTTCGTGTACAGAAAATCGCTTTGTGTTCGGGAACGATTTCTGTCTGTACAAATAAATTACTAAACGCCGGGTGTGCCTCATCAGAAGCCTGACTCGCCATGACTACTTCTGTGTAACTGGTAATCTCTAATACTTTTACCGATGGAGTTCTATTGGTTAATCTGATTTTCCGCATCTCCGTATCGTCTTCCGGAGAAACAATGATTTCAGTATGCGTATCTATACCATGGTCATGCCTGCGGAATTCTACATGCCCTTGTGAGAATATGGCCTCATAACTTTTGGCAGGTTGCAAAGTAGGCTGATGGGTATTCGACCAAAAGTTACCGGTACTGATGTCTTTGATGTAACAGAAAATACCATGGTCATCTTTGGTCGCATCTTCTCTCCATCGTGTGACAGATATATCTTTCCAACGGCTATAGCCTGCACCGGAATTGGTAATCATCGCCTGGTAGCGTCCATTGCTCAACAACTGCACTTCAGGTAAGACCGTGTTAGGCGTATTGATTCGACGTACCTGTAAATCGGTTTCATTGGTATGCGTTTCTACCAGATCTGCCGTATGTGCATAGAATAAAGTAGCTCTCGGTATACGTTCCTGCAGCAATAACAAGGTGGCCTGAAAACGGAGTTCCGCTGAAAAGCGTTGCTGCATAGGCTTGTTCAGCAATACATAAGCCAGTGAAAGAAATCCCATTCCCTGATGATGCACCATGTAAGAATTTACAAGGCTGTACGATTTTCCTCTCGGCAAACGGCTTGCTGTATAATCAATGGCTTCATAAAAACCATATTCACCTTCAAATCCCTGTGCAGACAACTCTTGTAAATTGTCACAGGCTTTTGCCGGTGATACCATCAATGCCATCATGCAGGCATAAGGTGCAATGACCAAATCTTCTTCCAATCCTCTCTTCAATCCTAGGCCTGGTACACCAAAGGCACGGTATTGGTAATTGAGATTGGCATCCACCATATTGTAACCGGATTCTGAAATACCCCAGGGTACACCGCGTTGTGCAGCATACTCGATCTGTCGCTTGACTGTCGCTTTGGAAGTCTGATGCAACAAGGTATTTTCAAATGAAGGCATGACCAGTTGCGGCATTAAATATTCAAACATGGAACCGCTCCATGATAACAGGATAGGATCTCCGCCAGAGTTGGTCAATAAGCGGCCCAAAGCAAACCAACTTTCCTGCGGCAGTTTTCCTTGTGCGATGGCTACGAAAATTCCTAAACGGGCTTCCGAAGCGAGTAAGTCATAAAAACTATTGTCTTTTCTTTGTTCATCTACATTGAACCCTATGCGTAAGAGTCCTGTTGATTTGACATATAAAAACTCATACTCAATATCCGAAAGCAGTTCGCACTGTTGTGTCAACGTGTTTAATACAATCAATCGTTCGGCTGCGATACTATTGGTTTTCAATAAACAATAACGCAATGATTCTAACCATTCTTTTTCCTGAATACTCAGATTTTGTTCTTCATACTGCTTGATGTGTCTCAGTGCCAGGTCTGTTGTGGCTTCCATGGACTGCAGTGAAGGGATTCCATCCAATATATGGAGTTCATTAAAACGTTCGGGGATTATCCCAAGCTGCAACCAGGAATTGAATTGTATGACTTCGTCATATTGCTGTTGAACCTGAACCGCCAATCTTACGATCCATTTATAAAATGGAGTACTGGTCTCTGTTTGGTGAGCGACTAATATTTTGGTAAGGCTGTATAATTCTTCCAGGTATTTTTTTTCATTGCTAAGCAAGCGATCGCTATCATTTGCAGCAACGTGTAGTAATGCCTGTATACTTTCTATTTGTTCTATGTGTTGTCCTTTAGAAAGATCCCAAATAATGGATGCTGTAGTAATCAATCCTTCATAAATGCGAGCTGTTACAACGGGTTGATTCGAAAGCGTTAAAAGCCCCTGGCGAAGTGTCAATAAATGCCCTACCAGGTTACCACTGTCTACTGTGGATACATAACGGGGTTGCAAAGGCAATAAAGATACGGTATCGTACCAATTGTAAAAGTGTCCCTGGTAACGCTCCAGTTTCATCATGGTTTGCAACGTATGATCACAGCGCACGATCAATTCACCACCACTGATGTACCCGAAATCATATGCCGTTAAATTAGACAGTAAGGCCAATCCCATATTGGTCGGCGAGGTACGGTGCGCGATGACCGGTACGGGTTGCTCCTGAAAATTATCAGGCGGTAACCAGTTTTCTTCTGCCGTAACAAACTGCTCAAAAAACGACCAGGTCCTTCTCGCTGATTTATGCAAGAAAACTGTTTGGTCTTCGGGTAAGGAAAGATCTTCTTCGGCTTCGGGAATACTGATTCGCCAGGCAATGGCTGGAGCCAACAACCACAAGACCAACATCGGTGATGCTACACCCAGCGCTAAAGGATGCGTATACGCTAACCAAACAGTGAAGACCACTCCCAACAAAGGTGACATCCACATGGTATAATAGGCAGACCAAATACCATGATCAGAAAATGCAGGGGAAGCAGAAGGTGTCCATTGTAATAATTTTTTTCTGGACACAATCATGCGCCAGTTGGTACGCAGTATAGCATCCGTATTACGATACGCTTCATAAGGCAACACAGCGATTCCAAATATGAATCGAATGAGTACATCCCTTACCGAAGTACCCACTTCAGACAAATGCGCTTTCAATGTCAGGTCAAGTGGTTTATGTATCAGCTGCCATGCCGCCGCCGCCATCACCGGCAACAAAATAATAAACGTCACAGTGAGCGTCCAGAACCAAGGGAACGGTAAAACAGACCAACCCATTACTAATAACAGTACTAATGATACCGGTAATAAACTTCTTCGAATGTTATCAAATATTTTCCATCGGGATAAAGCGGAAAGTTTATTCGGTACCAAATGACCATTCGCTCCGGTAATAAAAGGCATCATCCAGGCCGCGATCTGCCAGTCTCCTCGTATCCATCGGTGGTAGCGTTTAATATCGGAGGTGTACTGAGCCGGACCGTCTTCATAAAGCATCACATCACTCAATAATCCGGAACGAGTGTAACAGCCTTCTAACAAGTCATGACTTAAAATGCGGTTTTCCTGAAATACACCATTTAGAGATTTTTCGAATACATCTACATCATAAATCCCTTTGCCAATAAATGAACCTTCTTTAAATAAATCCTGGTATACATCAGAGGATAGTCTTGTATAAGGATCAATGCCGGATGTATTCCCTTGCATCTTCAGGTACAAAGACGCTGCGGATTTTGAAATACCAGAACCTACGCGCGGTTGCAAGATACCATAGCCGTCGGTTACTCGTTTGAGTTCCTCATTATAAATGGGATGATTGAGTGGATGTGCCATGGTTGCAATGAACTTCCATGCGGCTTCTCTCGGCAGCTGGGTATCAGAGTCCAGCGTAATGACGTATTTGATATTGGTCAGTATATCGTAATTACCAATCACTGTTGAAAATTCTCCTTTACTGCGTCCGCGCAGCAAGGCATTTAAGGCAGCCAGCTTTCCTCTTTTACGTTCATAACCCATCCATTTCTCTTCCGCATTGTTCCATGTTCTGGAACGGTGAAATAAAAAGAAGATGTCTTCAGAAGATTGTTTGTAATGTTCATTCAATGCATCGATCCGAAGGCTGACTAACTTTAATAAATCCTGATCCTCCGGCATGTGTTCCAAAGAGGCATCAGAGAAGTCAGTCAATAGACCATAATGCAACTGTTTTTCTCTATTAGCCAGAAAACGAATTTCTAAGGACTCTATCAATTCTTCTATGTAAGCAGCGCTCGAAAGCATGGTCGGAATAACGATGAGTGTACGATACTCAATTGGTATACCTTTGGAAAAATCGAGGCGGGGTAAAAATGTTGGCTTTACCAAAAGTGTAGCCCACCAGTTCACCAAAGAAACTGACAATTGTGCCGCTCCGGAAATCGATAATACGGCAACAAATATCAATGTCCATACACTATGCATTCCATAGGTATAGGCCAACCAAAACATGCTCCCTGCTACAAGCAGTGTGCAGCAAGTAAACGCTAAGAGATACAAGAATACAGGGATACGTGAAGCAGCACGAATCAATTTGTGTCTGATTGTAAACCTTCTGCTTGTAACTTGTTCCGTTTGCTTCAGTCCCTTATCGATAAGGTAATAGCCTACGTGCTGTTCTCTGTCAGATACTTTATGTGCCGTGTTGTTTTTTTCTGTTAAGGACAGTACATGCAAAGCCACTTCTGTTTCTGTAAAAGCAGAAGCTTTTGAAATGGATTCTACCACATGCCTGTATCGATCGCGCGTTGCGAAATCCATCAAAGGATAGATGCCGGTGATGTCTTGTTTTAAAACCTGTTCTACACTGCTGAGTGCTTCCACAAAGTCTCGCCAGTCTGTTGCTCCCAGTAAGCGCAGTGTACCAATGCTGTTGCGCACCGATACCTGATCGGAAGCTTGTTTTTGATTTTCCTGCCTCACCAGTTCATTACTGCTGAGACCTAATCCGGAAAGTTGTTGTTCCATCCAACTCAACGGCAACGCCAATGCAGGGCCCTTACCTTGCAACTTGCGCGTAAAACCTGCTACGAAAGGGCTATCCAACAAAGGTCTGGAGCGAGCCATATCTGCAATGGTAAGAATCAAGTCTCCAGGTTCGTCCTGTAAGGTCGTCATCATTTTATCTGCCCAATAATCAGCCAGATTATGATCGATCATGTCTAATGCAATCTTACCGGATACTCTACGCAGGTTTTCAATGACAGCCAATCGCAGCATAATGGGTATGGCCCACAACTCACCGAGTGTAAGAATTTCACAGCTTTGATAAGCGGTAAGAAAACCGTTCAGACTTTTTACATCTACCCTTCCATCACTGTGTGAAATAATTTCCAGTACAATATCATAGACGCGAGGTAAACCTTTTGAGATGCCATTGGCCAGACAAGGTAGTCCTTCGCTATAGCCCTTGGGTAAATGTTTTCGTGCAATGACGACTTGTTCTTCAATCAGGTAAAAATTGTCGAGCAGCCATTCTCCCCCTGGTGTAATCGTCTTGCCAGCTCTAATACTTTCTACCAGAAGATTGCGCACTTCGAGTAGTGTCTTTTCATTGTCATCCAATCGCTTCAGCAATTGGTCGGCAGCATGTTTTTTCAATAACTTATGTGAACCGGCCACAATTTTACCATGCAATTCCATTTGGTCTGAATTGTAGAGTTCAGAACGAAAAGGTTCATCGTTGGTATAATTGCGAATAGCATGTCCCCTCAGGAAATAAATGCGCAAACGCGACAACATGTCGAAAACAGTATTGGCAGTAGCCTTCATAGTAAATAGTGGAAAGGCTTCGGCTTAACAAAGAATCAAGTACAACTCAGTAGATCAAGTTGTAGATCTTTTCGATTTAGGAGAAAGAGCCAGTAAGAATAAAAGAATTCTGAAATGAATGTCGAATGAAGACAATCTCAACAGTATTGATGTGCTCGTGTAGGTGAGATTATTCCATTAATATAGCTAAAATCAACCGATATTCAATCTTTCCATTTTATCGCCAACCCATCTAGCTAGTGGTGACACTGTTGGTCAATCAAAGCCCTTCGGTTGCTTCATATATCACATAAACGAGTCGTTTAATAAGCATTCTATGTATATAGCATACGCAACAACAAATTATTAAAAATATGAAAGTAGCCATATATAGCAGTAAGGCCTTTGAAGAAGTTTACCTGGAAAAATCAAATGACAGTAAACATGAATTGTATTTTATCAAAGAATCTCTTTCTGTAGAAACAGCAAGCCTTTCACAAGGTTGTGAAAGTATCGCCGTGTTTACTAATGATGATGTCTCTTCAAAAGTTCTGGATAAATTAAACCATATCGGTGTGCGTCATATCGCCGTGAGAGCAGCAGGATACGATCAGGTAGATCTGAAAAAAGCTACTGAATTAAAAATGAACGTAGCGAATGTACCGGAGTACTCTCCTTACGCGATTGCTGAATATGCGATTGCCATGATGCTGACGTTGAATCGAAAAATTATTCGGGCAGACCATCAGGTAAAAGACTTCAATTTTTCATTGAATGAATTAATTGGATTTGATCTGCACGGAAAAACAGTAGGTATCGTTGGTGTGGGGAAAATCGGTGCCATTGTTGCTAAGATACTTCATGGATTCGGTTGTCAAATTTTAGGAGTGGACATCCGGCCTAATCAAGAGCTAACGGAGCAATACGGTTTGCGTTATACCACTTTAAAAGAATTGTGTAGTGAAGCAGACATTATATCCATACATGCTCCATTGACACTTGAAACAAAATACCTGATCAATAAAAGCTCTTTGTCTCTTATGAAAAAAGGAGTCATGATCATCAATACGAGCAGAGGTGCGCTATTGAATACCAGCGATGCCATAGATGCTCTGAAAGAAGGCAAAATAGGTTACCTCGGCCTCGACGTGTATGAAAAAGAAAAAGGAATGTTCTTTTCTGATCATTCTCATGAAATCATGCAAGATGATTTATTTTCACATTTGCTCACGTTCAAAAATGTACTCGTTACCGGGCATCAGGCTTTTTTGACCGAGAATGCATTGAAGAATATTGCAGATGCTACAATCTATAACCTGGATTGCTGGGCGACAGGGGAAGCTTCAAAGTATGAATTGATTCATTAGTAAAATCATTTGAATCTACTCGCCTGTTTGCCTATGTGGCGCATTCACTTTCTTTGATTGAGAAGAACCCATTTGTCTCAGGTAAACAGATAAAAAGATAATAGCAAAGACAGAAAGAAATTCACTTTGCCAATTTTGAAAAGATTCAAACCAAAGTCTGCTGGAAGAACCGTAGTGTAAGAATGTTTCCAATGGCTTATGTTTTAAATGTTGCTCTAAATTATAATTCAACCAGCTACCGTACCAATGCAGGATAAAAGAAAGCAAGTAAAGAGTAAGTAATGCAATCGATAAAGAATGCTTATACAGGCCCAACCATATTCCACCTTTTTTTACCGGCCAAGGTGAATGGCTGTGAGGTATGAGTTCCGATGGATCTACAATGGGTTCATCACAGGATTTAGATTCGGAAGAACCTTTTTGTCTGAGGAAAATAGTCAGAATAACAAACAATGCCATTTGCAAAAATTCACTTTCCCAATTTTCGAATGTCGCTTGTATAAAATGTCCGCTGTGAAGATAATAGCCATAAGTAACAGGAGATTGTTTGTAATCACTCAAAAAATCATTGAACTCTATCCAGCCGTTATAACTTTGGCCAAACAAAGAGATGATAAATAGAAACAAGAAGACCAGAATCAGTCCATTTTTGTATACGTAAGAATACTCTTTCTTTTTGATTGAAAACATATCAGCAGACTAAAACAGGTACAAGATAACTTCTTGTATACTCACAACATCCAAATTTTATACCAGTAAAGTGTATCGTCATAGGACAGGCATTATTATTGAATGATGCCTGGCAACATCCTTTACCGATCTTATGACTGTTTCCATTCAACTCGCATGGTTATTCTTATTGGCCTTACCTATCGCCTGTGTCGCCTGGACAGTGACTCACGAGGAAGTATTCCGTGAGCCCCGGGAGTATTGTGTGCGCTGGAGTCAGGAAGGTAAAACCATATGGAAAAGGAAATTTTTCTATCTCTTTACCTGTGAATACTGTTTTAGCCATTACGTGACCATTGGTTTTCTGTTTTTAACGGAGTATCACTTGCTGTTAACAGACTGGAGAGGTTATATTATAGCAGGCTTTGCCTTGGTATGGATAGCCAATGCTTATATGAGTTTGTATGCTTTATTGAGGCAAGGAATCGTAAGAGAAAAAACGGAAATCAAAGTGCTGCAAAAACAGTCTGAGGAAGAAGAAACAGCCATGAGATAAATTAGGGGAACTTATTCCCTATTGGGCGTATATTTTTCTCCTTTGATACAAACAATTGATTTATTTTTTTGTTAAAAGGATTTACTATTGATAACTTCGAATCATGAGTAAGTCTCCCAAAAATATAGGCAGTATGCTTTGCCTGGATATTTATCTTTCTTCCTGTAGTGAAGAAGAACAAGCGAAGCTTTGCCGCAAAATAAAACCAACGAATTACAGGCTGCATCCTCTATCGTCCGGAGATATTTACAGCCATTACATGCATCAATTGACGACCACAGAAAAAAAGAAAAGCGATTTACAAGTATTACTTCAATTTCAAAACAAATCCAACTGGGTCATCAACCTGGAAGAAATTTTACAGAATGATTACTACACGCTTGTTTTAACGGACGTCAACCAAATCATACAATGGGCAAACAAAACTTTTCCTGCGATGACCGGCTATCCATTGAATTATGCTATAGGAAAGTCTCCGCGTTTTTTACAGGGAGAAAACACTTCTGAGGAAACAAGAAAAAGAATCAGACAGCAATTAAAATTCAGTAAACCCTTTACAGAGACGATTGTCAACTACAGAAAAAATAAAGAAGAATACCATTGCAAAGTAACGGTCTATCCAATAGCTAACGATAAACAGGAGGTCACTCATT
>JAQBNS010000091.1 GCA_028288405.1 Chitinophagaceae bacterium
GACTCAGTGTGTACCTGAATCACTATATCCCAGTTCCTCCGCCTGGAACAGTACCATCGGACAGCTTTCTATAGTGGCGGGTGCAGCCATGAGTGGAGTCGTATACGCATTCACTAGTTTTGCCACCAGTTATTTTATTGATGCCGCCTTGTTGATGATGGCTGTATTGTCTATCACTTTCATTGCTCCGAAACCGAAACCCTTACCTATAGCGGGAGAACGTTTATTAGAAAGTTTGTTTGCCGGTGTGAAATTCGTCTTTAGTAATCAACTATTTTTAGGTGCGCTTTCGCTGGATCTCTTTGCTGTTTTATTTGGAGGTGCCGTAGCCTTGCTGCCCATCTTCGCTGAAGAAATATTGCACGCAGGACCGGAAGGGTTGGGCTTACTGAGAGCCGCACCTGCATTAGGTACTTTTGCCATGGCGGTATACCAGATTTACAGACCTCCTTTGCACAATACGGGTAAACTGTTATTGATTTCGGTAGCAGGATTTGGGGTGTGCATGATCTTGTTTGCCTGGTCGGAATATTTTTATTTGTCGCTTTTACTCCTTGTTCTCAGTGGCGTATTTGATAGTGTCAGCGTGGTGATCCGATCCATCATTATGCAAACGCTGACACCTGCACACATGAAAGGAAGAGTGTCAGCGGTCAATTCCATGTTCATCGGTTCTTCCAATGAAATCGGTGCTTTTGAATCAGGAGTTGCCGCACGGTTGATGGGTACCGTACCTTCTGTGGTATTCGGAGGGTTCATGACTTTAGCTGTTGTATCTTATACAGCCATCAAAGCTCCTTTGTTAAGAAAACTTGACTTGGTAAAAAAATAAGACATAGGGTAACCAGTTGCAAGTAGTGGATTTTTTTCTCACACAGAGAAATTCTTTCCATGATTTTTTTTACAATAGTCTTTAAACTGTCTCATTAGCATAAGGCATGGTCTTTGAATCGTTTAAAGCATCAAAACTTTCAACCCAAATCTTATAATTATGAAAAAGAAACATTTATTTATTGCAGTCTGCCTAAGTGCTTCGGTAGGATTACTAAGCTTTACCAGAACTAATTCCGTGGCAGAAGTTATTCACTCTACTGCTCAAACCACCGGTACAACAAGTGGTGATCCTACTACGACTTCAGGCACCGGTACTACTAGTACTACCTCTCCGAATGATGCCACAACTAGTACAACAGCAACAACATCTGTTACAACTTCGAGTACAGCCGGTACTACAGCAAGTACAACCAGAACAACTTCAACTACCGGTAAGACAACGTCAACTACTTCGGGTAGGACAACATCGTCTACTAAAAGCACGTCTACTACACGTTCTACCGGTACCACTTCTTCAACTACAGGTGGCACTACGGGAACAACCATGTAATACAATTGATCACAAGCCGGTCCATCTCAATGGGCCGGCTTAATTTTTTTAACCATGAAATATTTATCGTTTGATTTAAGGGCATTAGCCTGTATGCGTATTGGTATTGCCATTGTTATCCTGGTCGATCTGCTCATTCGTGCCAGTGATTTGGAAGCTTTTTATTCCGATACCGGTGTTTTACCTCTTGAATTATTATTTAGAAAGGGTTGGAACGAATATTTTGTTTCAGTTCATACCATCAGCGGATTGTGGCAAGTGCAACTGATATTGTTCTTGTTTTCTTTTTTTTGTGCGGTCATGCTTCTTATGGGTTATCGTACACAGCTCTTTACTGTACTGTCCTGGTTTATGTTGTTGTCTTTGCATAATCGCAACGGCTTTATTCTTCAGGGCGGAGACGATTTGTTACGGATGATTTTATTTTGGGGCATGTTTATTCCATGGGGGGCTCGTTATTCTTATGACAACATTAGATCGTCCAATAAAAAAATAGGCTTTGCTATACCAGCAAGTATAGCCTTGTTTGCTTATTTGTTACAAATCTCTTATCTCTATACAGGATCAGCTCTGTTGAAAGGACCTGAGTGGAACAGTGAATTTACCGCTTTGTATTATACGTACAGTCTGGATCAGATTGCTTATTCGCTGACCAAGTATTTGTATTATCATCCTTCTTTATTGAAAGAACTGACGCGCATTGCTTACTACTTTGAATTGTTTGTGCCCGTTTTATTCTTTCTTCCTTTTGCCCATTCTTTTTTTCGCTTTATGGCTGTGCTTTTGATTGTAGTTTTTCATTCTTTAAATGAATTGACACTACTTATCGGTTTGTTTCCTATGATCGGTATGGTTGCAGTTATAGGTGTGTTACCCACTGCTGCTATGGATAAAATTGAAGCACTCACTGTTCGGTTTAGAATGGTTCTCTCGAAAACTATATGGGCAACGGGACATTACATCAATCGATTGATTACTTGGAAGCCGCCTGTTGTTTTTCCTTTTTATTTACACTATGTGCAAACTGCTGTTCTTGTTTTTTTGACTGTATTTGTATTCGACTGGAACTTCAGTAACCTGAGTTTTATACACAGTAAATTATCAGACCATTTTAGATTCATTGGTTATAGCTTACGATTGGATCAAAGCTGGGGAATGTTTGCACCGGGTGTTTTTAAAGATGACGGCTGGTATGTATTAAAGGCCATGCCTTCAAGTGAAGCGGAGCCTTTCGATCTATTGCATCCGGAAGATGAATTGACATTAGACAAACCTAAAAATGTAGTGGCTGTATTTAAAAATGATCGTTGGAGAAAATATTCTGAAAGTTATCTCCTTTCTGACAACGAATTCTTAAGAGGATATTTTTGTAACTATGCACGCAGAGTTTGGAACGAAAAGCATGAGGATCGTTTGATCCAATCACTGGAAGTGATATATGTCAAAGAGTTTACTGAGCCGGATTATAAATATTCTATTCCTAAAGAAGAAGTGTTGTGGCATTGCGAATAGTAGGAAATGATTATAATAGTTTTTTCCATTCATCAGACTCCGCTATCCTTTTAATCATTAAGTTTCTTTCCTTAAGTAATTTCGTCATGTAATTCTTAAGGAAAAAACATTCAGTCAATTTACCAAGGAGACCAAGTGGTGCGCTAAATTCAAATCGATCCAGCATGATGGTTTCCATACCTTTTTGTGAAAAGGAATGGGTATGATGCATAGAATTAAAGATTCCTTTTTGCATCGTATCGATAAAAGAAAAGGGTTTATCCAATGCTATGATTTTTACAGTCAGTGTTTGGTAAATGCCAAAGTGTTTGGCTTTCCAGGTTACTGTTTCGTTCAGTTCTATCAAGCCTGTCATTCTTCCGGCAATAGCCGTTTCATTGGTATGAGCCATGGACAAGCGATGCAAATCAATACTTCTTGAGAGATCAAATACTCTTTCGATAGGAGCATTGATGCGTGTTTCAATTGTAAGGAGAGCCATGTGGAGTTGAAATACTGTTACTTTATTTACTTCAATGTAAGTCAAATGATCCACAATTTAATCACTATACCTATAATAGCAGCGGCTAATATAATAATCGGTTCTGGCAATTTTTTAAAACGGAATAAAATGAGTGCGGTACTCACTGCTATTAGGACGGTAGGGATGTCTACCAAATTTCTTTTGGCTAATACCAGTACAGCTCCTGCAATGGCGCCGATAGCCGCCGCTGTGACTCCGTCTACAAACGCTTTGATACCGGGGTGCTTCCCGTATTTTTTGAAATAGGGTGCAGGCAAAATAGTAAATAGATAACAAGGTATGAAAGTAGCCAAGGCAGCCGTGCAAGCTCCCGCTGTACCGGCGGTCAGGAAACCGATGAACCCGACAGTGATGACAACAGGTCCGGGTGTAATCATGGCGACTGCCACTGCATCTACAAATTGTTGTTCATTCAACCAATGGTATTCTTTTACGACACCGCCATATAAGAAGGGAACGATGGCTAAGCCACTTCCGAAAACAAAAGCTCCTGCCTTTGTAAAGAACCAGGTGATTTGCCACAGCTTAGTACCCGTGCCGGTTGCAGCCGGTAGTTGCAATAAGGCAGGCCAGGCTATCATGCCTAAGTTTGCCTTACCCCATTGAGGTGGACTTTTTTTCCACCAGATCAATACACCGGAAGCGAGAATGAGCCAAATGTTTTCTTCTTCTGTGACGAAGGTAAACACTGCCAGCACAATAAAAATACTCCACAGCCAAAGATCCTTGCCGATACTTTTAGTAGTGAGTTTATAACTGCTTATCGTAATGATACCAATCACAGCGGCACCAACGCCATAAAATATAGCCTGCATCCAGGGTAAGCCTCCCAGTGAAACATACGCCCAGCCTATTCCCAGTACCATCAGGAAAGAAGGCAATACAAAGGCTAGACCAACCAATGTTGCTCCCAGTATATGATAATGTACATAACCTAAATAGATAGATAGCTGTGCTGCCAAAGGTCCGGGAGCGAGTTGAGAAAGTGCCATGCCTTCTTTGTAATCATCTTCTGAAATCCATTGTTTACGTTCCACCAGATCACGGTGCATGTACCCCACAAGGGCTACCGGACCGCCAAATCCCCAGGTGCCTAACTTTAGAAAATAAAGGATAAGATCTTTTAAAGAATAAGAAGGTGTAGTTGATTGATCCATAATGTAAAATTAAAATCCTATGCCGAATTGAAATGCCACAGAGTAGGAAGGTGCTAATGTACTTCCGTAACGGGCAGGTAATAACAGAGCTACAAATACGGTACTGCTTTGATCACGATAAATGACTTTGTTCAAAATAGGCGTAAAGCCATAACGCCCCGAAGTCTCATAAGCCACACGTCCTATAAGAGTAAAGTCATGTCCCAATCGATACATCACTCCCGGATGAAAAACAAAATTGGACAGCTTACTGTCGTTATTGGCAAATTTAATATAGGGAGTAAATTCTAACGATACACCAAACTTAGCACTCTTCCAGATATTGATACCCCATGGATTTCCTACCAAATAATAATCGGTAAAGTTGGCGTGATTTCCATCATCGCTCCAGGTATAAAGCGGATGCACTAATCCGGTATAGCCTTTGATCTCGGGATATGCATGTTTGGTTGTTCTTTGTAAAGAATCAGATTGTGCGAAAGCCGTTGATGCATTCCATGCAAGGAAAAAAAGTAGCATATTTCTATAAAGCATATGATTACTATAAAGTCAAATTAATCTCTTTTTTTGCGTTAGGGATTGAGTCCCGAAGCCTCGGGATCTGAGCTCTTCCCGCTTTTTCAGCGGGAAATCGAGTGGCGAAAGCCCGGCCCGAAGGGAACGCCCACTTTTAGAATAACTACAGTGCTAATATTTATTCAACTTTTATTTTAAAACTTAATAATCAAATTTTCATTTAAGAAGAAACTTCATTTTTAAATTCCCAGCCGTGTGTTTCCGTGCTGACATATTTACACCAGCTGTAGAGGGCATCATAGATGACCATTCCATGCGTTAACATCTCCTGGTCGTTTTTGAAATTATGAGAGAGTCCCGCAGAGATGGCGAATAAACCTGCCGCTTGTATGGATAGGTTGTAATCGTCTGTATCCGCTGCTCTTACTATCACAGCAAGACGATGCAGCGCTTCATCTTGTAGTTTATGCTTTTTAAGAATATAATCGAATGTACAGAATACTCCTTCGTGTGTATATTCTACGCCGGCTATGTCGTAGGGAATGGCGTTTAGTTCCAATGCTTTTTCAATGACTTGTTCAGTCGGTACATAGATGAACTCTGCTTCAACATCTACAAAGTTCTTGATCAGCCAGGGACAGGCAATACGATCTATCTTAGGACGTTCTCTTGTGATCCATTTCATGGTCGTACTATTTAGAGTTCAATAATCTGATAACCCACTGCATAAATATTTTTAATCTCCAATTCTGCTTTGGCTAGCATCATTTTTTTTCTCAGGTTTCTAATATGAGTAATCAGAAGGTTGTTGGATTCTTTGGTATCCCAACTTTCTCCCCATAAATATTCGGCAATATGAATCGTCTGCACTGCTTTGTGTCTGTTCATGACGAGGTAGAGCAGGATGTCATATTCTTTAGGTGTAAGCGCAATAGGATTATTCCATACGCAAACACTTTTACTACCAAGGTCTATTACTGTATTGGCAAAATGGATCAGGTGACGAGCGTTGAATTTTTTGCGTCGCACAATCGCTACGATACGTGCTTTGAGTTCATCTATATGGTAAGGAATGGAAAGACAATCGTCTGCACCGGCATTGAATGCTTTTACTTTTTCTTCCACACTGATTTCAGGCGTAAGTAAAATCAGACCGCTGGTTTTATTTTGGAGTGTAAGTTCAACCAATAAAGGATGCCAGTGCTTGTATTGGTTACTGTAAAGCAATAGACAATCGTACTCGTAGAGGTGCACCTTTTCAGAGGCTTGATCAAAAGAGACAAACTCTGTGGTAAAGTTTGTCTCTTTCGCTAAGTCTTTAGAAAGTGTAACATAAATCGAATCACCGGTAATGGCGAGTATCTTCATGTTACAAACTTACACTTGAAAAATGAATAAAAAATGAATTTCTGTTGTAGTGTAGTATTTTAGCTCACTTTTAGTTTACCACCCCACCAGGTGCAAGGAAGAGCACATACTGTTAAAGCGATAGGATACCAACTTGATCCTTTATCCATCATCGCTATTCCTCCGGCTATATTGGCAATGATACCAATGATACCCAGTATAACAACTAATCTTAGAGGATTGGAAGGCGCTAAAGAAGCGGTCAGATAACCGCCTGCTACAGCATAGATATTTCTGTAGACCAAAGCAATCAATAACATCCACCAGGGATTGGCCTGTAGTTGTTGTTGTTGTTCCATACTTGGATAAACTCCTGCAGCGATCATGAGCTGATCAGTAGCAATGGATAACACAATAATTAAAATCATTCCCGCCAAAATGGCTGCTATGCTTTTTAACGTATTTTTCATAACCTATATTTATTTTTATACAATCTATAGATCTTAGCTGAAAAGTAAGGGGGAGAATGCGACAATTGAAAGGTGAGATTTTATTCCTGAATAATGATTTTCTTCGAAAAAGAAATATCCTGAGAAATGAGTTGAACCACATACACTCCGCTTGCCAGTTTAGGAAGGAGTAGTTTTTTTTCTGTGATCCCTGCTTCTGCACGATAACTGCCTTGCTCAATGAGTTGTCCGGTGGATGTGGTCATCAAGTAATAAATTTCTTGAGGTGTTTCCAAGTCAGTAACAATAGTGTTGGATGAAACAGAAACGAGATGTCGCTCTGTATTGGAAAGCGATTTGATGGGAGAATAAGAAAAATGCCCGTCGATATCCACTTGTTTTAATCGGTAATAATTTAAGGGTTCAGAAACAGTTTCATCTGTAAAATCATATTCTTGCATACCAAGATGAGTGCCTGCTTTTACTGATCCAATAGGTGTAAAGTCTTTTCCGTTATTACTTTTTTCAACGATGAACTCTTTATTGTTTTCCTCCGAAGCAGTTGTCCACCGAAGCAGAGCGGAGTGATTGGATAAACCGGATACAGCAAAAGAAGTCAGCGTAACCGGTAATGTTCCACAACTTGAGCTGCAATTGATACGCAGCCAATTCAGTTTTAGCGGAGTGCCATTGCTTGCCGTTAAATAAATTTTCTGCTGTCCGGCGGAAAGATTAACACCCGCAAGTGTCTTCGTTTGCCAGCCCCCTGCGGTATTTAAAGAAGCGGTAGTACCTAATAATACATTGCCTGGAAAAGTGCGTACAGCGATCGTGCTCGCAGCGGTGGAGTTGACACGGAAATCGATGGTATAGGTTTGCGTGGTAGGTATGTCTACGTTATAATAAAGGGTATCATTGGTATTGGCTACGGGCGAAGCAAAATGGTACGCATCTAATTTTCCGGATACATCAGTAGTGGGTTCGAGCATAATAGAATAAGGCCAGGTACAAACCGAACCATTCCAGTCGCAATAGGTTACACTTTTACTGATGTAGTGTTCCGCTTCAATAGTAGCATTGACGGAATGGAAATAATTTTCATCGTACGATGACATGTGGAGGTATATATTTCCGAGGTTAGTCAGTGAGCCTGTTGTTTGTGAAAAAATATCTGTACTCGTTGTGGAAGGAGAGGAGCGCAACAAGAACCAGGAATAGCGAAAGATATTCGGATCTTTTTCCATGTAGTCAATGACATCTACCATCAAGGAAGCCTGATCAACAGCTGAATTTGATCCGCTGTAATCAAACTCTGTAATCCATATGGGACGATTGTATTTTTTGTACAATTGCGTCACGCCGTAAAATCCCCAATACCAGGTGTCGTAAACGTGTAAGCCGATGTAGTCAACTCTACATCCCGGGCAAGCATTGAAGAAGTCATCCAGCCATACGGTGCCGTGTTGGTTGTTGTAACCGGGTAAACAGGTACCCGAACAATAACTCATAGCCGGACTTACAATTTTTAAATTATGGGCATTGGCTATTGCTTCCACTTGAGGCCATAGAGCGGCTGCTTGCGCCGGAGTCATATTGGCCTGTACGGAATAATTGGGTTCGTTGAAAGCCAATAAGTATTTTACTTCCGGATGCGCATTGAGGTAGTTGTTGAGCGCAGTAGGATTCCAACTGCCGTTCCATAACATGGGACAGTATTCCAAATAATTTTGATGAGTAGAGATCACAGAGGCATTGGGGGTATTGGCCCAGTTATAATACCAGGTTAAGCTATCGGCTGCGATGCAGTCTGCATTGTTGAGCATGTCTCCTGCTATGCCTTTTTTAGGACTAATGGTTTGTGCTTGCAGGCTAAAGGAACCGAGTATTAAAAAAATAACGAGCAGTTTTGCCTCATCAAATGCAGGCAGCAACCGGTAATAATATGATAATGAAATTTTAATAGCGTGTAAATTCTTCATGTCTCTTAGCTGGTAGACAAACCGAAGGATGCGGTTCATTTAATATACATAAAAAGGGTCAAATTCTTACAGATTTGACCGGCTAAATCTCGGACTATCGGATGAATGGATTTTGGGGAAAGAAATACCGCATTTTAAAATCCTATTGTTATAGGTTTGGATAGAATAGGTCATAAATGCTGCTCCCAATCTACCGTTAAACAACCTTGACATAGTTGGATAAATAACTATATTTGAGAGACTAACGAGTAAATAATAAACCGCTGAACACACCAGAAGAATTCCGTCTCAACGAAAAACAGGATAAAGAAAGTCCAGACAAGACTTCACTTCCTGTCAGCGAGCAATTGCTTAGGACCATAGCCAACAATTCACCTGTTATGATTTGGATGGCAGGCCCGGATAAGTTGTGTCATTTTCTTAATAAGCGTTGGTTGGACTTCAGAGGTAGAACATTGGAACAAGAGATAGGAAATGGTTGGACTGAAGGCATCCATCCGGATGATCTTGAGCGATGCCTGAAAATTTATGATTCTGCTTTTAATGCTCGAAAAGAATTTACGTTAGAGTACCGACTGAAAAGATACGATGGTGAATACCGTTGGATTTCAGGTCAAGGTGTTCCTAATTACAGTACCACTGGACAATTCGACGGTTATTCAGGCGCTTGTCTGGATATACAAGATCGCATTGAATTTGAGGAACGGTTAAAGGAAAGTGAAGCAAGGTTAAGAATCGCGGCATTGTCCAGTGAACTGGGCACTTGGGATTATAATCCTTTAACGCAGGAAATGAGTTGGGACAGTGCATGCAAAGAACTGTTCGGCTCTGCACAAGACACACCGGTAACACTGGATTTATTTTGGTTAAAAATGCATCCGGAAGATCAACCATTAGCATTGGAAAGTATGCTGCGTGCGTTGAATCCTGACATCGCGGAGAATTATGAATCTGAATATAGAATTGTAGGTTTACCGGATGATAAGCTGCGCTGGATCCGTGCGAAGGGCAGAGCCTTTTTTGATCAAAAAGGTAATCCTGTGAATTTTGCAGGTACGGTACTGGATATCACCGAAGAGAAAGTCGCCATGCAGGCTTTACAAAAGAATGAACGGAAATTCAGGTTGCTGGCAGATGCTCTGCCTCAATTGATATGGACGAGTGATGCCAAAGGTAAACTGAATTATTACAGTCAGACTTTTTTTGATTTCAGCGGGCTGTCACCGGAACATTTATCGGATAATAATTGGCTTGAAATTATACATCCGGAAGAAAAAGACAATAATCAAAAAAAATGGGAAGAGGCTTTGGTAAGTGGAGACACGTTTATTGCAGAGCATCGTTTGCAGCGACACGACGGTGAATACCGTTGGCATTTGAGCAGAGCAATAGCTCAGCGCGATGAGCATGGCAGTATTCTAATGTGGGTTGGGACAAGTACGGATATTCATATTCAAAAAATGGCTTCGCGCGAACTGGAGCACAAAGTGGAAGAACGGACCCTGGAGCTCGCGGCTAAGAATGAACAACTCAACAAACAAAAAGAATTTGCAGAGATTATCCTTAATTCCTCAGTGGATATTATTTCAGTATTTGATAATGATCTGCGTTACCTGATCGTCAATAAAAAATTTGAAGAAGTCTATCAACGTGAGTTGGGAAGCCTGATCGATCAAAAAATGACAGATGTATTTCCCAAAATGACAGACACTGAATTTTATCATAATCTTCAGGATGCATTGCAAGGAAAAGCTTCCCATACCTCAGGTTACCAATCCATTCTCACCGACCGGTATTATGAAACCTATATGATTCCTTTGTATTCCAACGATCGGGTGTACGCAGTGCTGGTCATTGCTCATGATAATACGGAACTTATACGTGCTTACAATCAACTCGAATTAAAAAATAACGAGTTGGAAAAATCAAACCACAACTTAGAACAGTTTGCCTACATCGCCAGTCATGATTTACAGGAACCTCTCCGGAAAATAAGAACGTTTTCAGAATTGCTACACGATAGCCTGCCGGATTTAAATGAACCATCGAAAACTTATTTTGACAAGATTGATTTGTCGGCAAAACGCATGTCCGGCCTTATCAAAGATGTGCTCAATTATTCCCGCTTATCTATTACAGAGCAGGTTTTTGAAAAAAATAACCTGAACGACATGCTGGAAGAGATTAAAAATGATTTTGAATTAATGATAAAGGAAAAAGGTGCTACGTTGAAAATCGCTCCTTTGCCTGAACTGTCTGGTATTCCCTTGCAATTGAATCAACTCTTTTCCAATTTGATTGGTAATGCTTTAAAATTCAACAATCAAAATCCTGTTATTGAAATTGCCTGTCAGGAAGTTTCAAAAGAAAAGATAACTAATCTTTTACACCTGAATCAATCTCAACGGTACATTTGTATTACCTGCAGTGATAACGGAATAGGTTTTGACAAACAATATGCCGAACAGATTTTTAATATTTTTCAACGGCTCAACAATAGAGATCATTATGAAGGCACAGGTATCGGTTTGGCCTTGTGCAAGAAAATCATGGAAAATCATCACGGTTTGATTCAAGCGTCTAGTGTGCTTGATAAAGGATCTGTATTTGAGTTGTATTTCCCTATAGACTAAATAATCGTTTCGCTTTCCAGTGCTAAAAAATGAGTGACCTCC
>JAQBNS010000118.1 GCA_028288405.1 Chitinophagaceae bacterium
TGGTTAAGAAATGTTTTTGAGTTGTTGAGCAATACAGAACCTTCCAGACCATATACAGGATTGGATCTGTTGTAGAAAAAGGTACTGCGAATAATTTGTTGAAGTGATAATAAATCTGCTTCATCAATGCTTTGCTGGAAAGGCAAAAAACGACTCGCAAAATCCTCCGATGTTAATTTTTTATTCACTGTCCACAAAGAAAGATTGGATAAGCGGGAAGAAATTTTCTTCACCCAGTTTTTACTGTCTCTCCATGATCGTGGTGCCGTGATGTCTAAGCGATGATTGTACGTATTGGAATAGGCCTTGATATATTGGTCGGTAGGCAAAAAAACTTTGATGTATTCTGTCGGAGCATTTAATTGCTTCTCTACAAATTCATTCAGGTCTTGTATACCGTCATTATTGTAATCGTTCCATACATAGTTACCTAAACCACTGGCGACAGCCTGATAGAAATATTGCTTTTTCAATTCTCTTCCAGTGCTGGTTGTAATGGTAATCTCCGAACGAATATGCCGCTTGAACATGGACATGTTCCAATCCAATCGACCTGTTACGTTTTCTTCATTCGGCAATGGAGTCGGGCCTACACTGTTGTTCAGGTTACGGTACGTAAACAATGTATTGACTTCATGATTTTTCTTAATAGTTCCACCCGCTCCTGCTTGTAACGTTTGCGCAATGGAATTAGGAGCAAACTGAGATTGATAGACTTCATAATCCGTGCGGTATGCGTAGTCTGCAGAAAACTTTACTTTTAGCGTATCATTTGATTTGACAAACCCTTTGATCTCTTCATAATTCATCAAAGAGGAAGCTATATTTCCCAAGGAATCTCTAATCGCATTGTATTCCTTCGAGTATTCAAGACCTGGCAAGACATAACGTGTCTTATAAAATTGATTCACTATAATCCTATGCCAGTCGGATTTTTGTACGTCTCTATTATTTTTTGATAAAAAACCGGTGGACAACAATTGGTAATTCCCTATACTTTTATTGAATGCCAAATCTTGCTGGTAACCGTTTACATCCGTTCCTTTTTCTCTTCGAGTGATTTTATAAATGAGTTTGTTCTGCTCATTTTTATACAAACCCGTGCTGGCATCCACAATGTAATTGTCTGCTTTCACATTGATATTTTCATTCCAGTTCCGTTCAAAGTCCGGACTACGAAAGCGATCCACTGCGGAAAAGCGGTCCTGATTGTATTCTACATTGGTGCTCAATACCCAATTGTAGTTTTTGATAACGGGCCGTCCCGTATTTTCATAACCTATCTTTCCCGCCCAACCGTCTGTACTATTATTATCAATCGTTGAATAGAGGTTTACATCATTCTTACTGAAAGCAAGTTCTGCCACCAGCTTGTCCCGTTTGGTGAGACTCACTCCTCCTCCAACCACTGCCATGCGTTTGAGCTTAGGCGTAGGAACTTGTACAACGGGTTCATAATCTCCATTCGGCAGACCCACGTAATCATAAATCCTTCCATTGACAGCCGAAGTGGAAAGTTTATAACGACCTGTACCTGCGGTAACCTGAGAAAAGCTTACCTGAAAAAAAGCACTGTCCGCACTGGTAGAATATTCATAATGCACTTCAGGAGTCAATATTTTTTTATACAATACGGTATTCGCCGAATAGCCTACCGAATCTACTCCTGATATCACTGCTTTGGTTAAAGAATCTCCTATCGTTGCGAGATATCGCTTGTCGTCTTCTGTTAAAGATAAAGCCAGGGGATTATTAGGATTATCCTTTTCCGAAAAATAATCGAAGTAGAAAAAACCTTGCTTATATTCTTGTACATGTGCTGCCTGCAACGTTGTCCGTGAATAATTACGGTCAGAAAATTCAAAATCCACACGCATCCGCGAATATTTTGTAATCACCACACGAGGTGTAAAGACAATCTCCGCCTGGTTATAATCGATCACGTAATCGTAATCGAAACCTCTTTTCAGCAAAGTGCCGTTCAGGTATACGGCTTCAGAGTTGGCCAGGATAATGATGAAGCGCTCGTTATTCGGTCCCCGCAAACGATAAGGTCCTTGCACACCTTCAATGAGAGAGTCCGGTTGTCCGGGACCGAACTGCATAGAGTTGAACTTACCTTTGGATACGGCTGCGCCCACACTGCTATAGGTTTTGGCTTTCTTCGTGGTGTCGTTTCTGTTGTCGTACTCCAGCCAGCCTCCTTGCACGTTACGGTAATATTTTAAGAAATAACTTTTCTTACTTTGTAATAAGATATCGCCTGCCGTTAAGCGCAACTTCTTTCCTCTCAACTGCACAAATACTTTATCGAATTGCTGCAGCTGTTGCGTATTGCCTTCCGGTTGAAAGGGAATATTCTGATCTGAAATACTGGCAATGATACTTACATCATCTGTTAGCTTACCTTCCAGTTGCAAGTTCAATACAGAATTGACAAATACACTTTGGTTGTTACCAACGGATATACCACGTGATATGGTACCTGTTTTATTGATGCCCGGAGAAGAAAACAATTCTTCCTTACGTCCCTGAAACTGTCGGTTGAAATAAGGATCATCGCGGTAATAGCCCAGTGTATCGTATTGCTTCAGGCTTCGCTTATAATAACGGGAGGATAAATCAGAAGATAATACTCTGTAACAAACCAACACCGAATCTGCTGAAGAACCACCAGACCATGATGCCTTGCCGGTGTTTGCATCATACGTCAGGCGAAGAGAATCACCACCGCCTGTAACGCTGATAGAGGATGGAAGAACAGTGCCAGAATCTAATGGAACACCTGCTGTGCCTTTCACCTTGACCCATTTGCAACGCACGTTATTGATCTGCGCGTGCAGTGTCATGGGGAGTACAAAAAAAAGAAGTACAGCGAGCAGTCGCGCAATCATTCCGATTAGAGGGGTAAGTGTATATAAAACGTGGTACCCTGATCGTGCATTGTCTCAAACCAAATTTTACCGCCCATATATTCCACCCCTCGTTTCGCCAATGCCAGACCGATACCGGAACCGGCGAATTTTGTGCTGAAATTGGGTTGAAAGACCTTTTCTCTAATTTCTTCCGGTATACCTGTTCCGTTGTCTTTGATGTAGATTAATACAGAATCGCCCTGAAAGGTGTATCCCAACGTCACTTCCGCCTTCTGCTGGGCAGGGATAGACTGGTAAGCATTAATGATCAGATTATTGAGCACATTGTGCATCCAACCTTGATCTCCCTTGATAAAAAGTGGCTCTTTATGCTGCATGTCCAAGGTCAAAGGGCTGGACGAAGCATAGAACATCGAGATATCTTTTACCAAAGCCGTCAAATCAAAAGACTCCATGATGGGTTCCGGTAATTTGGCAAAGGCAGAGAATGATCCTGCGATGTCACTCAAATTATCAATCTGAGAAAGCAGCGAATGAATGGTATTTAACAAACCTTCTTTATGCGACAAGGGAAGATCCTGCTCATCGTTTATTCTACGAATCAAATGTTGCAGACTCAGCTTCATGGGTGTCAATGGATTTTTAATCTCATGAGCTACTTGCTTCGCCATTTCACGCCACGCAGATTCCTTCTCGGTGCGGGACAACATTTTTTTATTCTCTTCCAGCACATTGAGCATGCTGTTGTACTGAGAAATCAATTGCCCTATTTCATCATCACCTGTCCATTGCAAGGGTTCATTCTCCGCAGTCAGGGAAATGTGACTGAGTTTATTTGTAATCATGTGCAATGGATACGTCAGGTAACGTGAAGCAAAATAAGACAAGATCAACAAGGCAATAAACGTGAAGGAAAACAGATTCATAATGGTGTTCAACACCTGAATCAACTGCTGGTCCAATTCATTCTTCGACTCAAAAAACGGAACACTCAACACACCGTAGATTAATCCGCTTTCCTGAGAACGAATAGCGGTATATACCATCTTGAAATCCAATTCGCCAATGTTCTCATTCAATAAGATCGCTTGATTGCGTTGCTCCAGAATGGCGGAATAGGCTTCCGGATTCAATTGGCGCGATACTATTTCTTTCTTATAAATGTCTTGTTGATTGGAATAATACAGAAGTCCTTTATTCGTATACACATTTAAGTCTACTTCGGAGTAACGGGACAAGTCCGTGATCCTATCTTGTGTGTGTGCCCAACCAATTGTTTTTCCCTTGTTCTGATCCAGGATACCGGCTACCAGCACTGAAATATCTTCCGCAGTACCGGTGATTTTCTTATTCAAGCCGTCCAGGTAATTATTGGTAATCACACTCAGTGACACAATACTCATGATGGACAGCGGCAAGAAGAAGGCTATATTGATGTACACCTGAATACGCGAAGCGTAGCTCACTGATTTCTTAGAAAACCTGAACAGGATGAGATTGACTAACACCAACATCAATAAGATGAAGACATTGATGATAAAGAAGAATGAAAAATTCGTTATCAATACATAAAAACGGGAAGCTTCCGATGAGATAATGATCAACTGTCCTGATTCGTTCTTCTTTGCCCAATGGTGAAAATCTCCTTTAAAAATACCCGCCCAATTCAAATCCAATTGTATTCTATCTTCTTTGTTTAAGGTGCTGTAATAATTGAGAACCCCACTCGAATAGATCAACTTGTCGTCTTTGTAAACGGCATAGTTGTACTCCCCTTCCGGTATATTTTTCTTGTACTTGCGATCGACTAATAGTTCTGGGTAAACACTATTGGGTTGTATTTTTTTGTATTTCAATTCTACTACGACATAACCTAAGATCGTTTTGCCATAGGTAATCGGTTGGTAACAATAATATTTTTTAGCTTCTGAAGTAGAGGCTTCTTCTACCAAATAGATATTCGAAAATTGTGTTTTGTTTTTTCGAATAAAAAAACTCTGTTGGAAACGATCGAGATCATTTTTACCGGTTGTGTCAACATAATTCTTTTGATTCGCATCAAACAAAAAAACATTGATATCAAACTTGTCAAAATAATTAGACAAATGGATCTTTCTAATCTTACGTTCTACCTGCTCTTCCTTGTCACCAAAGGGAGACAACAATACATTCTTTAAGTATCCGTCTTTTGCGATATTATCTAATGCATCGTGAAGCAAGTATTCGCCTTGTATATCATTGTCAACAAACAGCTGGTAGTAAAACTTTTCTTTATCTCTGTTGAGCTTTTCTACATAATATCCTTGTACAGCAAAAGCCAATACAGCAGCAACTTCTATGGCGTAAAAGAAAAAATACAAATACGCCTGGTAACGCATTAAAGACACTTCTTTCACGTAACCAGTATACAACATGATCAATAGCACAAGCCAGTGAATCAAGGGCAATAAACAAATGGAATCATAAGTAAACCATAGCGTAACCGATAGCATCAGTGTAATGCCACTGGTAATGATCACTATTTTTTTTGTAGCTAACAGTTGAACTGCTAAACGAATAACGGTATGATTGATATAGTAATAGCTTAAACCAATGAGAAGAATGATCAACACACACAGTACACGCAACCAATCGAAGTCTACACTCGCTGTAATGTCTAATACCGATTGAGAATGGCGTTGCAGTATATCAATAATGTAGTATACTTCTATAAACATGGCGAAGCTTACAATCATCAAGATGCACGCTACACTATAGCGTACCTTTTCACGTAAGAGCAATACCTCTTTTACCCAGACAAAAGAAGCATAGTGTTTATAGATAAATGTGCAGATCAACGTTCCTAAAAGTGTATTGATAAAAAAGTCACCGATGGAAGGAGATAAAATAGAATAAGCAAAATAAGAGGGGTCAAACAAGAACAAACCATCCAGCAGTGACATTCTGGACAGACCATAGATAAGCAGTTTGTAGCCTACGCCAAAGCCTATTAAAATTAAAAAAGACCGCTCTGTGGCGTATGATCTTCCTTGCAGGTACCATTGGTTGATGCCTACAAATAACAAGAAGAAATAAGCTATGGCACTCAATAATAAAAGTGAAACCAATACAGAGGTTTGTACTTTATTATTGAGTTCCAATTCATAGGCAAATAAAAACTGACCTTCTTTGTCTTTAATGTTTACAAAGCCACTCGTAGGATCAATCACAATACGTCCTTGATCACTGTCAAAAATAGAGGGATCGGTACCCGACTTTAGGTAGTTGTTTTCAATGGGATACTCTCTATACAAGGGATAAACAGAAACCACATCATAATGCTCTCCATCCTTTGACAACTGTGTTCTATAGGTCAGGTACTTTCCTTTGGCATCTGATATAACACCGGCATGATTGACATGCTCAATGTTCTTCCAATTGGGTACATATTGATACGTTGACCAATAGATCAATTCTTTATTCTTGTATACGCAAAGCCACTGTCCTTCTACCTCTTGTTCTATCTCATAAAAAAAGATTTTACCTTCCTCCCTTTTTGAATGGAGATAATTGGCAACTTTACCATTGACGTGTTGCAGTTTGTTGAGTTGAGCAGATACTTTTTGCTGTACTCTCTTCTCCGGATCTTGCTTAAAGAGCGATATATGAGGATGCCATAGAGCTCCTGCAGCAATCAAAAAAATAATACCAGTGAACACGAAGGATGTCCACAAAAATTGTTTCCTAGTCTGCAAAGCCCTTTTTGTTTTAATTTACGAAAATCCCGGAAAATAAGCTAGGAGGAAATAAGCTAGGAGCCAGGAGGTACGAGCTAGGGAATCCTTCCTTGCTCGTACCTCCTGGCTCCTAGCTTATTATTTAGAAAGTGTAGTGTGTTGTTTTTTCTTATAAGCTCTGTACCAAAAATAGCCTATAACAGAAGCGATGATATAAGGGAATGCCATCAAATATAGAATACCGGAGTTTAAACCTTGTCCTTTTCCTTTACCCGAAATAACATTCTCCGTTACTGTAGCTTTGCACATGGCGCACTGAGCAGCCACATCAACAGAAGATGCTATCACAATCAATACAACGGCAGCAGCGATCAATAAGGAAGTTCTTTTCATGGCTTTTACGTTATTTAATAAACATAATAAGGACTAATCATCAGGTAGACAATGACACCTGTAACAGAGACGTACAACCAAATGGGATGTCCCCATTTCACAATACGCTTGTGATCTTCGAACTGACCGTTCAAGGCAAAATACATCGCCATCAATACAAAGTATACGACAATAGCAGCTAATGTAATGTGTGAGATGAGCAACGTATAGTATACATACTTGATGATTCCTTCTCCACCAAAGTGAGTCGATTGATTAGAAAAATGATACAATACGTAAGTCACCAGGAAAACAGATCCACAATAGAAAGCCATGGTCATCAATCTTCTGTGCAGTTCTCTTTTGTTATTCTTAATAGCAAACCAACCGGACACCAATAATATCGCCGTAGCTGAATTAAGCACTGCGTTTAAATGAGGTAAATACTTTGTCCATTCGCCCAAATCAAACTTCACTCTGATACCCAATAACAAGGCTACTACTAAAGGAATAGCAATAGATACCGCATTCACCAACTTACGAGAGACCCACTTAATTTCCATTCTTATCTATGTCTTCTAATACTTTTATTTCCGTAATCAATCGGTCGACTTCCTTTTGGTCGGTACCATCATAAAATCCCCTGATCCAACCGTGTTCGTCGACGAGAATAAATTTCTCACTGTGAAGAAAACTTAATGGCTTGTCTTTTTCTTCCATGGTAGAAACAAAGAAACCGGTTTGCCCCAAATTATAAATGTATTCCTTCTTCCCGGTCAGGAACACCCACTTACCAGGAATAGCCTGGTGTGCATGGGCATACTCTTTCAATACACTTGCCGTGTCGTGTTCAGGATCTACTGTAAAGGAAACAATTGAAAATTCTTTTTTGTTCTTGAACGCTTCCTGCACTCTGATGAGTTGATTGGACATGTCTTTGCATTGTCCTTCACAACGTGTGAAAATGAAATTGACAACGTATACTTTACCCTTTAAACGCTCAGAAGAGAACGTTTTACCTTCTTCATCTGTCAATTGAA
>JAQBNS010000135.1 GCA_028288405.1 Chitinophagaceae bacterium
AAAAAATGCTACGTCCAACAATAGGACTTAAGAAGAAGCCTTATTCTGTAGCTTTAAAATTATGGAATAATTGCATGCTAACCAAAACCAACATTCAAAACGTCTAAATAAGATGTGATGATGAGGGTTGGAGTATATCATGATCACTAAGCAGTAAAAGGATATAAAAAAAAGTTCAGCAAATCAGTTTGCTGAACTTTTATACTTAAAAGGAGAATGATAAAGACTATTTGTCTTTTCTCATGAATATTTTAGTGATCATACCAGTCTTATCGCCCAAACCTGCGCCGATATGAGAGATTGAATATCCTTTGCCTACCAGCTCATTGACCTTGTTAACGATGATTTGACCGTTATCATCATGGTTATGAGCATCCATTTTCTTGAAAGGAACATACTCACTTGTATTGTCAGCATAGTGAATATGAAGACCTGGATCCTGGTATCCTGGAACTTCGTAAACATCAATCAAGATATATGTGCCCAAATCATTAGCCTTAGACTCTGTATTTTTGAATGATGATAAATTAAAAAGTACCGCTAGTAAAGCGACAGTCAGGAAAGAAAAGGCGAAAAACTTTTTCATGTTATATTAGGTTAACGTTAATTTAGGTCAAAAGCTAGTTATTTTAAATCAATATTTCAAATAATAAACAGGGCACTTTACAGTCTTTTTTATAGATTTGTCTAATGGAGTTTGGGAATCCTTTAGCACTTTGGGGTTTACTGGGGCTTAGTCTTCCGGTAATTATACATTTAGTAAGCCTTCAAAAGGCCAAAAAAATCTATTTTTCGAGTACAGCATTTCTTCGCCAGCTTACGGTAGAAAGCAGCTCCAAGAGAAGGCTTAAAGAATGGTTAATTTTAGCCTCAAGAGTATTGGCGCTATTATTTTTGGTCTTTGCTTTTTCAATGCCTTATCGAAAAGATGTGAGCCATTGGAATACAGAACAGGAGGGACTTGCCTTCCAAGTCTATGTAGATAATTCTTATAGTATGGAGCGCAATCCTGGTCAAGGTACCTTATTGGATCAATCCTTGCTTCATGTGCAATCTTTATTGAAATCAGGCAGTCCCAGTACACGTTATCAATTTCTTGACAATGACTTTCGCTCGGGAGATCTGCAATCCATGTCTGCGCAGGTATTGAGCAGACGTACTACGGAAGAAAACTTCTCCGTACGTTCCAGAACATTAAAAGAGATCGTCAATCGCTTTGCCTCTGCAGATCAACTGGGCAAGCGCAATAAGCATTGTTTTATATTCTCTGATTTTCAAAAAAGTACTTTAGGGAACTTCCCTGTGCCTTTTGATTCGACCAGCAACTATTACTTGATTCCTGTCCAGAATACAAGAAGCTCCAACGTATACGTTGATTCCATTTGGTTTGACAGACCGGTAGTAAAGAAAGGAGATCGATTGAAAGTCTTTTATAAAGCATTCAACAGCGGTGATCAGGAAATAAAGGAACAACTGTTTAAATTATTCATCAATCAAAAACAAGCCGCAATTTCATATGTGGACCTTCCTGTTCAATCCAATGCAGTAGGCTCCTTTGAATACATTGTGTCTGAAAGCGGAGAATTGAAAGGCTCGATTGCATTGGAAGATGGAGATCTTTCATTTGACAATACATTTTACTTCACACTCAATGCCAGTGCAGCCATTAAGGTGGCTTCTATATCTGACAAAGTAAATCCTCCTCAAAATCTCCTCTTTACAGAGGAAGAAGATTTTTCTTTTTATGCCAGCAATGGTCAGCAACTGAACTACTCTGTGCTGGATGAAGCAGATTTTATTCTGATAGAAGGATGGGATCAGCTTCCGCAAGGCGTGATTAAACGTATTCCGATCTGGCTCCATGCGGGTAAAAGTATCTTGTTTATACCGGGCTCTAAAGATCACAATATTCCTACAGACCTCGCTCAAGCCTTGGTCATTTCGACCTTGCCTTTTAAGAAAGCAGATACTACAGGTCAGGCTTCACAAGGCAGTATCGAGTTTCCTGATGTCCACAATCCTTTCTTCGCAGACTTTTTTGAAGAGAAAAGCAATCGAGTGACTATGCCGGTGGCTAATCCTATTTTGCCTTCCGTTCCGGGTTACACCGCTTTACTATCAACACATGGAGGAGAGATTGCCGTCAGTCGTTCCTCTGTCGGTAATGCTTTCAAAGGAACTTCCTACTTCATTCATTTTCCTTTAGCCAAGGAGAACAGTAATCTGGCTCAGCATTCATTCTTTGTGCCTTTACTATTGAAGATGGCTTTATTGAGTAAGGAAAATGCAGAGAAGATTTACTTCAGACAAAGTGATGAAATTATACAACTCTCTATAAACCAAGAGACAAACAAAGATTTAGTGGAGATAAAGGATGAAAAAGGTGCCTTGGTCATTCCTTCACAACGTCTGAATGGTACTGTTTTGACTTTTGATTTACCAGAACAAATCACGAAACCCGGGTTTTATCAATTGGTTTATAATAACAATACCCTTAGAACTTTTGCTCTAAATACAGCTAAAACCGAATCCAGAACAGCATTCTATGGTTCAGAGGAGTTGAGAAGTATAGTAAAAGACTTGCCGAATGTGAAGGTCTTGGATAACATTTCGGAGGTAGCATTTGAAGAGCAATTGAAGGAATTGACAAAAGGTGTTCCCCTTTGGAAATATTGCTTATTTTTGTCGCTGTTATTCTTCTTCATTGAAATTGTATTGATTCGCTGGTTTAAATAAATAATGAACAACATACTCATTAAGCAGGCCGAAATTATTCACCCTCATTCCGAATGGAATGGAAAGCGGGTAAATCTTTTGATACAAGATGGTATCATTCAAAAAATAGGAGATAAAAACTTTGAGGCTTCTCAAGTCATCGAAGGCAAAGACCTGAAGGTAAGTATGGGCTGGTGCGACTTACGTTCTTTTTCAGGAGATCCTGGTTTTGAATCCAAAGAAAACATGACCTCTTTTGCAGCTGCCGCTGCGATGGGCGGTTATACCGCTGTAGCTTGCATGCCTAATACTCATCCGAGTCTGGACAATAAAGAAAGCATTATGTACGTGCTGGCAACGGCGCGTAATTTCCTTACCAGAATATTACCTGTTGGTTCATTAACCGCTAAAAACAAAGGGGAAGAGCTGACTGAAATACTCGACATGCATCACGCCGGGGCTGTCGCATTTTCCGATGGTAATATGCCGGTATGGCACTCCGATGTTTTATTGAGAGGGCTCTTATACTTAAAGCCATTCAATGGCTTGCTGATGGTGCATGCGGAAGATAAATACCTTTCCGTACAAGGACAGATGAATGAAAGCAAGACCAGTACGACATTGGGATTGAAAGGCATTCCTAAATTGGCGGAAGAGGTAATGGTGCAACGTGACATCAGCATCTTAGAGTATACCGGTGGTAAGATACACTTTAGTCACGTATCCAGTCCAAAATCATTGGACATGATCAAGGACGCCAAGAAAAAAGGATTGTCTGTAACCTGTGACATTGCTGCTTACCAGCTGATACTGGATGAAAGTTACATGGTCAATTTTGATACATTCTATAAAGTCAATCCACCATTGCGCAGCAAAAAAGATATCGATGCCTTTTGGAAATACCTTGGCGATGGTACCATTGACGCTATCGTCAGTGATCACCAGCCACAAGACACCGAGTGTAAAAACCTGGAGTTTGATTTGGCGGATTTTGGTATATCCAATATCGAAACTGCTTTTGCAGCGGTGCATACAGCCAATCAAAAAATGAGTTTAGCCGATTTGATCGATAAATTTACGGTACAACCGCGAAAAGTATTAAACCTATCCCTACCGGAAATCAAAGTGGGTGCTTCAGCAGAGCTTACTGTATTTGATGCGGCAGAAACATGGACACCGATGGCCAAAGAGTTGAAGTCAAAATCAAAAAATAATCCATTTATAGGAACTTCATTGAAAGGCAAAGTCAAAGCAGTTTTCAATGCTTCTCAACACCAATTGTTTTAGTCATGAGTACAACGCCTCAAATTTCTGTTGTCATCCCGTTATACAATGAAGAAGAATCTCTAAGAGAGTTAGAGGCATGGATCCGTAGTGTCATGCAAGCTCATTCGTTTAGCTATGAAATACTTTTAGTAGACGATGGCAGTAAAGATCATTCCTGGACAATTGTAGAAGAACTCGCTCGACTTAATCCCCATGTAAAAGGTATTCGCTTTAGAAGAAATTATGGTAAGTCTGCCGCTTTGCACATGGGCTTTACACATTGCAAAGGGGATGTAGTCATTACGATGGATGCGGATATGCAAGATAGTCCGGATGAAATTCCTGAACTGTATAAAATGATCAAAGACGAAGGCTATGATCTGGTATCAGGCTGGAAAAAGAAACGCCACGATCCATTGAGTAAAACTATTCCTACCAAGTTATTCAACGGCATGACCCGTTTGTTATCGGGTATTCAATTGAATGATTTTAATTGTGGCTTAAAAGCATACAAAAGTGATGTAGTGAAGACCATAGAGGTCTATGGAGAAATGCATCGTTATATTCCGGTGATCGCCAAGTGGACAGGCTTTTCAAAAATAGGAGAGAAAGTGGTCGTGCATCGTCCGCGTAAATATGGCGTTACCAAATTCGGATTGGAGCGTTTTGTGTATGGATTCTTAGATTTATTGTCCATTACATTTGTATCGAAATTCAGTAAACGTCCCATGCATTTCTTTGGCGCACTGGGCACTTTGTTTTTTCTGGGAGGCTTTGGTATTGCCGCTTATTTGATCGTCATGAAACTCTATTACATTGCCAATGGCGTAGTGCATAGAGACGTTGTAAACAATACCTGGTTCTACCTGGGACTTGCGTTTGGAATCATTGGAGTACAGTTGTTCATGGCTGGTTTCCTTGGCGAGATGGTGACGATGAATTCACCTAAGAAAAATGACTATACGGTTTCGGATACGATAGGAATGAATTAGTTGTTAGTTGTTAGTTGTTAGTTGTTAGTTATAAAAAATAAAAGACCTGGATAGTTAATTATCCAGGTCTTTTATTTTAAAAGCAGTTCGTTTGTACGAACTAACAACTAACAACTATATCATCTTCTATTCATATTACCACCTGCCGGTTTACCACCGATTTTATAGAGTGTATACAGTTGATTTTTTGAACTGTAAAAACCAAATAGATAGGTCTTGTCTTTTTTCCAAACCGCAGGAGCCACGTTATTCAAGGGATCTCTATAAAAGAGGTCTAATGATTCATCTAATGCAGGAACATCTTCAGGAAGTGCTTTCGACAAGTTTCCGGTTTCTGCATCTAATGTCCAATACGTGTACACCCAAATTTCTTTCTTGAATTTCAACAACGCATTTTGATCAGCGGTGTAAGAAGGTAAGTGCAAATCAGGATAATTTCTTTCCATGATCATGTTGACACTCAATGTGCCTTTTTGTTCGCTGTCTGTATTATCCAAAGAAGGATCTGCGATGTTGTTTTTATTGATTAATCCGGCAACTAATAATAGTTTGCCGTTACTACTTTCTAATAATCCTAAACCTGCGAAATCAGCACGGTTAAATGATTTGATCAAGTCGGCTTCTGTAGCAGCCTTTCTCTCGCGGCTGTATCCGATTCTGGCAGAGTAAGAACTTTCCATATAGAAATCAGGTATTACGGGAGATTCTGCTATGGATGATACATCAGATAACTTAGTTCCTTTTACTAAGATTCCTTTTGCAGAAACAGTCAATTGATACAATTTGTCATTGTATAGAATCGATTTGAAAACACTCTTTTTCTCAGTAGCCTGTTCTGATTTTACTACGATGATCTTAGGACTTTCATCCAGTGCTTTTAGTATGCGTGTTTCTCCTTCCGAAGCATCGTATGTTAAAATTAAATTATCGATGTCGTGATACGCTTTTAGAGCTTGTGCAGTTTGTGTAAAATGTGCCGTGCTATTCAATGGCAACGCTGCAATTTGATCTATTGCTTTATTCGTATTGATAGAAAGTGTTTTGTATAAATCAGCGTCTTGTGTTTTGACTTTGATCACTTTAGGATCGCTAGGAGCAGTGTATTGGTAAACGGTCAATTCATTTTTGACATCACCGGATGAAGTCACTACATACAAGTAGCCGGCAGCGGCGCCTACAAACAATATCGGGTCTTTATCATTCGGCAAAGGAAATGGCGTATAACTTATTTTTTTAGCAGTCAGATCAGCCTGAAGTACCATGATCTTTTTATTGCCCTGGGTGAAATAACAAAAAAAACTTCCTCCTAATGTTCCTACACCGGCACGCTTTAGACTGCTGTAATTTAAAGGCATGCTTTGTTTTAAATCTTCTACCGGAGCGCCGTTCTCGTCCAGCTTAATGAAATGTATTACGTTGTTGTCTGAAAGAAAAACCCCTGTTTCATCATTTTCATCGGTTACAAATACGGCTTCTCTATCGTCGTATTCTGCTTTATCGATAGCAACAGGAAAAGACGAAAAGGTTTGTTGCGCAAACAACAGGGTACAGGTACTAAAGAATAGTAAGGAGGAGTATATTAATTTCATAACGGACTATTTTTTGTCTTTATCTTTCTTCTTTTTCTTTTTGTCTTTCTTATCTTTTTTAGATTTCTCAGGTTGAATACCCATCGCTCTGCGCATTTCTTTTCCATAAGAAACCAGAATTTCAGAACCTGGTTTTATTTTGCGTAAGGCAATGATGTTAATTTTGCCTTTATAATCTTCGTACTGCACATTTTTTTTATGTTCAGATCCATACGCGTCGCATACGTAACGACCTAATCCGGAAGATGTTTTGCGTGCATCAATAACTTTTCTTGTGCCTAGCGTCATACCATATTCTCCGTATCCGAAGTCTACATAGCGCTCATTATACTCCTTTGTCGTAATGACTTCACCGGCATACTCTACTACTGTATCACCTCTTTTGTATTTACGATCGGTAAATAAACCTAATCCTGCATTAGGAACAGTAGATTGAGCAATCCAAAATCCCAATTCACTGCGTGTATGTTCCTCGCAGTAGGGATGTGTCATGACAGTGATGTGCTTGCAACGTTGTCCTTTGTCGTTTTTGTAAGCACAACGCGCTTTAACTTTGATGGTGTGATTTAGGTCTGCCATGGAATTAGTCTGTGATTTGGATTAAAAAGTAATTTTTCTTTCCCTTCTGTACAAGAAGGTATTTATTTTGTAATAGGTTAAATTCATTAGACGCTTGATCCGGCCCGGAGACCTTTGTTTTATTAATGCTTACGCCACCGCCTTGTATCATTTTTCTTGCTTCGCCTTTAGAAGGAAAAATATTGAATTCGGAAACAGTAGACAATAGTTCTAACACAACCGGACTGGCTTCCCAATGGCTCTTTGTAATGTTAATCTGCGGCACACCTTCAAACACGGAGAGAAGGGTAGGTTCATCAATTTCTTGTAAAATCTCTACAGAAGCCTGACCAAACAATACTTCAGAAGCTTTAATCGCATTGTCGTATTCTTTTTGAGAATGCACACGAATGGTAATGTCTTGGGCTAATGATTTTTGAATCAAACGTTCATGAGGAGCTTGCGCATGTTGTTGTTCCAACTGTTGTATTTCTGCTTTGGTAAGCAGTGTAAAGATTCTGATCCACTTGGACGCATCTTCATCAGAAGCATTGAGCCAGAACTGGTAAAACTTATAAGGTGAAGTCAGGTTGGGATCAAGCCATACGTTGCCCCCCTCAGACTTACCGAACTTCGTTCCGTCTGCTTTGGTAATAAGCGGGCAAGTCAAAGCAAAGGCTTCAGACTTTTCATCCGACATACGGCGAATCAATTCTGTACCGGCAGTGATGTTTCCCCATTGATCAGAGCCGCCCATTTGCAAGCGGCAATTTTTTTCTTTGTACAGATGATAGTAATCGTAACCCTGTATCAATTGATAAGAGAATTCGGTGTAAGAGATACCTGTCTCCAGTCTTTTCTTCACAGAATCTTTAGCCATCATATAATTTACAGTCAGGTGTTTTCCAGCTTCACGAAGGAATTGCAGGAAACCCATGCCTTTGAACCAATCGTAATTGTTGACCAATTCCGCAGAATTACTTCCTGAATTGAAATCCAAAAACTTTGACAATTGTTGTTTGATACATTCCTGATTGTGACGCAGTGTTTCCTCAGACAAAAATTTACGTTCTTCAGATTTACCCGATGGATCGCCGATCATACCGGTAGCGCCTCCAACGAGAGCGACTGGTTTATGACCCGATTGTTGGAAATGAACCAACAACATGATCGTCACTAAATTTCCTATGGTAAGCGAGGAAGCTGTAGGATCGAAACCTACATATCCAGCTGTCATTTCTTTTTTTAACTGTTCTTCCGCACCGGGCATGATATCGTGTATCATCCCTCTCCATTTCAGTTCTTCAACAAAATTTTTCATGCATGGTAAGTCAGGAGACTCATTCAAAAAGGGTTGTTAACGGAGTAAATATAACAATTGTTAGTTCCTTATTCAGAAAAATAGCGTTAAAAATCCAGCTATTTTTTATCTTGCAACAACATTTAATCCTATCATTTATGCCTGTCATAGAATCCGATAAACTGCTGGCCGACATACAAGCGGGTAAATTTGCTCCCGTCTATTTCCTGCATGGTGAAGAAGAATATTACATAGACCTGATTGCGTCAGCTATAGAGCATGGTGCCTTGCAGCCACAGGAGAAGGATTTCAATCAGCATATATTGTTTGGCAAAGACCACAGCATGGCCTCCATCTTACAGACGGCGCGTAAGTTTCCCATGTTTGCCGAACGTCAATTGGTCATTGTAAAAGAAGCACAGGAATTAAAAGACCTGACCAAAGAAGTTGGGGAGAAGCTGATGTTGAACTATTTAGACTCTCCATTGCCTTCTACCATCCTGGTGTTTTGCCACAAGAATAAATCATTGGACAAACGTAAAGCATTATACAAGGCCTTAGATAAAAAAGCATTATTACTCAATTCCGCACCGATTGCCGACTATAAATTGGGCAAATGGGTGCAAACAGAAATCGAGCGTGAAGGCTATAAAGTAAAACCGGAAGTGGCACAGCTCATGGCAGAATTCATAGGCAATGACCTGCACCGCATCATCAATGAGTTAAAAAAAATCAAAGAGAATCTTCCTAAAAAAGGGGAGACCATCACAGAAGAACTCGTAGAGAAGTATGTAGGAGTAAGCCGTGAATACAACGTCTTCGAATTAAACAAAGCCATTGGTTTTAAAGATGCTGAAAAGACCTACCGTATTGTCAACTATTTTGATTCCAATTCCAAGAATCATCCTTTGGTTGTGACGGTAAGCAGTCTTTTTAATTATTTTGTTAAAGTCATCAAAACCCACGCCAATAGAGACAAAGGAGAGGGACAATTGGCAGCGGTATTGGGTGTGAATCCGTTTTTTGTAAAAGAATACACGGCAGCAGCTAAAATGTATCCTTATCCCAAATGTGTACGCATCATTGAATACATCAGACAGACTGATCTGGCGAGTAAAGGCATTGGCTCACCGAGTGTAGATGACGGTTACATCTTGAAAGAGCTTGTGCATAAAATCTTTCATGCATAGAGCGGCAAGCCTCATTTTTTTATTACATTTGGTTTGTTAGTTTTTTGACAAAATATACTTTGTCAAAAAAACAGACGTTACTATTTCGAAAACATTAGACTTATTCGCATGAATAAAATCATTCATATACTGCTGGTAGTTCTATTGGTAGCGACCTTGCAGGTATCCCATGCCCAGCAGACTCTCAAGCATCGTGATCCTGTGCAAAAATACCAAACAGGCCAGGAATTGTTTTCCAAATCCCTTTATGGAGGAGCCAGAGAACAATTCGAAGCTTTTATGCAGGAATGTCCCACGCATCTTCTAGCTGTCAATGCCCAATACTATGTTGGATTATGTGCTTTGTACCAGGGGCAGCCGGATGCAGAATATTTGATTTCCAAATTTGTGGAAACTCATCCCGAACATACCAAAACAGGCGAGGCTAATCTCGAAATGGGGACTTATTACTACAATTCGAAGAACTACGACAAGGCGATCGAATTCTTTGATAAAGTAGATTGGAGTTCTTTATCTAAGTCTAAACAACTGGAAGGAAAGTTCAGAATCGGCTATTCTTATTTTTCCAAGAAAGATTTTACAAAAGCATTAAGCTATTTTAATGACAGCAAAAAAAGCGATAACAGGTATCAATATGCTTCTACCTATTATGCTGCTTATATAGAATTCAAAAACGGTTTATACGATGATGCCTTAGCCGATCTGGACAAAGCCGAAACCAATGATGAATTCAAATCACTCGTTCCTCAATTAAAGACCAATGTCTTGTACCGCAAAGGAGACTACGATCAATTGATCAAGTATGCGAAACCGGTTGCAGACGGCTCTGATAAAGTGGTAGGACAATACGAAATTACGTTGCTGTTGGCAGAAGCCTATTTTCAACAAGAAAAATATACGGACGCTTATACTTACTTTCAGAAAGCTGAAAAGATTCAATCCGGTGCTCTTTCCAGAGACATCGCATACCGTTATGGTTTTTCCAGTTACAAGTCTAAGATGTGGGATAATGCCACCAAACAATTTAAACCGATTGCGGGCAACAAAGACACCATCGGACAAGCGGCAGCGTATTACCTTGGCTTGAGTTATTTGGTGATGGAGCAAAAAGAAGCAGCGCTGCTTTCCTTCACACAAGCAAGTTCTTCTACTTTTTTACCCAATATCAAAGAAGAATCTGATTTCCTCATTGGCAAAATCAGTTTTGATTTGCAACAATATACACAAGCAACCAAACAACTTAAATCATTCATCGAAACGTACCCTAAATCAAAACACCAGGAAGAAGCGGGCGGCTTATTGGGAGAAGCATTTCTAAATGGTAAAGATTATGTAGCGGCGATTGAATACCTGGAGAGATTAAAGCATAAGAGTATTCGTATCAATACAGCCTATCAAAAATTGGCCTTTTACAGAGGTGTTGAATTGTACAATCAATCGAAGTTCAACGAAGCCATCACTTATTTCGAACGATCCAATGCCAATCCTTTCTCTAAAGAAATTCTGCTGGAATCATGGTATTGGATGGGGGAGAGTTATTCTGTATTGAAAGAATACAACTCAGCCATTGAAGCCTATGCACAAGTATTGAAGGGAGGCACAGACATACATAGTTACAAGGCACGTTACTGTATTGCTTATGCCTACTACAATACGCAAGCCTATGACAAAGCGATTCCTCACTTTAAAATCTATACCGATCAATGGGTAGAAGGAGAGAACATCAACTACTACAAGGATGCACTGGTGCGTTTGGGCGATTTGTATTATGTGACCAAGAAATACAGTCAGGCTATTACGTATTATGATAAAGCTTTATCATCACGTTACCATGAAGCGGATTATGTTATTTTTCAAAAAGGGATCGTTTATAACCTCTCCAATCAAAGTAATAAAGCCACTGAAAATTTTCAATTGATCATCAGCAAGTATCCTAAGTCAGTTTATTATGATCATGCACTATTTCAGCAGGCTCAACTGTACATGGAAGGCAGTGAGTACGAGAAAGCCATCAAAGCTTACAGTACCATCATCACTCGTAACGACCCTAACGGCTATATTCCTTATGCGTTGCAAAAAAGAGCCTTGGCTAATTTTAACCTAAAGAAGTATACGGAAGCCAAAGAAGATTATAAAACCATATTAAACCGCTATGCGCAGCATCCGGTGGGAGAAAGCGCATTGATCGGTTTGCAGGATATATTGGCATTAGAAGGATCTTCCGATCAATTTGATACTTATTTGAACGAGTACAAAACTGCCAATCCGGATCAAAAGGGATTGAAAGAGATTGAATACAATAATGCACTGGCTCAATACAGCAATCAGCGTTACGAACAGTCTGCCAAAAACTTCGAGCAATTCCTCACTCGTTACCCTGATCATGCACAAGTAGGAGATGCCACCTACTATTTGGCGGAAAGCTATTACAAATTAAAGAAATACCCGGAAGCCGATGCCGCTTACCAGAAAGTATTAGTCAACAAAGACAAGTATTATAACAAAGCCCTGTCACGTCTGGCAGATATGGCCAATACACAGAGTAATTCTACTAAAGCCGTTGAGTACTATAGTTTGTTGAATCAATTTGCCACCGGTGCAAAAGACCGTTACGTTGCCTGGAACGGTTTGATGGAAAATTACTTCAAACTGAAACAACTCGATTCAACGGAACGTTATGCGGATCAAATTTTATTAAATGGCAATCAGGTATTGGATGCACAGAACAAAGCCTTATTGTATAAAGCGAAAGTCTATCAGCAACGTACGAAATATGTGGAAGCCACAGACTACCTGGTGCAGTTGATGAATAACAACAAGGACGTATATGCTGCTGAAGCGAATTATATGCTGGCAGAAATTCAATACACCAAGAAGGAATACCAACAATCTTTAGAGACCTTGTATTCTCTCAATGAGAATTTCGCCACCTATACCGATTGGGTCAATAAAGGATTCCTTTTGATAGCGGAAAACCTCATTGCGACCGACGAAACATTCCAGGCCAAGGCAACTTTGCAATCGATCATTGATCACTGTAAGGATCCTGCCATTGTTGAAAAAGCGAAAGCCAGATTAGAACAATTAAAATAATTGCACCTCATGAGCGTATCGAATTTCTTACATAAAGCCTCTCTTTTCACGCTGCATACAGCCCTTTTCACGGCTTGCCTGTCTACCTGTGTCATGGCACAAACCGGTGGTGAAGTACAAAGTGAAACGGTGGTGATTGAAAAAGACAAAAAACTGGAGTTGCCTCCGGCCAACCGTGAGTTTGAGAAAGTTCCGGATCCACAGCCTCAAGCTGCTCCAACGAATAGTAAATACCAGACACAAGATATCGGTATCGTACTTCCACAGTTTGATACCAAGGTAAAAGTACCGACTACTAAAACGGATGAGCCGGTTGAAATCCATAATCATTATGTAAAAGCCGGCTTGGGTAATTATACAACGCCCTACCTGGAAGCCTTTTTCCATACCGGCAAACAAAAGAACTACTCAGCCGGAGCAAGATTGAAGCACCTTTCTTCTACTAACGGACCTTATAAAGGTGTAAAAAATAGTCTCAACGAAATCGATCTTCAGGGTAAATATTGGTTTAATAAACAATGGGTGAAAGCTTCCATAGGAGTAGGTCGCGAACGCTATACCTGGTATGGAGTGAGCAACCATGACAACGTCAGCGATTGGGATGACAACTCTCATAAGATCATTTTTACAAAAGTAAATGCTGAAGTCTCAACCGGCAATATGGGGACTGGAAAATGGAGTTATAACACCGGTGTTAAATTTGGATATCAATCTGGTAATCATAATAATAAAGAATCTAATATAGATGGTTTATTGAACCTTAATTATCAAAAAGAAAGCAATGTTGCACTGGGTGCGGATCTCTTTATAGGAAGCAGCAACTACAGTGATTCTGTATCCAGTTTATCCAGAGCATTGGTAGGATTGACTCCGAAATATACCATGACCGGCGACAAATGGAAAGCTACTTTCGGATTAAACTATACTTACAGCGGCGATACATTGGATGGTAGCAAAGGCTCTCATCTTTACCCAATGATTGAAGGTAGTTATACCCTGGTTCCTAATAAATGGATAGCTGAGGCAGGATTTAAAGGAGGTATGGAGAAAAATACCTGGAGTTCTTTAACCGCACAAAACCCTTACTTAGCCAATCGTAACACACTGGCTAACACCAATAATAAGATCAATTTATATGCTGGTATCAAAGGAAATTTAGGCAATAATATCAATGTAAAAGCAGGGGCGGCTTACCTCTTGTACCAGAACTTGTCCTATATGACGAACTCGGCAAATGACAGTTCACAATTCAGTATGCTGTATAGTAATGACAACACCTCCGCATTTCATCTGAACGGTGAAGTGACTTACGATGCCCAACCTTTCCGGACCGGGTTGAAATTGGATTACTACTCTTACAGCATGGGTAAAGATACCATCATCCGGAAGCCATGGCATCGTCCATCATTTGTAGGATCTTTCTTTGCCGCTTACACTATTTATAAAAAAATAGTGTTAAGAACAGATATTTATTATATTAGTGGGATCAGTGGACTCAATTTGGAACGATATGCCACAACCGGGGTATACCAAGAGACGAAACTGGATGCTATATTTGACGTGAATTTAAAAGCTGAATACAGATTTTCTGATGAATTTTCAGCTTTTATAGAAGCAAACAACTTATTGTCACAAAAATATCAGCGTTACTTGTATTATCAATCAAGAGGGATAAACCTATTGTTTGGAGTCACGTATAGATTTTAATGCAGAAAGTGATTGTAGAAAAGTACATATCTGAATTATTAGAACATAACGACTGTGTTATTGTTCCCAGCTTTGGTGCATTCATCAAGCATTACGAGAGTGCTTCTATACATCCCATTACACATAAATTCACTCCTCCATACCAGGTGATAGGCTTTAACAGCCGATTGGTATTGAACGACAGTTTGTTGTTGAAACACATTGCTGTCGGTGAGAAGTGCACAGATGATGAGGCCATGCATCACATCTTATTTTTCATTCATTCGCTAAAACAACACATAAATAAATTTGGCTTTTTCGAATTCGAAAACATAGGGCGTTTCTTCTTGAACAAAGAAGGCAAATTGCAATTCGACCCTGAATTGACAGACCATTTTTCTGGTGACACCTTTGGATTAAAAGAGTTTATTGTTCAACCCATCGACAGAACCACTTACACTATGTCTACAAACTATACTAAAACCACTCCTTCTAAAAAAGCTACTGATAAAGCTAATGACTCGGAAGCCATATCAGGCAGCGCTTTGAAAACAATCTTGATCATGATCCCCATCGTACTGTTGGTAGCCATTGGCGGATTGTTTGTATTCATGAAACAAACCGATACCGATTCTATAGCCGGTGTGGATGTGATGGAATTATTGGGGATGAAAGAACACCCCGTGAAGGCACCAGTTGATACGGTAGTAACTCCGGTAGAACCTATCGCACCAACTATAGTGGAAGATACGAATGCTGTGTATTCCGTAATTGTAGGTTCTTTCCAAAATGATAAGCACGCGCAAAAATTCAGCAAGAAACTCAATAAAAAAGGATTGTCTACCGTTGTGATAGAAGGCGACGGTTATTTCAGAGTTGCGTTGGATAATGTAGGAAATAAAACTACCGCTCTGGGAAAACGTGAAGAACTGCTAGCCAGCTGCGGCGAAGACATCTGGATCATGAAGAAATAATCAGGAGTTCCTGAATAAACCATGCATATCAATTACAGAACAGACGAGAAGTACAACAACAGAGGATTGCTCATATCCATCGCAATTCACGGTGCGTTGTTGCTCGGCTTTTTTTTTATAATAGTAATGAAAAATCCTCCTGACATTCCATTGCTACAAGATGGTTCCGGAGTTCCCATTAATTTTGGTTTTGATGACTACGGCATGGGAGACAACAATGAACAGCCTTCTGTAACCGAATCAGTACCTGTGAAAGAAGAGCCTCAGGAAGAAGCAAAGCCTGCTGATGCCGATCAGTCTGAAGTGGTGACTACAACAGAAGAAACTCCTTATAAGATAGAAGAGAAGAAAGAAAAGGAGAAGAAAACTGTCGACCCTAAGCAAGTTACAGAAAAAGTAAAAGATACGAAGGAAACAAAGCCTGCGACAGAAGCCAAACCATCTACTACTACTAAAGTAGACAAACGAAATTCCATGGGTAACGGCGATAAAAATACAGCCGGTGATCAGGGTAAGGAGAACGGTACATTAGATTCTAAAAACTATTATGGCAATGCCGGAAACGGCGGAAATGGTGCCGGTGGTAATGGCGGTCCTTCTTTGAACATGTCAGGCTGGAGATGGACAAGTGCTCCCAAAGTAAAAGACAATTCCAGTGAATCCGGTAAAATTGTTTTCAAAATCGTCGTAGATGAGGATGGTACTATCCTTTCAGCCATACCGGTAGAAAATCAATTGAGTCCAGCTGTTACGAAATTTTATAAAGATGCTGTAATGGATCTTACACTCGAAAAGACAAGTGGTAACAAGGCTGCTGAAAACTCAGTAGGTTACATTACCTTTATTATCCGCACTAAGTAATTCCTTTTCTTGACATTCGAAGAAGCCACACACTACTTATTTTCTTCTTTTCCTTCCTTTGAAAAAAGTGGCAAAACAGGCATCAATGAAGGACTTCGCATCACCAGAGATTTTTTACAGGTACTTGGAAATCCACACTTAAAATTACGTTGCGTTCATGTTGCCGGTACCAACGGCAAAGGAAGTTCCTCGCATTTTCTCGCTTCTATTCTGCAAGAAGCAGGTTATAAAACCGGTTTGTTTACTTCTCCTCATGTTAAATCGTTTACCGAACGTATTCGTATCAATGGAATAGAGATTCCTGAACAAGCAGTCGTGGACTTTATTGTAAACAATAAAGCTACATTGGATCAACTGAAACCTTCTTTTTTTGAAATCACTACAGTGATGGCCTTTGAATATTTTGCGTTACAAAATATTGATGTAGCCATCATCGAAACCGGACTTGGAGGACGATTGGATTCAAGTAATGTCATTGAACAACCTCTTGTTTGTCTGATTACAAATATAGGTTTTGATCATACGGAAATGCTGGGGAATGATCTTCCAAGTATTGCAGCAGAAAAAGCAGGTATTATCAAAGCCGGCAGACCTGTTGTACAGAGCGAATCTAATGCCTCTTACAATGCTGTTATTAAAGCTAAAGCCGATGCGTTGAACGCGCCTTTAGTCCTTGCTCAAGACCGTTGGAGTGCTAATTATAGGATTTGGAAAAACGGCATCGGACGAATAGAATTGGACGATCATTTCGCCAATAAGAAGTATGATTTGCAAACACCTTTGGCAGGGATCTATCAAACCAATAACTTATGTGGTGTATTGGAAACTTGTCGTGTATTGCGAGAAGAAGGTTTCACGATCAACCATGAAAGCATTGGCAGAGGAGTCTCTCAGGTATTGACCAATACGCACATGAAAGGTCGCTGGCAAACGCTTTCCTTAGATCCCCTGATCATTTGTGATGCCGTGCACAATATATCAGGATGGCAACAAGTGTTGTATCAATTGAAACATATGCCTAAACCTTGTGGTGTTATGATCTTAGGTTTTTCCAGTGATAAAAAACCTGAGCAGTTTATCGATACTATTCCATCAGGCACCAAAGTCATCTTTTCCAATTTCCAAAATAAGAGAGCGAGCAATCCTTCTACATTGTGTGAGTATGCCTTGAACAAAGGCTTGGAAGCCTACACAGTCGAGAATGTAAACGAAGCCCTTGAAAAATCAAAGCTGTTACTTCCAACAGGAAGTTTTATCTTTATAGGCGGAAGTATTTATTTATTATCAGAATTGAATAACATTTAATCCACCATGGGAAGAAAAAAGCAGGAGCGTTTCAGACAAAATGAAGTCAGTGAAAACATTGTACAACCTGGTAAGGAAAACTATCTAAAAATAAAAGGTCACTGGAACGAACACTTCGGAAATGATCATCCCATTATATTGGAAGCTGGTTGTGGAAGAGGAGAGTATACCGTGGGATTAGCAGCGGTCTATCCTGATCAGAACTACGTAGGCGCTGATATCAAAGGTTCAAGAATATGGAAAGGCAGTTCGATTGCCAATACAGCAGGTTATAAAAATGCTGCGTTCCTTCGTACTAAGTTACAAAACCTGACAGATTTTTTCGCACCCAATGAGTTGAGTGAAATTTGGGTAACCTTCCCGGATCCAAGGCCTAAAGAAGGAGAAGAGAAATTGAGGTTAACGAGTCCTCGTTTCATGGACATGTACAAAGACATGTTGAAACCCAATGGAAAATTGCATTTGAAAACAGATAGCGTGTTATTATTTGAATACACGTTAGAGCTGTTGCAATCAGGAGAAATCAAGGGAGTAGAGAATTTGATTTTTACGAGAGACTTGTACAGTGATCCAGTTTTGTTGCCTCAGCATCATGGTATACAAACGACTTACGAGAAGAAGTTTATGGCAGAGGGGTTTAAGATTAATTATTTAAGTTTTACTTTTAAAAAGTAGATTCTTATTTATTCTAAAATTGATTATTGTTTGCATTGTAAGGAGGTTTATTAATCTTGTTTTTAGGGCGTTCCCTACGGGCCGGGCTTTCGCCACTCGCTTTTTTCTTTGAATCAAACCTAAAGGTTATTTACCTCTTAAAAATCAAAGAAAAAGAGCTCAGACAATGGCTCAATCCCTAACGCACATTATTAAATCTTTAACTCACTCGGTATTAGAGTCGCTATTATCAGTGTCAAAACATTATACAGAAATCAGATTCAAAGAACGTTTGTTTTCGCTTTTTTTTTGCTTATCATAGATTAGAGAATTATCTATATTTAGCTTATGAAAAACCTTTTTACGCTCCTCCTGATTAGTTTGATTTCTTTTGATACATTTGCTCAACGTGTTGTACTTGGACCTCCCATCAATACTACCGGTGCCGAATATAATCCTTCACTCAGTGGTGACGGTAAAACCATGATCTTTACTTCCAAAGTCAGTAACATGTATGATCCGGAATTTGTGGTCAGTTATAAAACAGCCAGCGGATGGTCAAGACCTGAAGTATTGCCTGTGTTGAACACCAAAATTAAAACTGTATTTACCGGTGATTATACACTGAGTCATGACGGTAACGTGATCGTTTTTGCAACCAGTAAATATGGTGGAGTAGGAGCCAAAGACATTTGGATGATAGAGAAAAAAGGAAATGCCTGGCAAGCAGCTGTAAACCTTGCTAAGCCGGTTAATACAGAAGGTGATGAAGGTGATCCTTCTTTATCGCCGGATAATAAGTTTCTGTATTTTGTCCGTTACGACGGAACAAAAACAGCAGGTGGTTTGGCTTGCGGTAAAATCTATGTGTCAGAAAGGATACCGGGGAACACTTTATGGAAAGAACCTGTAGCCTTACCTTCACCGATTAACATGGGTTGCGAGAGTAATCCCAGAATACTGGCAGATGGAAAAACATTGTTGTTTTCTTCCAAGCGAGCAGGTGGGTTAGGAGAATTTGATCAGTATGTTTCTAAATTTACGAACGGCAGTTGGTCTACACCTAAACCATTCACTTTCTTGAACACCCCTAAAGATGACCGTTACGTATCTGTTTCCGCTCAGGGCACAACAGCATTCTATACCATCACTCAGGAAAAAAGCGGACAAGATCTGGCAATGTCCACTATTCCAGTAGAATTGCAACCTGATAAAGTGTTGTATTGGAAAGGTGTCGTAAAAGATGCGGCAACGAAACAACCTCTTAGTGCCAGAATTGTAATTACCGATAAAAAAACGAACAAACTCAACACCATACAAGCCAATAGCGACGGTAGCTTTAATCTCTTTCTGCCGCAAGGTGATGCTTATGATATAGCTATACAAGGCAATGACAAAGGAAAAATCTATTACTCCACTTTATTTGAATTAGAAACGTTAGACAAATATACCGAGCTTGATAAATCAATAGAATTGAAGGCTGTGACGCCAACGGCTACTATCGATCTAACCAATATTCGATTTGAAAATGGGTCCGCTAAGCTTACTGCATTCTCTACACCCGAGCTCAATAGAGCGGTAGCTTTCCTTAAAGAAAATGCTACAGCAAAAGCAGAGATAGGTGTGTATACAGATAAAGTAATAGAGGACAGTATACAAGCACCTGATCTGACAGAAGTAGAAATTGATACATTAGGTTCTGAAACAGATACCTTGGGTGTCATTACCTATGACATAGAAAAAACATACCATAATGACAGAACCCCAAAGCAAGCCAAAGCAATAGCGGATTACCTAATCAGCAAAGGTATTCCGGCTTCTCGGATCAGTTACAAAGGATACGGTGCAGATGCCTTAGCAAGCAAAAGAGTGGTGTTGGCTTTAAAGCCTTAACAACAAGTATAAATGAGTATTAGCAACAATAGAAAAATAATTGAGTCTATAGACTTACTGGATCAGCCCATAAAATTCAATCCGTTTGTATTTAGTCGCATGTTTTTCTTATGGGCTTTTTTAGGCATCATTGGTGGTATCACTGCAGGCATCTATTGGATAGTACTGGAGTTTCTTACGCACGAATTTGCGATCTTTACCGGATGGATGGTTGTTCCGCTCATGGCTCTATCCGGACTACTGGCAGGTATCATTATACATGTCATTGGTGATCCCGGAGAGATTCATTTGATCGTTAATAACATTCGTTTTAAAAACGGTAAACTAGAGCCTAAGAATAATCCCTCCATGATTTTATCTTCTTTACTTTGTGTAAGCTCAGGAGGAAGTTTAGGACCGGAAGCACCCTTGGTACAAGTTACCGGATCTACAGGTTCGTGGCTTGGAAAAGTATTGCGGTTGAAAGGAGAAGATCTGCGATCATTGAGTATTGCCGGAATGGCTTCTGGCTTCACCGCTTTATTTGGGGCTCCTTTAGGAGGAAGCTTGTTTGCATTGGAAATTCTTCATCATGAGTATGCTGTAGAATATTACAAAGCCATTATACCGGCCTTTGTGGCCAGTTGTTTTAGTTACCTCATCTTCGCCATCATCGTTCACCTTGGTTTTGGACCTACATGGCATTTGCCTACCTATACCATGTCTTCCCGATTTGACTTTGTGTACGCTGTATTATTTGCTTTGGTAGCTACAGCACTAGGTTGGTTATTTATTTACTGCACCAAGTTTTTTAAACTGCTATTCATTAAGATCAATACACCGATTTATATCAAAACTTTTATAGGAGGACTCGTCCTCGGTGTTTTCGCTTACTACATGCCTATTACACGTTATTTTGGTCATGAAGAAATTAATCAATTATTAGCTAAAGAATATTCATTGTCTATTCTTATCGCAATCCTGGTCGTTAAAATCATAGCGATTGCTGTCACGGTTACTTCCGGCTGGAGAGGAGGCTTTATCATACCGTTGTTTTTTGTTGGTACGACACTCGGTATTATCATACATCAGGTATTTCCCGGAGTGAATTTATCTTTAACCATAATCAGCTGTATGGCTGCCATCAACGCTTGTGTGACAAGGACACCCATGAGCACCACCATATTGCTCTCGACTTTAACGGGATTTTCGTACCTTGTGCCTATTATGTTTGCCAGTCTTACTGGTTATTTCTTTGCACCTAAAAATCCATTTATTTCCTCGCAAAAAGCAGAGGCTGAATAATGCCGGTTTCAGATTCACAAGACATGAAAAAACGCATCCATCGTAATTATAGAGTAGCTAAATATGTAGTGTATAAGCAAACACTCGTTAATACTTCTGATCATATCTGGACTTTTATTGGCGGTTTTGTTGGTATTGCACTCATTGGGCTCATACAAATTTATTTTAACGACATGCCTTCCACAGACAACTTATTTCTAATCGGATCTTTTGGTGCATCTGCTGTATTGATTTACGGTGTAACGAATAGTCCTTTGGCTCAACCGCGCAATTTAATAGGAGGACATGTTGTGTCCGCAATAGTTGGAGTAAGCATATACAAAGTTTGTTATTTCCTTCCTCCTGATCTCATGTGGCTATCTGCTGCACTGGCAGTATCTCTGGCTATTGTTGCCATGCAAATGACAAAGACTTTACATCCTCCGGGAGGAGCAACGGCATTGATTGCTAATATCGGTTCTGAAAAAATAAAATCACTGGGCTATTGGTATGTTATTACACCTGTATTAACAGGTGTATTGATCATGTTTGCCGTAGCTATGATCGTCAACAATATACCTGAAGGCCGAAGCTACCCGGCAAAAAGATAGATATCCACAGCATCTTTTTTTCAAGGCTGCTGAGTTCGAAAAATAGGTTGCATATCTTATATTTGTTGACGAGTATCCCATTCAGCATGATAAAACGAATTTTTCTTCTTGCTATCCTAGCATTCACTGCCACAGCAGCCACTTATGACGAAGACCGTTTTCAGCAAGTCATTGATGCGACAGAGAATGCTGTTGTCAAGAAAAAACTCATCGAGTTTCGTAAGAATGGAATTGAACGTCCTGTTGATACCAGCCGATACGATAAAGAGGCATTAATTGCTCTATCTAAAACATACATAGGCGCTCCACACAAAATGGGCGGCATCACTAAAAAAGGAATCGACTGTTCTGGTTTTATGATGGTGATCCACGGAGAATTTGGTGTAAAATTACCTCACTCTGCACACGAGCAAGCACGCTATGGGACGATTGTTCCTGTAAAAACAGAATTAAGAAAAGGAGACATGGTCTTTTTTTATGCTTCTTATAATTCGGCTAACTTCATTACTCACTCAGGGGTTTATTTAGGAGATGGTACATTCATTCACACCTCCAATTCATGCGGTGTGATTACCTCTTCTATGGATGATTCCTATTGGGGACCGCTATACTTATTTGGCACACGATTTTCTAATCAACCGACTCAATAGAAAGACACATGACAGAGAGAAAAAATAAAGCCATGCTCTTTATCTTCATCACCTTGCTTATTGATGTCATTGGTATTGGTATCATTATTCCGGTGGTTCCTGCATTGATTGAAAAACTAACCGGAGAAGGCATCAGTGTTGCGGCCACGTATGGCGGATGGCTTACCTTTGCTTATGCGGTATTTCAATTTCTGTTTTCGCCAATACTTGGAGCGCTAAGCGATCGTTTCGGAAGAAGACCGGTTTTACTTTTCTCTTTGTTTGGTTTAGGATTAGATTATATCTTCCAGGCTTTTGCACCTACTATTTTTTGGTTATTCATCGGACGTATCATTGCAGGTATTACCGGTGCAAGTTTTACAACTGCCACCGCTTACATCGCTGACATCAGTACTCCTGAAAAACGCGCGCAAAATTTTGGAATGGTTGGAGCTGCTTTTGGTTTAGGTTTTATTATCGGTCCTCTTATAGGCGGGTTTGCCAGTACTGGTGGAACGCATGTTCCTTTTCTGGTAGCGGCAGGATTGTCTCTCATCAATTTCATTTATGGATATTTCGCTTTACCCGAATCGCTTTCCATGAAGAATAGAAGAAGATTTGATTGGAAACGAGCCAACCCAGTTGGATCATTGAAACAATTAAAAAAATATCCTTTAGTCATGGGACTGGTAGGATCGTTTGTCTTATTATTCATTGCCAGCCATGCCGTGCAATCCAATTGGGTATACTATACTGTCTACAAGTTTCAATGGACAGAGAAAGCAGTCGGACTCTCGCTTGCTTTCGTTGGGATCATGATTGCCATTGTTCAAGGTGGACTCATTCGTTTCATCATGCCCAAACTCGGTCAGCATGGAGCCATATATGTTGGTTTACTCCTAAATATGATCAGTCTTATTTTATTTGGCTTGGCTAATCAAGGATGGATGATGTATGCCATACTTCTTCCCTATGCTTTAGCGGGCATAGCAGGACCGGCTATGCAAGGTATCATGTCCAGTGAGGTACCTGCCAATGAACAAGGAGAATTGCAAGGAGGACTGACTTCTGTCATGAGTCTTACCTCTATTATCGGGCCTCTGCTCATGAATAATTTATTTGCCTATTTTACAATGGCCTCCGCTCCTTTTTTATTCCCGGGTGCTCCCTTTATGGCTGGTGCTTTGATGGTGCTTGTTGCGGTATTTTTAGCCTATAATACCTTGTCAAAGAGCACGACAAAGTAGTTTTTTATTCTTATATTTAGCTTACAGTCAGACTATTTTGGGGATGTCTGCGGTATGTTAGCTATGGTATATTTATTAACGACTCACACATTTAACATGACACGTTTTCTTTCAATCGCTTTTGTTTTTTTAGTTTTCGGAACAGTTTCTTTCGCGCAACCTTTGCATCCCTGTGCGGAATTAATTTGGTATGATGAGTTTAATGGCAGTACACTGGACGCTGCCAAATGGACACCACAATTAGGAGATGGTTGTGACATCGATCTTTGTGGATGGGGAAATGATGAATTGGAATATTATACCGATCGCACCGAAAACGTAAAAGTGGAGAATGGCAATCTGGTCATTACTTCTCTCAAAGAAACTTTCGGCACCAGAGATTATACTTCTGCAAAACTCCGATCTATCCATAAAGGAGATTTTACCTACGGAAGAATCGAAGCTCGTATGAAGCTACCTCAGGGGGAAGGTTCCTGGCCCGCATTCTGGATGTTATCAACAGACGAGACTTATGGCTCTTGGCCACAAAGTGGAGAAATCGATATCATGGAATACCAGGGAAAAGATCCGAATGCTATTTCAGGTACCGTTCATTATGGTGATCCTTATCCCGGTAACAAGTACAAAGGATTAGTCTATCGCTTAGATGCCGATGGAAAGTACTACGACGATTTTCATACGTTTACTTTAGATTGGGATTCTACTTCCATCAAATGGTACATGGATGGAAACCTATACCACACCTTTACCAAAATAACGATCATTCCTTATCACTGGCCTTTTGATCAGGAATTTTATATCATCCTCAATAATGCCATCGGTGGATTTTTAGGAGGACCTGTTGACGATGCGAGTTTCCCGCAGGTCACATTGGTAGATTATGTAAGGGTATACTCCAGTCCTTTGAATTTTAAAATATTGGGCAACCAACGTGTTCTGGTGAATGCATCGAATCAAGTCTACTATGTACCCACTGCAGCAGGTGCTACAGACTATCAATGGAGCGTTCCTGCAGGAGCTTCCATTGTTTCGGGTCAAGGCACTTCTTCTATTACCGTCAATTGGGGGGGGACATCTTCTGCAGGAAACATAGTATTAAATATTGTTAAAGCATGCGGTTCTTTAAACCGTACATTGGCAGTTACGGTATTGGATGAACAAAACTGTAAGTTGGTTCTTGACGATATGGATGGTAATACCAATATTTCATACGATACCTGGACAACCAGTCGATTTGCTACTTCTTATGCTAATCCAGTTAAAACAGGTATCAATACGTCCAACACGATTGGGTATTTAATCAAAACAAATACGACAGGTACGAATCAATTTACCATCAATCAATTGCCAATTCATGACTCTGCACCATATGAAGCAGGACAACGTATTTTTTACATGGATGTCTATTGCAATGCAAATCCCGGAGCGGCTTTCGAACTTCGTTTTCAAAATAAAGCAAAAGCAAGTGGAACCTATCCTGCAGGTACCAGAACAATACTTAAGGCTACAACTTCTGTCGTCAACCAATGGGAGAGATTAGTATTCAAATTTGACCGTACAGAAGACATGAGCACGCTGACAACTGAAGTAGATCAGATCGCGGTGGTGTTTAATCCAATTGAAGCGGTGGTTAACAAGTATTATTATTTCGATAATTTACAAATCGGATTGCTTCCTTATAATGTTATAAATGGATATACAGACCTTGCAAATTGTGATATACTAAACGCATTTTATAGCGTTACCAATAATCCTTCTTCGAATTATCAGTGGACTGTGCCAACCGGATTTTCTATTTTAGATGGACAAAATACAAGCGATATAGATATTACATGGAGTGGTCTGTCTTCAGGCAGGATATACGTTCAAGAAACTATATCAGGGTGCAGTTTATATACAGGAACTTTAGACATTAAAGTTTTACCGTGTACAGATGGTATCCTTGGCGGAGAAAATATTCAAGCGTTAACCATATATCCTAATCCTTCCAGAGATCAATTGACAGTGACTTGTGCTTTGCCATCACCAACAGATGTAAAACTGATCATTAGTTCTTGGTTGGGTGAGACGTTAATGACTAAAAACTATAGCGGACAAAGCGGAACATTCAATGAGCAGTTTTCTGTACAAGAACTAAAACCGGGCAGTTATATCATACAATTGGTAACCGGTTCTGATATCCGTGCTTCACAATTGATCAAGTATTAACAATCCATTCTTTATGACGTATAAACTTATTTTTGCACCTGTTATTTTTCTCTTGCTATTTTCCTGTAGTGGACCGAAAGTAGATTATGTAGCGAAAGTTAAAGTGCTTCATCTCACAGATGGCACCTTATATGATAAAGCATTAGTTTACGATGTTATTTTTGATTCAGAAGAATCAGATGTTGATTCACTAAAGAATAAAAGCCGAACACTCTTTTTATCCGGAATAGATGAGTATAAGAATAAAAAGAATATCCGTAAAGCGATTGATCTTTTTAAGGAATCTATACTTGTATTTCCTGATGCAAAAACATACTATGAGTTAGGAAATGCTTTACTGGATTTCAATCGCATAGACTTAGCCAAAGAAGCACTCGAGGCATATGAAGTAGCGGATCATTTGGATTTTCAACCCAAATTCAATATTAATTATAAAGAAGCTTGTGCCAATAATTTGCTGTACAATACTGCCGTTACAGAAGAAAAGGAGAATTACCTTTACGAAACGTTAGCTTCTTTACGCAATGCATTCTATAACGGATTCATTGATACGTTGCAATTAAAAAACGATTCACGTATCAACAGCATTATGTTACATCCCGATTATAGAGAGATTCTTCTGGATGCACAAATAGCGAGAGGAAAAGACAGTCCGAATACGTTATTTGAACTTTTTAAAAATGCCTTCCCTTCTTCTCAAACAAAGGCTTTTGAAATAGACAAAAGCAATGTGGAAATGAATAATTATGACCAATCCATTAGTTATGATTTCGCTTCCTTTATCCCTGAAATGGAAAATACTGGTTTCGGAAGAGAAGTTTCACGAGATTATTTCTACGTCGCCAAAGTAGCGGAAACACCTGCTTATACCGCTTTGGTTTATCGCTCCATGAGTTTTTATGGAAATGATATGCAGCCAGTCTACGCAACATTAGTAACCTTTGATCCGGAAGGTGAAATCATTGCTAAAAAAATTATCGCTTGCCAATGCTCCGCAGAAAAAATAAAAGAAGCAAAAATAGAGAATAACATCATTACCATTCATGATTATAAAAGAAAATGGGAACAGCCAATAGGTAAAATTGATTTTAAAGACAATAAAATTGTTGATTATGAATTACAGGCCAAGGTTGTATACAAAATAGAAGATACTGGCAAAATCACTGATCAGGATGTTCCATCGAATTACAATGACTCTACTGTAGCTGCAAAATAGTTTAGCCTATTCATTATGAAAAAATATTATCCTTACCTTTTTTTACTTACATCAGCTCTTTTTTCTTGCAGTTCAAAGGAGGTTGTTAAAGAAATAGTAGAAGTGCCTGCACTAAGAGCAAGTTATATTTATAATGCAGATTCCGTATTAAAGTACTTAGAGCTGAATAAAGACAACTACAAAGATTTGTCAGTATCCTATCTGTATAAATCGTCAGATGCTGTAGACAAAGACTTAGATAAAGCCATTTATTTTTGCAAACGGGCCATCACTTTGCATCCTGAATTAGATCTGTATAAGGCATTGGGAGATTTATTGACGAAAGCGAAACGATATGATGAAGCTTATTCTTTATACAGTTTTCTTACTTATAAACACTATAGTCATTCATCAGGTCATAATTCCTATATATTTTCAGAACCATCAGAAGATGTAAAATATGAATCTATTATTTTACACTTTTTACGATATGGTTATCTTAACGGCTATGAGATTTACGAATACAAAGAAGATGGACTTGATCCTAAAAAATTAGAAGGGAAACTATTAGCGGATGAGCGATTTAAAATAGATACTTCTACTGTCCAGTATAAAAACTTCAAATTGATGTTTATGACTGATGAAGAAATAGAAGAGTATAAGTCCAGCAGAAAAGTGTATGATGGTTTTTTAGCCAGTATCACTGACACCTCTTCTCTTTTTGATATCAATGCCAAACAAGTGCAAAATTTCAAATACAGCAATGGTGATTCTGAAATGGAAGGAATAACGGTAGAAGAAAATAGTTTCTACATCAACTTTCTTCAGGAAAAGAAAGAGCATCCTGATCGATGGTATGATTATAATTATAACCACATCTATCCATTGTATGGCAACATCACAGCCATTGTATATGCCATTGATACTTCTGAAGCCGGCTGCCCGAAAGAAATGAGGCATATCTACCATCGCTTAGCATTGTACAATGACAAAGGAGAAATACTAGATCATAAAATAATCGCTTTTCAATCCGGAGAAGATTTAGCAACAGCTACAGTCAATCAAAGCGATGTTACGGTGAAATTCTTTAAAAGAAAATGGAGAAATCCATATAAGAAAAATGATTTTGACAATGACCTGCTCAGTGTGGAAGAAGTAGGGAGTGTCAGTTATAAAATGAATGCAGACGGAAAAATTCTTCAAAGTGGCAATCAACCGGAAACAGTGCCTACACCTCTTTGAAAAATGTGAGAACGAATAATTACTTCTGCCACTAACAAGTTAGGTACCCAGCTTAACCAGGCGACAAGCGTGTACATTTCATTCGAATGCAAATGAAGAATAGACGGAAGAAAAATCACATACAAGCGCAGGCTAATAGCAGATAAGGTCAAGGCATAACTTCTGATCATAAAATTAATATGCTGTGTTACCTTTCTTTGCTTTATTTTTTGGTAAGCGACGAAAGCAAAGATCCACCACAAGAGCGATACACAGACAAACGAAATCTTTGCCCAGAGACCTCCATTGGCATAAAAAGACAGGATCAAACCACTGGGTGCGCTGAAAAACAAAACGGTTACCAGGTATATCTTTCCTAATACACGATGTAAGCGTGGGTAATGAACCAATAAGTAATTGACAAATTGGAAGATTCCCGTAAACAGCACAATCAGGCTGGTACTGATGTGTATGTAAAAAGCCCATCTCCAGCTTTTAATGTGCAATATGGATTGCTTAGTGAGTAAAAAAGAGACATCGTACTCAAACGTAAAATAAGGGATTGTCAACTTTAGCATTAACCAACTAAAAACTAGCAGTATACCTACAAAAGCTATAGAGCCTATTTTATTCATCAGATTGCCATTAGTATTGGTTAACCATCTAAAATTACATAACTTTAAGACAACTATATAATTATTTCCTTTCATCTCAAAAAATACCTCTTTGGACTTTAACCAATTTAACTTTGACTCTGGACTATTGGAAGGTTTATCTTCTATGGGTTTCAATAAGCCTACTCCCATACAAGAACAATCCATTCCTATTATTCTTTCCGGCAAAGACATCATAGCCTGTGCACAAACAGGTACCGGCAAAACAGCAGCTTATGTATTGCCGATTTTGAATAAAATTCTTTCCACAAAAAAGCGTCACCTCAATACACTTATTCTTTGCCCCACAAGAGAACTTGCTCTTCAAATCGATCAGCAGATCGAAGGTTTTGCTTATTTTATTTCCGTTAGTTCCATTGCCATTTATGGCGGAGGAGACGGAGTGGTATGGGAGCAACAAAAGAAAGCATTGAAAGAAGGAGCCGATATCATCATCGCCACGCCGGGTCGTTTGATTGCTCAACTGCAATCGGGAACTGTAAAGTTTGATCATCTGGAACACTTGGTATTAGATGAAGCAGATCGTATGCTGGACATGGGTTTCTACAGTGATATCGTGAAGATCATCAGTTACCTTCCTGCTAACCGACAAACCATTTTATTCTCTGCCACCATGCCTCCTAACATGAGGAAACTGGCGGGACAAATTCTTCAAGATCCTGAACAAGTAAACATCGCCATATCCAAACCGGCAGAAGGTATTCTTCAGCAAGCTTATGTCGTATACGACAATCAAAAAGTAAACCTGATCAAGCACATCTTATCGGAAAAGAAATTCAACAGTGTGATCATTTTTGCTTCTACAAAAGACAATGTAAAAGCATTGGACAGAGAATTGAGAGCAAAAGGATTTTCAGTAGAAGCGTTTCACTCTGACCTGGAACAAGCAGAGAGAGAAGCGATCATGCGCAGGTTCAAAAGCAGAAGTTTACAAATCATCATTGGTACAGATATTTTATCGAGGGGAATTGATGTGGAAGGCATAGACCTTGTCATTAACTTCGATGCACCTCCGGATCCTGAGGATTACATACACCGCATTGGACGTACGGCACGTGCAGAAACAACCGGTACGGCCATCACTTTCATCAATGAAAAAGACCAACGTAAATTCTCTTCTGTAGAAGAATTAATTGGTAAAGAAATTCCCAAACTTCCTATTCCGGAAGGCTTAGGCGAAGGACCTGCTTATGAACCTTTGAAAAAAAGGACCTTCATTAAGTCTGGTGGTGGAGATCGAAACAAACGTCCTTTCAAAAAAAGATAGTGGTTAAGCAATAACATGTTTGACGTTCTCTACCAACATATCAGCAAAAAGGTAAGCATCACTCCGAAAGAGTGGGAGTTCATCACGCAACAATGCATTCCTAAAAAAATCAGGAAGAAACAATACCTGCTGCAGGCTGGAGATAAAGCAGAGTTCTCTATTTTTGTTACAAAAGGTTGTTTGAGATCCTATTCTGTAGATGTTGCAGGAGAAGAGCATATCGTACAATTTGCACTGGAAGGCTGGTGGATCGGAGATACCAGTGCTTTTTTAACCAACGAACCGGCATCTTTTAACATTGATGCCATTGAAGACACAGAAGTTTTACTTTTTGAAAGTCAATCATTGGATATGATATTTGATCATGTACCTATGTTTGAACGCTACATGCGTCTGTTATTACAAGGCAATTATGTGGCGATGCATAAAAGACTGGTATCCGCTATTAGCACTACCGCAGAGGAAAAATACCTGCGTATGCAAAAACAATACCCTGACATCATGCAACGCGTACCGCAACACATGATCGCTTCTTACCTGGGCTTAAAACCCGAGACGTTAAGCAGGATAAGAAAGAAGCTTGCCAGCGATAAAGCTTAATAAAGAATTTATTTATCATTTTATACAGATTAACTGAATAGTACATGACTAGGTTTTTAATTGCAGTAACAGCAGTCTTCGCATCTATTGTTTTTTTATCCGCACTCTTCTTCACAGAACCGCTTTCCAAATCAGATGAAATAATTATCAATCCGGAATATGAACCGTTAAGTAAACTATATACAACCAGCGATTCATTGAATGTTTTTAAGCATTATAAAAATGTAAGTGCTCATTTGGAAAAACCTTATTTTCAAAATACCGGAAATGGCTTGTTATTCAGAAACGATGAAGCAATTGAAGGCTATTATACACAGTTAAGCAAGAGTAATGATTCGTCAATAGCGGATATCGGTAACCTGGGTTTATCTTTTATATACCTGCGAAACAATCGAGTGAATTTTGCATACGAGCATTTTGTCAAAGTCAAGAATCACAACTTGCCTTACTATGAACAAGAGAAAGGTTTGTTTCACTTAAAATACAGAGAACTTGATAGTGCAAGGATTCATCTGACTCATGCCGTGAAAACTATGCCCGACTCTAAAGACGCACAGCTTGGATTGATCGAAACCTATTATTACGATAAAGATTATGCTGCTTTAAAATCACATCTTACACCTGCCACTCTTACGTTCTATCCTGAGTATATACTTTCGGACATTTATTTTTATGACTTTGATTTGATCTCTTATTATAGATTACGATTTAAAGAATACAATGGTACTTGGTTAGAATCTATTGCGGCGCTTTTAGTGGCCTTCTTATGGATTACATACTTCTTAAAGCTCAACGTGTTTCAATCCATTAAACCGTTGCCTTTAGTGGTTACTGTTTTGCTATCGGCATTCACTACCTTTTCTTGTCTGCTGATGTATGAGTTTTATCATGTTTACCTTGATTTCGGCTTGACCGGGTCTGTCGGCAATGATTTACTGTATACTGTTTTAGGTATTGGTCTTATAGAGGAATTCGCTAAGTGTATTCCTCTTGTGGCAGTTGTTCTTCTATTCAGGAAAAATATATCTGAGCCTTATCATTACCTGCTCATAGCAGCAGCTTCTGCTTTAACTTTTTCTACGCTGGAGAACATCCTTTATTTTAAAGAATATCCGGGCCAGGTGATCTACATCCGTTCTATGATTTCCGTAGTTGTACATTTGTTCGGTACTTGTGTGATCAGCTATGGTTTATTTGTAGTCAATGCATCTAAAAAAGAAATAAACATTGGTTTTGGCGCCTTGTGTTTCTTAGCTGCCATTTTACTTCACGGTTTATTTGATCTCGTGCTCATTAATGTGGAGCTGAGTCTGTTTCATTTGTTTTCTTACGCCTTGATGTTCTTTGCCGTTTATGCATTAAATCGCATGATCAATTATGCATTGAATACATCTCCTGATTTTAATCCGGAAAAACAACCTGAAGTCGATTGGTTGCGAAAATTCATGATTGTTGGATTTACAAGCATATTGTTATTCGAGTTTATCATAGGCTCAGTCTGGAATGGATTCTATGTCTCTAAAGACGTTTTGATAGATTCTATGCTTGCGTTCATTTTACTTCTTATTTTTCTGGTATCCAGCTTATCTAAATTTCATTTCATATACGGTTATAGAACCGGTATTTTTCAGGTAGTCAATGAGTTTAAATACCAAGCCTTATTGCATACATTGATTAAGGTAAAGCCCGTCCAAAAGAAACAAGTGCTGGAAGGTTTTGATCTCCATACAACGATCCTGCATGCCGTTGATAAATCAGCGAATTACATTCATGGTATTCTGATGAACGGAGAGCACTACCAGGGGCAGGAACAAGTATTTATAAAACCTTATTCCAGCAGCCGGATAAAGAATGAGGAAACCTATTACTGCAACGTTTACGGCCTGAAAGATCCGTCCATAGTAAATGCTATGGACGTCAACTCAAAAGATTTGGTTCTATTGACAAAAGCACGGATTATTTTGGAAGCAGATTCCTCTAAGAAAGCATCTTGGGGGGATAAGCTGGGTCTATGGCCAATTGTCATTACCCTGGTGATCGGAAGTCTCTTGTTTATGTTTTACATGAATTACAAGTCAGCCCGATTGTCTTATAAATGGTCTTTCGATTTTATTGAAACGAAAACGCTTTACAAAGGCTATGAAAATTTAGAGTATGCTTTGGATAAAGATGGCAGTTTTAGTGAAGCACATTTGCTCATGGCTAAAATCAATATCTATCTTAAACAATATGAGATTGCTTACAAACAATTAGAAAATGTGAGTCCGCATACTCAGTATGAAAAGCAAAGTGTGTCTTACTTAAAGGGCTATTGTCTTTATAAATTGAAACGGGAAGGGGAGTCCATGGTTGAACTATTGGAATTGCTGCAGGCATATCCTTCGTCCAAAGGGCTCGACAGTGCTTACCGAATGATCGGAGAGATGCAGGTTCATAAAAGTGAATATGCCGATGCCTTGAATTCATTTAGCCGTATTGAACATAAGGACAATCATATCCTTTATTTGCAAGCCTTGAGTTTGATCGAAGTGAAAAAATATAAAGAGTCCAATCAAATACTCACTCAACTGATAGAATCTGAGAAAAATCCTTCCAGTGATATCCTCTACAATAAAGGCTTATGTCTATTGTATTTACAGGATACTTCTGCAGCCTGTCAGTGGCTCAATTTGGCTGCTGAGCACGAACACACTAAAGCATCCGCGTTAAAAGGCGATTGGTGCTACCACTATAACACCACAGAATAGTTATTTACACTAGTTTTTAAACTTCAAAAAGCATTGATCTAGATCAATGCTTTTTTTTGATGCATGTCAATGCATACCGCTACACATTCCTGTACTTTTGATTCATCATCCTAATCTATCAGGGATATGAAAAAGACAATTGCAGTTATCGGTTCTTCTAATCATTCTGATACAACCATCGTATCTCGCCTGGCAGCATTAGGATATCCTTTGCTGTTGGCGGATCAAAAGTGGGAGAGCGTGAAACAATGCATTCTAAAGCAACATGCCAATGCTTCGGTAGAGATGCTCGATTGTTCGCACGAATGCGCCTGGCAAGCGGATGTGATATTGCTTTACCACAGCGAAGAATACCTGAAGCTATTGGAAAAAATCAAAAATGTTGTAACAGGCAAAATCATTGTCAACATAGTCAGTGATTTAAAAAATAAAGACGTTCAGGATCTGTTGCCTTTCTCTAAGGTGGTGCACACCATGGCAGATTTCACACCGGAGGTGGTATCTTATACAGTAAGAGGGGAAAACAATCAGGCGGTGGAACAAGTATTATTGCTTTTTGATGAAATAGGTTTTAAATCGAATCAACGAAATAACTAACATAGCCTTGATCCTGATCAATTGATTTTCTTAACATGCATCAATGCGTAGGAAGCAACAATGACTTAACATTGTAACAGTAACCGAGGCAAAAAATAAATACCTTGTCACGGAACTACAATAGATTATTAAATGTCAGCATACATGGATCGCAAAGATTTTATAAAGACATTAGCTTTAATACCTGTGGGAGGGCTCGCTATGCAACTGAACTCATTAAAAAGTATTACCGATACATTTGAAAGAACATCGAGAATGCCAGTGCTTTTTCTAGGGCATGGCAGTCCGATGAATGCGATCGAGGAAAACGATTATACCCGCAAGTTTAAAGAGATAGGAAAGTCTTTACCGAAACCTAAAGCAGTATTGATGGTATCTGCTCATTGGGAAACGAACGGAACATTTGTTACGGCAATGGAAAAGCCACAAACGATACATGATTTCGGAGGCTTTCCAAAAGCATTGAATGAATTTCAATATCCTGCACCGGGAAGTCCGCAACTGGCTCTTGAAACCAAACAGTTGATTCATGGCACGGAAGTTGGCCTTGATAAAGAGTGGGGATTGGATCACGGAGCATGGAGTGTATTGTGTCACTTGTTTCCAAATGCAGATGTTCCGGTATTTCAGCTCAGTTTAAATTATAAAAAGGATACACAATGGCATTATGAGTTAGCCAAAGAGTTATCTGCCTTAAGAGATAAAGGAGTATTGATTGTAGGAAGCGGTAACATCGTGCATAATTTACGATTGATCAACTGGCAAAATCCTACTCAAAGTCATGACTGGGCCATCGAAGCAAACGAGACGTTTAAAAACTTAATTGCTACCAATGATCATCAACGACTGGTTAATTATCAATCGCTGGGTAAAGCGGTACAGTTGGCTGTACCTTCTCCCGATCACTACCTGCCATTGATTTATACGATGGCACTTAAAGGAGAAAAAGAATCTGTAGAATTCTTTAACGACAAAACAGACATGGGATCTATTGCGATGACGTCTGTGTTGATTCACTAATTGTATTACCTTAATAATCCATATATTCAATTTTAACAACTTAAATTTTAACAACTATGAAAATTTCTCACGTAGCATTAACAGCAGCTATCGCTTTTTCAGCTTTGGCTTTCACAGCAGCGTCTATTACTTTTAACGTAGACAAAACAAAAAGTAAAGTTACCTGGATCGGTAGAAAAGTAACTGGCGAACACACCGGTACTGTAAACATCTCAGATGGTAAATTGACTTCTGATGGTAAAAACATTCTTGGTGGTTCTTTCGATATCGATATGACGACCATCACTTGTACAGATCTTACAGATGCTGATTACAACGGCAAGTTGATTGGTCACTTGAAATCAGATGATTTCTTTGCTGTAGCAAAATTTTCTAAATCTACTTTCGCTATCACTAAAGTAACTTCAACAGGAAACGGTACTTACAAAATCAACGGTAATTTGACGATTAAGGGTATCACACAACCGCTTGAGTTCCCTGCTACCATTACAGTAGGTGCTACTGAAGTAACAGCAAAGGCAAAAATATTAGTTGACAGAACTAAATACGACATCAAATACGGTTCTGCCAGTTTCTTCGATTCACTAGGTGACAAAGCAATCTCTAACGAATTCGAATTGAATGTAGATTTAGTAGCTAAGAAATAAGTTATTGAATAAATATTAAAATAACATTAAAGTCTCTCACCTAAGCCGTGAGAGACTTTATTTTTCACTTCTTTTTTTTTATATTGTAAGACAACCTATGTCTCCCATTGGATGGCATTAAGATTTATGTTTGAATTAGAAACTTTATTTTTAACACTTTCCACGCTGATTATCATCAGTATCCTGATCTCCCGATTAAGCAATAACATAGGAGTACCCGTACTTTTGCTTTTCCTGGCTATTGGTATGCTAGCCGGTTCAGAAGGTCCTGGTGGCATTTACTTTAACGATCCGCAACTCGCTCAAAATATAGGCATCACATCACTAATCTTGATTCTATTTTCTGGTGGCCTGGATTCCGAATGGAAACATGTCAAACATGTATTATGGCCGGCAGTTAGTTTATCTACGGTAGGAGTAGTCATTACGACAGCTGCTGTAGGCGCTTTCTCCACCTGGTTATTCAATTTACCATGGCATATCAGTTTACTATTGGGTGCTATCGTCGCATCGACTGATGCAGCCGCTGTGTTCTCCATTATTGGGGCCAACAATATTAAGATCAAAGGCAATATCACTCCTTTGCTCGAATTAGAATCTGGTAGCAATGACCCGATGGCCGTATTCCTTACCATCACACTGATCAGTTTTGCACGTGCTAAAGAAGCGTCTTATCTGGTCATGGCAGGATCTTTCCTGATGGAAATGGGAATAGGACTGGCTATGGGTTTTGCCTTAGGAAAGGCCATTGTATTTCTTGTCAACCGATTGAAGTTTCCCATTGAAGGATTGTATCCTGTATTCGTTTTTGCCTCTGCTTTCTTTGTCTATGCTTTAACCGCCATGATTCATGGCAGTGGCTTTCTGGCAGTGTATGTAGCCGGTATGACCTTGGGTAGTGCCAATATTGTACATAAGAAAAATATCTTCCGTTTTTTCGATGGTACGGCTTGGGTTTCTCAAATTCTAATGTTCATTACATTGGGTTTATTGGTTTTTCCAAGTCACATTTTACCGGCCATTAAAACAGAATTTCTTATTTCTCTTTTTTTAATTTTCATTGCAAGGCCCTTGGGGGTCTTTATTTCTTTGATTCCTTTTAAGTATTCTATCAAAGAGAAAGCATTTATTTCATGGGTAGGATTAAGAGGAGCTGTTCCGATTATATTGGCTACATTCCCCATGATTGCAGGTATTCCGGAGGCACAATGGATTTTTAATGTCGTATTCTTTATCGTCATTACCTCTGCTCTCTTTCAGGGCTGGTCTATTCCATGGGTAGCGAAATTACTAAAGCTCAATGCTCCTCAAAATAAATTGGTCACCATGCCTTCTGAATTTAACAACCTGGATCAAACCAATCGTACACTGATAAAATTAACCGTACCCAATTCTGATTTGTTTTGCAATAACCCTTTAGTGGAAGTGAAAGCACTGAAAGGAAGTTTGATCATCTCTGTAAAAAGAGGCGCCAATTATTTTGTTCCCAGTGGTGGTTCAACATTAGAACCTGGCGATGAGATTCAAGCTTTAGTAGACGACGAGAAAATCGGTGAATTGGTTGCAATAGTCAATCAACAATTGACTGCGGTATAGGTAATAATTCAGAACAAAACCACATTTTTTAGTTCGTCTTCTGACTTCAAAAAATAAATTCCTGGCTAAGGATTAAACAAAAGGCTTTTTTTAAAACTTCATTTTTGAGCTCCAATCGCTATTAAATGTAATATTTTTAATAATAAATTAAAAATATGGAATCATTTTACCCTTAAAAACGTATGTATAGAGAAGCTGGAAAATCTCGTTTGTGAAAACTAAACGCTATTTTCAAATGTTTTGAACATATCAAGCGATTAATCTTTAGCTATGGAATACACTAAGATATATCGAGATTTACAACCTGTTCTTAAAAAGAAATTAAGAAGAAGGAAATTGGTATGTGTGATATGGGGCATGCTTGGTATGTTGTTGTTTTTTTTCGGAGGATGGTTTTTCGCTATCGTTCCTTTTGTAATACTTATCACAGATTTTGTTTTCAAAAATAACATCAATCATAAAGGATTGACTCTTGTGCGAGGTAGAGTATTGAATAAAGTTGATCAATCCGTTCCTCATCCTTCGCATCACGAGCAAGATCATGCATGCATGGGAAAATATTGTTTTGAACTGGATATTTATGAAGCCAATTTTCTTTCCTGCGTTGGAAAAGTGAAGACCAACAACATTTTGCAAGGTTTGAAAACAATTAAAGTAGGGGAGATCTTGTTTGAAAGTTTTGAGCGCGATACCGAGGTTACGCTTGTTGTATTGTCCAACAAAAAATGTGTGGCTTATGTATTGAATGGAGAGGTAATGGTTGCTTAAGTTCTTTACAGTAAGAACAAAGAGCGAACCATATTCCTTGCATTCGCTCTTTGTAAATCACTGTAAATAAAACTATTCTTTCCATTTGATGCTGCAACCAATGGCTTTCGTTTCTTTGAGGCTAATGTCTTTACCCGCTTCTAAAGCAGCGATGGCATCTGCTACATAAAACTCAGTAGCCGCTTTCGCGTCCTGGTAATTGTTATCTATCGCTCCAATGTATTTGATGACATTTTTTACTCCTTCTTTTTGAACCAAATAAACATGAGGTGTTTTAGTGGCACCAAATAGTTGAGCGACAGATTGACTCTCATCGTGTAAATACACAAAAGGAAAATTCTTTTCTTTCGCTCTCTTCTTCATGTTTTCAAAACTATCATCCGGATACTTTACAGCATCGTTAGGATTAATGGCGATGACCGGATAGTTTTTTCCATACTTCTTTTGCAGATCAATGATTCTTTCTTCGTAAGCCTTGGCATAAGGACAGTGGTTACAAGTAAAGACAATGATATAACCTTTCGAATCTTTAAAATCTGATAAACTAACCAGTTTGTCATCGATATTCTTCAATTTGAAATCAGTAATCGTATCACCTACTTTATAAGCAGAAGATAGCACAACAGCAGACACTACTAAAAATGTCAAAGATAAAAGCGCGATCGTTTTTTTCATAATCATAACATTCAAGGTTTTAATGAATGGATAAGTTCTTCTAATTGTTGCTGCGTAAATTGTTTCTCGTAAAACGCTTTAGTTGTATTGTTTTTTGAAATAACCAATGTCGCCGGAATAGACCCAGACCAAGTGGTGTCCACAGCATTGATCCATTTATTGAAATCTACTTCGTCCAACAAAACCACTTTTGCTGTGATGTTGTTTTTCCGGAGACTGGCTTTCACTTTATCTGTCATGGAAGCCTGATCTAAACTCACCAACAGGACTTCCACATTTTTATCCTTATAGTCCCGGTGGATCTGTTCAAAGTAGGGTAACTCTTCCATACAAGGCTTACACCAGGTTGCCCAAAAGTTAATTACCTTTACTTTGCCCTGCTTCTTGTTAATGTATTCCTCCAACGTTGGCCATTTGATCACTTCTATGTCTCCTTGAAGAGAAATCAATCCCGTCAATAATGCCCACCATACAAAGGTCTTCATTGTGTTTGTTTTTACATTGGAAGAAAAATTTCGTTGAAAAATAAATCAAATGCAAATCTATCCGGGGAAAGATATTCCACAATACCACTATGAAGGTAGAGGAGTCCAGGCATTCATGTTTAGCCATACAGCTTTAAAGCATTAACAACCTGAATGTTCGATAACAAAAAGTACTGCTGATAAAAACAGTAAACTGATGATGATTTTTTTCATGAAGAAATAATTCAAGTCCTATATCAGCGAAAATAGCCTCTTCATGTTAAGAATTGGTTACTTGATGTTTATCGAAATGTAAAAGTCCGCTATACACTATGGGGAATAGTTTGGACAATCTATAAAGGACATTACTATAGTTCTTTCATACATGCTCAATACAGCTCAATAATCGGCTTTGGCATTATTTTTTGACTAGATCTATCATTAAATCTAGTTTTATGAGAGCACTTTGGACAGGAGCGATAGGATTTGGGTTGGTAAATATTCCAATCAAGATCTATAGCGCAACACAAGACAGTAGTTTGGATCTCGACATGCTCGACAAGAAAGACCATGCTCATATTCATTTCAAACGCGTGAATGAACATACCGGAAAAGAAGTAGCCTGGGAAAATATCATCAAAGGTTATGACTACGATGGAAAGATGATCGTGTTAGACGATAAAGATTTCAAAAGAGCGAGTGCAGAAAAAAGTGACTTAATAGAAATTCAGTCTTTTATCAAGGAAGAAGAAATTGACAGCATGTACTATGAAGTGCCTTATTACATAGAACCACAAAAGGCAGGACATAAAGCGTATGCTTTACTAAGAGCAGCGCTGGAAAAATCTAAGATGGTAGGTTTGTGTTCTTTTGTGTTACGTACAAAAGAGAATCTAGCCATCCTTAAAGCTTCAGACGGTGCCATTATCTTGAATAAGATAAGATTTAAGGAAGAGATCAGAGATATTTCTGAATTAAAATTACCGGCGAAGAGTGAAGTCAAGCCCTCTGAATTAAAAATGGCGATGGCTTTGATTGATCAGTTGCAAACTAAATTTGACATTGACAAATACAAAGATCAATATACTTCTTCCTTGATGAAAGTAATCAAGGCAAAAGCAAAAGGACAAAAATTGACAGAACCTAAACTAAAGGTAACAAGGAATACCAAGAAAGATCTTATGGATCAATTGAGAGAAAGTTTGACTCCTGCTAAATTAAAAAGAGCCTAATGAGTTTAGTTCAGTATACAAAAAAGAGAAACTTCAAGGATACACCGGAACCTTCTAAACATGGTTCGAAAGAAGTATCTAAAAAGGCATTGACTTTTGTGATACAACGTCATCAGGCTTCTCATTTGCATTACGATTTCAGATTGGAAATGGAAGGTGTATTGAAAAGCTGGGCTGTTCCAAAAGGTCCATCCTTGAATCCTAATGACAAGCGTCTGGCGATGATGGTAGAAGATCATCCTTACGACTATGGAAGTTTTGAAGGAGAAATCCCAAAAGGAAATTATGGTGCAGGTGTAGTAGAAATATGGGACAAGGGTACTTACGAACACATCAGCATTAAAGATCCTGTAGAGGGGAATAAACAATTGTTAAAAGATCTTAAGAATGGATCCATTAAGATCGTGTTAAAAGGGAAAAAATTAAAAGGAGAGTTTGCTTTAGTTAAGATGAAAGGCGACAAACCGGCCAACTCCTGGTTACTGATCAAGCACAACGATCAATACGCTACACATGACGCATATAACAGTGAAGATTATACGCCTATCCATTCACCGGTCACGAAGGCCGCAAAAAAAAAAGTCAAGTAATCACTTCCGAAAAGCCTAAACGTAATCTTCAATCTATCTTATCCGAACTGGGCGCGGAGAAAAAATACCCTTCTTATATTCATCCTATGCTGGCCAAGCCAGGTGGCAAGCCCTTTGATGATCCCGATTGGATATTTGAAATCAAGTGGGACGGTTACCGGGCTATTTCTGAATTGCACAAGGGCAAAGTAAAGCTCTACTCTCGCAACGGTGTTTCTTTTGAAAACAAATACGCTGAAGTTGTTGCTGCTTTGCAACAGTTAAAGCATAACATGGTGTTGGATGGAGAAATTGTCGTGCTGGATAAAAATGCGCAACCTAATTTTCAACTGTTGCAACATTATCCGGATGTACCTGACGACTGTTCATTAGCCTATTATGTTTTTGACATATTGAGTTTCGAAGGAAAACCATTGTACGATGAACCGTTGATGGCACGTAAGAAAAAATTGCAAAGCATTTTACCTAAAAACTCTATTATCCGTTACTGTGAACATGTAGCAGGAGGTGGAGAGAAATTTTTTAAGTGGGTCTTGGATCATGACCTGGAAGGCATGATAGCGAAAAAAGCAGATAGCCTTTACTCTACCAACAAACGAAGTAGTGAGTGGTTGAAAATTCGAAATCATAATATCACTGAAGCTATCATCTGTGGCTTTACAGCGCCGAGTGGTGCCCGCAATCACTTTGGATCTCTTATCCTTGGCATCTACGACAATGAAGGTATTCTTCAATATGCAGGACATGTAGGTACCGGTTTTTCGGATCAAAGTTTGAAAGAACTGTATCAACAGATGACCAAATTAAAAACTACTAAATCTCCTTTTCAAGCCAAAGTAAAAGTAAACGATGTAGTAACCTGGATCAAACCGGTATTGATTTGCAACATCAAATATACCGAGTGGACAAGAGACAAACAGCTCAGACATCCCGTATTTATGGGGTTACGAATCGATAAAAAACCAAGTGAAGTGAAGGAAGAAACGAAACAGCCCATGGAAACGAAAGTAAAAAAAACTACTACTAGAAAAGGTATACCGGCTGCAAAGGAGGCGAAGGTAGTCAAAGCAGGAAAAATAGAAGTCAAGCTTACAAATCAGGATAAAATCTATTTCCCTAAAGATAAATTGACCAAAGGAGATGTAGTAAAGTATTACCAATCGATACAAGCATACATCCTTCCTTATTTGAAGGATCGTCCTGAATCTTTAAAGAGAAATCCGAATGGCATTGATGACAAAGGATTTTTCCATAAAGATGCAGGAGA
>JAQBNS010000141.1 GCA_028288405.1 Chitinophagaceae bacterium
GATCTCATCAATGTATACAATGCCTCTTTCGGCCGACTCTACATCGTAGTTAGAAGCTTGTAGCAAACGAGTCAAAATGCTTTCTACATCTTCCCCCACATAACCGGCTTCTGTCAATACGGTAGCATCAGCGATGCAGAAAGGAACTTGTAATATGTTGGCTAGTGTACGGGCAAGGTATGTTTTACCGGTACCGGTTTCACCGACCATGATGATGTTCGATTTTTCTATGGTGACTTCGTCGTCTTGTTTCGGTTGGTTCAATCGTTTGTAGTGATTGTATACCGATACGGCCAATACTTTTTTAGCTTCGTCCTGACCTACGACATATTGATCCAAAAACTTCTTCACCTCCTGAGGTTTGATCAGGTTAAATTTAGGTGAGCCTTTTTTTGTTTTGGTGTGCGACTCTTCCTGAAGGATCTGATAAGACTGGTTGACACAGCGATCACAAATGTGTGCTTGTATACCTGAAATCATCAGGGATACATCTTTTTTATGTCTTCCGCAAAAGGAACAAGTAACATTGTTGTTATTAGCCACGCTTAGAATATTAAGGTGAAGAGGTGATTATAAAAGCGATGGCGGATATTAATCCGCCATCGCTTTGGTGTTATTATTTACGTTCCAATACTTCATCGATCAAGCCGTATGCTTTCGCTTCGTGAGCGCGCATCCAGTAATCACGATCGGAATCTTTTTCTACTTTCTCATACGTCTGGCCACTGTGTTTAGCCAAGATGTCGTACAAGTCTTTCTTTACTTCCAATGTTTGTCTCAAAGAGATTTCCATATCAGAAGCCTGACCTTGCATACCGCTCATCGGTTGGTGAATCATAATACGTGAATGTTTCAATGCTGAACGTTTTTTCGCTGCACCACCTGCCAGCAATACCGCACCCATAGAAGCTGCCATACCTGTACAGATCGTTGCTACGTCTGGTCCTACATAATGCATGGTATCATAAATACCAAGACCTGCATACACAGATCCTCCGGGACTGTTGATGTACATCAATATGTCTTTCTTAGAATCTACGGATTCCAAAAACAACAATTGCGCTGTGATGATGTTCGCGATATTATCGTTTACGTCGGTACCTAAGAAAATGATACGATCCATGATCAAACGAGAAAACACGTCGATTTCTGCAAAACGTGTCGGACGTTCTTCAATTACCGAACGAGTCATGTTACTGATCTCATGTCTGGTGATGCCTTCCATCTTATTGATATAACCATCCAGAATATGACTTCCGATGCCTTGGCCTTTGATGGCAAATTTTCTGAATTCGTCTTTATTGATCATAGTTTTAATTACGTTTATTAGTACAAATCTAAAAAAAAAGTCCTTTTAGTAAAGGACTTTCTCTTTTAAATGAACGTTTTGATTAAGCGCCCACTAATTTTTGAAACTCCTCGGCCGTAACCGATTTAGTATTAATTTTCACTTTTTCTTTAATGAAGTCTAACACCTTGCTATTGAAGGCTTGTTCGTAAAGATTCTGGTAGTTTTTACCTTCTTCACTCTGAAGGTAGTTTTCAGCCACACGGTCAATGGTTTCCTGCATTTCATCCGTGATGTTGCTGATGCCAAACTGAGCCATGATCATGTCTTTCGCTTGTTTCAACACTTCTTCGTGCTCTACCTTTACCTGGTTATCTTCTCCGATTTTACCTTTGATCAATGACCATTTCAATTCCTGAGCAAACGCAGTGTATTCGTTATCTACTTGTTCGGCAGAAACTTTACCTTCGTTAGAAACTAATAACCAACGCTTAAGGAAATCTTCAGAAAGATCAATCTTTGTATTGTCCACAAAATAGTCCTTCACTGTTTTATTGAACCACTGATCAGATTCACGCTTATAGTTTTCAGCGATGGTCTCTTTCAGTTTGGCGGTGAATTCTGCTTCTGTTGTTACTTTACCCGGACCGAAAATTTTATCGAAGAATTCTTGGTTCAACTCAGCTACTCCTGAACGACGGATGCCGCTGATGGCAAAGGTATAAGCTCCTTTGATCTGATCCACTTCTTCTTTTGTGCGACCGGTCACATAAGCCAGGTTTATCGGATCGTCAAACAATTCTTCAATGTTGAAGCTGATGACTTCACCCACTTTCTTATTGTCAAATAAGGCTATTCCTTTCTTGTTTAATCTGTTTGTAGGAACAAGGGTGTTGCTGCTAAAGTTCCCGTTTACTTCTTTCAGCTCTCCGTTCACAAAATCGCCTTCTTTCACTTCTTCACCGTCAGACATTTGACCGTATTGTTTCCGAAGGTTTTCCAATGTTGTTTTTACCGATTCATCAGACTGGCCAATTTCGTATTGGTCCAATTTGACTTTGTCAGATAAGGTATAAGAGAATGCAGGTACTAAACCCACTTCATAGTCAAAGTTATAATCTACAGGGCTGTCCCAGTCTAAGTTTTTACCACTGTCCACTTTAGGCAATGGGTAACCGATGACATGTAATTTGTTCTGTTGGATATATTCTTGAAGGCTTCTGATCACCAAGCTGTTGATCTCATCTACCTTTACACTTTTACCGTACATTTTTTGTACAAGAGAGGCAGGTACTTTACCGGGACGGAAACCTTTCAGACTTGCTTTCTTACCGTAGTCTTTTAGTTTTTCCTGAATTTTTGGTTCGTAATCAGCGGCCAGAAGATGTACTTTCAATGTAGCTTTGCTTTCGCCTTGTTTTTCAAGAGTGATTTCCACGGTGTAGAGATTTAGTTTTTAAATGAATGGTTCTGAAATTTAATTCAGTCAATTATTGTTGGTATTCAAGAAGTTATTTGGGGCTGCCCCCGCAAACTAACATAATGTTTCAATCCAGGTTCAATGTGCGGGGTCGGGCTATTCGCTGCAAGTCCTCGCTCGGATCAGACATTAGGAGTGATTCTGAACAGTTTGGCTCGCTGTGGGCTTTCCGCTACTATCCCTCAGCCAAAACAGCAAGAGTGTGAGCAAGAGCAACAGATAAATCCACTATTGCTGTTGCTCAGTCTGTTGCTGTGAATAATACCCTTTTAAATAAATAAACCCTCATCCAAAATGGAAGAGGGTTTATTTCAATCGAGTGCGGATGAAGAGACTCGAACTCCCATGGGTCGCCCCGCTAGATCCTAAGTCTAGTGCGTCTACCAATTTCGCCACATCCGCTTTGGGAGTGCAAAGTTATACAAAAAAATAAAATAGCAATACCTTTTTGCATTAATATTACGTAGAGGTTGAAAAAAACGATAAAAACTCGCTAATTGGTAACATGGAGATAGATTTAGAGAAGGAAAATAAGGAGATTTTACGCCGTTATAGAAAATTACTGCGTGATGCTAAACCCATCATGCAGGAAGGAGATCCTCTTATCATCAAGAAAGCTTTTTACACCGCTTTGGAGGCGCATAAAGACATGCGCCGTAAATCCGGTGAACCTTATATCTATCATCCCATTGCTGTCGCACAAATTGCCGTAGAAGAAATTGGCTTAGGTACGACTTCTCTTGTTGCTGCTTTACTGCATGATGTAGTCGAAGACACCAGTTTAGAACTTCGCGACATCAAAAGAGACTTCGGTCCCAAAGTAGCGAAGATTATTGACGGGTTAACAAAGATTTCAGGTGTTTTCGACAGCCGCAGTTCTTTGCAGGCAGAGAACTTCCGTAAAATGATTCTCACACTGAGCGACGATGTGCGTGTCATTTTAATCAAACTGGCGGATCGTTTGCACAACATGCGTACGTTGGATAGCATGCCGCGTGACAAGCAATTAAAGATTGCTTCGGAAACCATTTTCCTTTATGCACCTTTAGCACATCGATTAGGTTTGTATGCCATCAAAACCGAATTAGAAGACCTCTATCTCAAATATACCAATACCGAACGTTACAACTCGATCTCTCAAAAGATCAAGCAAACGCAGGCGGCACGCGATAAATTCATTAGTGATTTTATTATTCCTATTAAGGACTCATTAAATAAAGCAGGATTGAAATTTACGATCAAGGGTAGACCAAAATCTATTTTTTCGATCAACAAAAAGATGGATAAGCAGGGCATTCCATTCGAACAAATTTATGACTTGTTTGCCATTCGCATCATCCTGGATTCAGAACCTGAAGAAGAGAAATCAGATTGCTGGAAAGCCTATTCTATTGTTACCGATTTTTACAAACCAAGTCCTGATCGTTTAAGAGATTGGATTAGTACACCTAAAGCCAACGGCTATGAATCGCTGCATACAACGGTAATGAGTGGCACTGGCCAATGGGTGGAAGTGCAGATACGCACACATAGAATGGATGATATCGCCGAGAAGGGATACGCAGCGCACTGGAAATACAAAGAAGCACCCAATACGACAGGAAAAGCAACGCCTAAGCAAAATGGTTTAGAGCAATGGATTCAGAAAGTGAGGGAAATGATCGAACGCAACGATTATTCTGCCTTGGAATTTGTGGCTGACTTTAGACAAAATTTATTCAACGAGGAGGTTTTTGCTTTTACACCAAAAGGTAAGCTGGTGACTTTGCCAAACGGTTCTACAGCCTTGGATTTTGCTTTTGAAATTCATACTGAAATAGGCGTGCATTGTCTCGGTGCAAAAGTAAACCAAAAGCTGGTTCCTCTAAGTCATAAACTGAATAACGGTGATCAGGTTGAAATCTTGACTTCCGCCAAACAAAAACCATCGGAAGACTGGCTGAAGTTTGTGGTAAGTTCTAAAGCAAGAGCTCGCATCAAGGACTACCTGAAAGATGATCGCAAGAAAATTGCGGCAGAAGGAAAGTCTATCATAGAACGCAAACTCAAGCAGATCAAGAAGGATTTTAATGCAGAATCGTTGCAAAAAATGTTGGCTTACTTCAATGCGAAAAATGCGATTGAATTATACATCGATGTAGCCAGAGAAATTATAGAGCCTAAAGAGATCAAGAGAGCATTTGAGGCACCTGTCATTGTTAAAAAAATTACAGAGGAGTCAATTGCCATCAATCCCGATGCAGCCATCAAACAGATTCAGGACAGCGGTGGGTTAGTGATTGGTGACAACTTGCAATCAGTCGATTACAGTTATGCGAAATGCTGCAATCCTATTCCCGGAGATGATGTGTTTGGTTTTGTGTCTGTGAGTGAGGGAGTTAAAATACACCGAACCTCTTGTCCCAATGCCGTGGAACTGATGTCGCATTACGGATACCGTGTCATTAAAGTGCGTTGGGCCAACCAAACCGATTTGCCTTTCCAGGCGGGTATTTATCTCAAAGGCGCTGATAGAATGGGAATTGTAAACGATGTGACACGAGTTATTTCAAATGAATTAAAAGTAAACATCCGATCAATACTTATCAACACTAATGATGGTGTTTTTGAAGGTAAAATCACGTTGGACGTTCAGGACGGTCGTCAATTTGATCGTTTATGCATGAAGATGAAAACGATCCCCGACATCATTTCTGTGTCGAGAATTATTTAAAAGCCATTCATTATCATTTTAATTAATAATCCGTATATTTGACACCTCTATGGCTATAAAAGAGTCTATGTTAGAAGAGGTTAGGAAGATTTTTACCGCATATCTGGAAAATAAAAATCTTCGCAAAACCCCCGAACGGTTCGCAATCCTGGAAGAGATCTATTCTCGGGAAGGGCATTTTGATGTTGAAAATTTATACATCAGCATGAAAAATAAGAACTATAGGGTGAGCCGCGCAACCGTATACAACACACTGGATATTCTGGTGGATTGTGATTTGGTTTCCAAACATCAATTTGGAAACAACATGGCGCAATACGAGAAGGCTTATGGATTCCGTCAACACGATCACTTGATCTGTACAGAGTGTCATCGGGTAACAGAGTTTTGTGATCCTCGCATTTACAATATACAAACAATGGTGGGAGAGTTGTTGAATTTTGAAGTGATGCACCATTCGTTGATTTTGTATGGAAAATGCACCAAACAAAATTGTGAATTTAAAACAGCTAAAACAGAAAGTATATAATCCATGAATTACACTAGCAACATAAAAGATCAAATTTTGTTTCTTCATTTAGAAGGAGACTTGATCGGAGAAACAAACGGGTTGGAATTAATGGAACTCGTAAATGATAAAATCAACTCTAATATTTTACACGCGGCGATTGATCTGTCTAGCGTGCGTTACATGAACAGTAGCGGTATTGGTGTATTGATCACTTTATTGACTAAATTTAGAAATAAAAGCGGAGAAGTGGTGTTGATCAACCCTTCTGAACAGATCAAAAAATTGTTGATCATTACAAAACTCAATTCTATTTTCAATATAGTAGACAACGAGAGTCAGGCAATAGAAAGATTACAAAAATAGCATTGAAGGAATAATGGCAGTAGATATTTTATTAGGATTGCAGTGGGGTGATGAGGGTAAAGGTAAAGTGGTTGATTTTCTTGCCCCCAAATACGATTTGATTGCTCGTTTTCAGGGAGGTCCGAATGCTGGACATACCTTGGAGTTCGATGGTCACAAACACGTACTTCACCAGATTCCTTCCGGTATTTTCAGAGATGAACAGATTAACCTGATCGGCAACGGTGTGGTATTGGACCCTGTCATTTTTAGAAAAGAAGTAGAAGCTTTGATCAGTAAATTCAAAATTGATTTTAAGAAGAAACTTTTCATTTCAAAAAAGACACAATTGATTTTACCTACCCATCGTCTGCTTGACGCGGCGCATGAAGCGAGTAAAGGAAACAATAAGATTGGTTCTACCCTGAAAGGAATCGGTCCTGCTTATTCCGATAAGATTGGTAGATTAGGTATCAGAGTAGGAGATATCCTGGCTCCGGATTTCAAGGAGCGCTACAGATCATTGGTAGATGCGCATGAAAGCGAATTGAAATTTTACAACTTCGAATACACATTGGAAGAAACTGAAAAAGCCTTCTTCGATGCGATTGAGTTTTTAAAAACATTCAATCTGGTAGACAGCGAATACTTCATCAATGATGTCCTTAATAAAGGACATAAAGTGTTGGCTGAAGGTGCACAAGGTTCTTTGCTGGATATTGATTTCGGATCTTATCCTTTTGTAACATCCAGCAATACGATGTCTGCCGGAGCCTGTACCGGTTTAGGTGTACCTCCTTCTAAAATAGGTTCAGTATATGGCATTTTCAAAGCCTATTGCACACGTGTAGGCAGTGGTCCTTTCCCAACGGAATTGTCCGATGCTACCGGTGAGTTCATGAGAAAAGAAGGAAATGAATTCGGATCCACTACAGGACGTCCAAGACGTTGCGGCTGGTTGGATATCCCTTCTCTTAAATATGCCGTCATGTTAAATGGAGTGACCCATTTATTAATGATGAAAGCGGACGTATTGAATAAATTCGAAGAACTTTTGGTATGTACACACTATAAATTGGAAGACGGATCAATCGTTGATCAGGTTCCTTATGATATCGTGCGTACAAAAGTGACTCCGGTCTATAAAAAATTCAAAGGATGGAATAAGGATTTGTCAGATGTAAAAACATTTGAAGCCATGCCGCAAGAATTAGTCGATTACATTGCTTTTGTTGAACAACAATTGAATGTTCCTATATCGTTGATTTCCATTGGTCCAGATCGTACACAAACAATTGTACGTGACTCGGAAGCTGTAATTCTGTAAAAAAGAGGATAAATTCTTGGAGAAGGTGTTGGATAATATAAAATAATCCAGCACCTTTGCATCCCGGTTTAGAGTAGCTGAATCGAAAAAAAGCTTGTTTGTTTCTCTTTAACGCAGATAAAACAAGAAATAGTTTATAAAAATAGTGTAAAGAATTTGGTAGGGAGAAAAAAAACCTACACCTTTGCAACCCGTTAAAGAGATG
>JAQBNS010000045.1 GCA_028288405.1 Chitinophagaceae bacterium
ATACAGTTTGTATTCATATTCGTAGGATTGATCTACATCGGTAGACTTTTTGTGCTGCAGATTTTAGATTCTCGCTATAAAATCGAAGCAGAAATCAATGCGGTAGAAAAAATTGTCGATTACCCGAACCGTGGTCTCATCTACGATCGCAAAGGGAAGCTGCTTGTTTTTAATACACCCGTTTTTGACATCACGGTTATTCTCAGAGAATTTAAACTCACCGATACATTAGAATTTTGCAATAAATTTGGCATTACTCCGGATTCTTTAAAAGTAATTGTGGCTGACCTCAGGAAAGATAGAGGGTATAGCCGCAACAAGCCGATGCCTTTGTTCAAGCAATTGTCAACAGAGGATTTTGGTAAGATCCAAAACTTCTTGTCTGACTATCATGGCTTGTATGTGCAGGCACGTACCGTGCGGTCTTATCCGCACAAGAGTTTAGCGAATGCATTGGGTTATATCGGTGAGATCAGCAGAACAACATTAGAAAAACAAACGAATGATTATTACCGGCAAGGTGATTACATCGGCCTTAGTGGACTGGAACAATCGTACGAAGAAGTACTTAGAGGACAACGCGGTGTGCGCTTTGTAATGAAAGATGTGAAAGGTGTTCAGAAAGGCCGCTACCGTGGCGGCGAGTATGATACCACTTCAGTAGCAGGAGAAAATCTAGTCAGTACGATTGATCTTGAATTACAGCAGTATGGTGAGTTGCTCATGCAAGGTAAAATCGGAAGTATCGTAGCCATTGAACCTTCAACAGGAGAAATTTTAGCATTCGTATCTGCACCTTCTTATGATCCCGCTTTGCTTTCCGGGCGATTGTATTCCAAAAATTACGGACGAATATTAATGGATCCATTGAAGCCATTATTTAACAGACCACTGATGGCGCAATATCCTCCAGGATCTATTTTCAAATTGGCACAAGCACTTACCGGACTTCAACTGGGAGTCATTACCGAACGCACACAGTTTTCGTGCGACAAATCTTTAGTCAATTGCCACTCGCATCCTTCACCTACTGACCTGAGGTCTTCTATTCAATGGTCTTGTAATCCGTATTACTTTTTGACGTTTAAGAAAATCATCAATCAGGATTTAAGCACCAACAAGTATAAAGATACAGAAATGGGTTTTGATCTATGGAGACCACATATCATGTCAATGGGTTTTGGGAGCAAAATAGATGTCGATCTGCCTAACGTAAAATCAGGTAACATTCCTTCCAATCAATACTACGATAAGATCTATGGCGATATGCGTTGGAAATTCTCTACGATCTATTCACTGGGTATAGGCCAGGGAGAAATTTCTATTATACCCATTCAGATGGCAAACTTTGCGGCCATGATTGCCAATAGAGGTTATTATTATACCCCGCACTTAATAAGTAGTATAGGTCATGACAAAAGAATATTAGATAAGTATAAAGTAAGACATCAAACAACTATTCATCCTAAGTACTTCAAACCGATTGTGGATGGTATGGAACAAGTAGTATTGGCTGGTACAGCCGCATGGACCAGGTCTAAGGATAGTGTCGTGATTTGTGGTAAGACAGGTACCGCAGAAAATCCGCATGGAGACGACCACTCGGTATTCATTGCTTTTGCACCAAAAGATAATCCTAAAATAGCCATTGCCGTATTTGTGGAAAATGCAGGCTTTGGCGCTATGACGGCGGCTCCTATCGCCAATCTTTTGATTCATAAATACCTTAAACGTTCTCCTAACAAATACATGGAGGAATACATTATCAACAAAGATTTGACTGGTAAATACGGCAGTTATAAAAAATGAGAAACGTAGATAAGATATCGTCAAACATTGACTGGATTACCGTAGGGTTCTATTCACTGTTTGTGCTGCTTGGATGGTTCAATATTTTTGCCGTGGTCTACGATCCGGAGGCAGAAGCCACTCAAAGCATGTTTGATTTTTCTATGAATGCCGGTAAACAATTGATGTGGATTTGTACAGCTGTTGTACTCATCATCATGATACTGGTCATTGACTTTAAATTTTATTCTACGTTTGCGTACGTGATCTATGGCTTGGTCATTCTGCTATTGATCATAACTACTTTAATAGCCACAGAGGTCAACGGTTCCAGGTCATGGTTGGACGTTGGTTTTACCAGGATACAGCCCGCCGAATTTGCTAAGTTTGCCACTGCATTGGCCTTGGCAAAATACATGAGTCCTGTCAATGTGAAATTTGAACGCTTTGAAACAAAGTTGGTCTCTGCGTTTATCTTAGCATTACCTTGCGTATTTATTCTACTTCAAAATGAAACGGGAAGTACATTAGTGTTTTCAGCTTTTATTTTGGTTTTATACCGCGAAGGCCTTTCAGGTGTAATTCTACTGATTGGTGTGATGAGCGCACTGTTACTTGTATTGACTTTGATCTACGACAAATTTATCATTGTATATGTAATCGGAGGATTAGCCTTTATTGTCATATTATACTTGATTCAGGCCGCCACAAACAGTACAAAGAAAAGATTACTCTGGAGGAATATTTTTGTCGTCACGATAGTAGGTGGTATTTGTTGTGGTGTTGTTTTCGGTGTAGACTTTTTTGTGAATAAAGTACTGCAAGAACATCAGCGCAATCGAGTAATGGTATTGATTGATCAGGAATTGGATCCTAAAGGAGTAGGCTAACATGTGAGACAATCAAAGATTGCCATCGGTTCAGGAGAGTTTTGGGGTAAAGGATTTTTAGAAGGCACTCAAACCAAGTTTGACTTCGTTCCTGAGCAAAGTACAGATTTTATTTTCTGCACCATTGGTGAAGAACATGGCTGGTTTGGAAGCACGTTATTAATTGGTTTGTATGTAGCCTTTATGCTCCGGCTGGTCTTTTTAGCGGAACGGCAAAAGGATAAATTTTCGAGAATTTATGGTTACTCAGTAGCTTGTTTGATTTTCATACACTTCATGGTAAACATTGGTATGACGATCGGCGTGTTTCCTGTGATCGGTATTCCTTTGCCTTTCTTTAGCTATGGAGGATCTTCTTTATGGTCCTTTACTATTTTATTGTTCATCTTCCTCAAGCTTGACGCACACAGAGGAGAGGTGCTGGTCCACTAGTCGTTACTCGTTAGACGCTAGTAAAATAAAAAGGGGTACTATCAATTATTGATAATACCCCTTTTTATTTTTTTCAATCTTTTACTAATGACTAACCACTAACGTCTAACGACTAATAAAATTTCCGCTCTATAATTTTCAAAAATTCATCTGCTTCTTCCGTATGGTTACTCCATTTGTATTTCTCTGAATAATTGTGATCCAAGAGTTGTTTTACTTTTTCAATGCTTTCGGCTTGCTCTATCTCATTGAGTGCGGTATTGTAATCCACACTGTTGCCATCGAATAATATATTGATAAACAAAAATTTCAAATTAAGTGGAATAGAAGATTTGATGTCTTCTATTTTTGATTTGGAAAAACGATCCGCAATGCTACTTTCCTGAGAAGATTTTAAAGAGTCATTGATGGTCAGTTGTTGCTCCCCCATTTTTTGTTGAAGAACGGTTTTTTCCATTGGTTTTTTTTGAACCGGAATGGAAGTTATCGGTTTGTTTTCTTCTCCAAAAGGAATATTGACTTTGACCGCTTCCTGTTGGAAAGATGTTTTCAGGGTTTGAGGATTGAACTCTTTAATATCAAATTGCAACAAGGCATAGATACCATCTAAAACATCTTTAGCTTTTGCCTCTTCTTCTATACTGGAAAGGGGAAGAGCTGTAATGATCGTATGAAGATCTTCACTGCTGACTTCTCCTCTGGACAGATTCGAAAGCTGCTCCTGAAAGCGTTTGAAGATCGTTTCCTGTATTTTATGGTATTTGAGTTTATCGAGCAAAGCAGTTTTAGACGATACCGGAGAAGAATTGAACTCCATCTGAATATACTCTGCGGGAGAAAGGGAAAGTATAATAGTGTCCGCAATTGCTTTTTGAACCAATGGGCTAAAGGATTCTTTAGAAACCGCAATGTTCTTGGATAAGGTATTCATAAACCCATTCAATGCTTCCTGCACTTCCTGAGCTTCATAGTTGAAATAAGGACTCTTTAGTTTCTGCAGCTCATCTTTCCAACGCTCAAATAACGTTTTTACAATAAAGAGATTCAACTGTGCTACAGGCGTAAAGGAAAGTAACTGTTCTCCGTTAATGATTTCTTTTCCGGAGAAAAAGCTATTGCATAATTTACTGGAAAGTGCAGTACTGTATGCTTGTATCTTAGAAAGATCCAAATTTGTATTCATAGAGAGAGTCAGCTAAATAGTCTGGTTATAAAATTACCGAAATTAACAGCAATAATCTATGTTAAAAATAAAGTTTTTACGTTTATTTGAACAGCATGAGATCTCTTAAAATAACGCTTATAGCCCTGTTTGTAAGTATACAAATGGGCTTAGTTTCTTCATATGGTCAGTCTCCGGTGGGCATAGGACAATGGAGGGCGCATTATAACTTTGATAACCTTCAAAGTGTAGCACTATCCGGTGATAAAATCTATTGTGCTAACAATGTTGCTTTATTCTACTACGACCAGGAAGATAAATCATTGAACACCATTTCAAAAAAAGAGGGCTTGACTGGAGTGGACATTAGCAAGTTGGGTTCCTATAAGAATGAGGAGATACTTGTCGGTTACCAGGATGGTAACATTGATTTCATAAATGGTAATTCGATAACGGGTTTTGACGCGATTCAAAGGGCAAACACCACGGGCTCCAAGAATATCAATCATTTTCATGAGTATGGAAATAAAATATTCGTCTCTACGGATTACGGACTAAGTATTTTGGACATGAGCAGGCGTGAGATTTCAGATTCATACATTAACGTAAGCACAGATGGATCGGCTAATATTTTTTATGCTTCTGTATTGAGCCAAGACGGAGATTCTATTTTCGTAGCTTCTGCAAAAGGGCTTCTGGGAGCTAGGTTTTCACCGGGTGTTAATCTTCGTGATTATGCGAGTTGGAAATTGTATGCCGCGGCGGATGGTATACCCGCAGGTAGTGTTAAGTCTGTAGGAAGATCGGGCAGTGTGGTATTTGCAGGTGTCGACACAAAGGGGATTTATTATTTCAACGGTGCGCAATGGCAAAGTACAGGTATCGGAGGAACAGAGATAAGAGAAATTAGTTCTGGAGATGGAGCTATGGTTGTATCCTTAGACGATAAAATATACAAGTTCACTTCGGCAATCAATAGTCAATTGTTTTATACTGATTTTTTGTATACACCCTATAGTGCTTTAGTCGGTGCGGATGGAGGTATTTATTTTACTCAGGTAAATTATGGATTAGCTGTCTATAGACCTGCTTTAGAGTTAATCGGGAAGCCGGTAGCACCTCCTTTTAAAGAATCATTTAGACTGAAGTACTTAAATAATACGGTGATCAATTGCAGGGGAGGGCTTAATGTTGCATTTGGAAATGTCTATTTGGAAAGCAGCGCAATGCTCTTAGGAGAAGATAATATATGGAAAGCGTATACTATATACGATGGACTTCCGCTCCTTAGCAGAGATTTATTGGACGTTGCTATACATCCTGCAAGCAAAAACTGGTACTTCACTACATTTGGCTGGGGCCTTGTTGAATTTCATCCGGCAGACAGAAGTTATGTGTTGTTGGATACATTAACCAGTCCGTTAAAAATGTTGTACTTGACCGGATTGGTAACGGATCAGGAAGGAACAGTATGGGTATGTGCGCATGCTCAAGCAGACCGTGCGGCTAACAAACCATTCTTGCATGCCATTGACCCATCAGGGACATGGTCGTCTTTTAAGGCTACACAATTTGATGGTAAATTTCCACAGGAAATTGTAGTAGATCTACAATCGAATAAATGGATAAGAATTGGTGCCTCAGGTGGATATAGAGGATTGATGATGTTCAAGGAGATCAATAGAGCAGCAGGTACTAGTACTCAGATTTATTTTGGGGTAGAAAGTAATAAAGGGGCATTGCCGAATATTGTGGTGAATACAATGAGTGTAGACAAAACCGGCCAGGTATGGATTGGCACAGACCAAGGTATATGTGTATTTACAAATCCTGCGCAGATTAAGCCGAGTAGTATTCCTAAAGCATACTTGCCAATTGTAAATGGATTTCCATTGTTCTTTGATAAAAAAATCAATTGCATCAAAACCGATGCGGCAAACAGAAAATGGGTGGGTACACCAGACGGTGTCTTTTTGTTAAGTGCCGATGGATTGGAAACAATCTTCAATTTTAATAAAAGTAATAGTCCAATGATTGATAATAATGTTACCACCATTACAATCAACGAGCAATCAGGCGAGGTCTTCTTTGGTACTGATAGGGGTGTTATTTCTTATAGAGGAGACGCCACATTTGGTGAAGTGGCACATACTAATGTAAAAATATTTCCTAATCCTGTAGAGCGAAATTTCGATGGCTACGTAGGTATCTCAGGATTGGCAGATGATGCAAGAGTGAAGATCACGGACATTGCAGGAAAGTTGACCTATGAAACGCCCGCTAATGGTGGAACGGCATCATGGAATTTGAAAGACTATACGGGTAGGAGAGCAACTGCAGGGGTCTATCTTATCTTTAGTGCTTCGGAAGATGGACAGGAAAAATATGTTGGCAAAATAGCTGTTCTCGAATAACAATGCTGGTTAAAACAAGAGGCATTGTACTCGGATCAATTAAATACAAAGAGACATCGATCATTGTCAATATTTATACGGAAGTATTAGGCACTAAATCGTATGTCGTAAATGGTGTAAGAGATAAAAAAGGAAGGATCGCTTTTTTTCAACCCTTGACGATCCTTGATATGGTAGTGTACGACAACACTTCCAAAGGGCTAAACCGAATTTCAGAATACAATATTTACAGAGCATACAAATCCGCCACTTTTGAACTGCGGAAAATAGCAGTGTTACTTTTTTTGGCGGAGTTGTTTATTAAAACACTAAAAGAAGAACATCCGGATGAAGAATTATTTTCTTTCATCGTCAAAAGGTTATCCTTATTTGATGAAATGGAAGAGGATTACGAAGATTTTCATTTGATCTTTCTTGTCGAATATGCGGCGTACCTGGGTGTCAGACCTTCTGTAGCTGAAGATATCGCCAAAGACTTTGGCCGTTTGCTGGATAAGGATGTAGAGATGTTTTTCAATGAATTATTAAAGCAAGATGAGACGATCAGTTCTTTCTCTTTAAAAATTGGAGGATCATTGCGAAGAAGAGCATTAGAAGTGTTGATCGATTATTACCAGATTCATTTTCCATCTATGGGAAGAATACAATCATTGGCTATACTCAAAGAGGTATTTAGTTAGTCTCTGGTAATAATTTTATTGTTCGCTCTGAAAGAGCATATGGACTTTTAACGAGGGTTCCTGTTTTGTCTAATAATTCAATCTTAATCGTATGCTCTCCTATCGATAGGCCTTCTATTAGATAGCCTTTCCAGGATTTCAGTAGGAATACATTTCCATCAACGGTAGCTCGTACACTATAATCATTTACTCCAAGTGTAGCATTGATCACATAAAAATCCAGTAATATTTTTTTTGTTTCTGCTCCTTTGTATTCACCTTTTGGCCTGCTATAGAACAGCATAGGTTGTGTGAGATCGACGTCCTTTTCTTTGACCTTGCCTACTGTAAATTGTCTAAGATCAAAAGCTTCGTAGTGTTTAATGCTCTCATGATAGGAACGCGATAAAAAGGACAAGGCTACATAATGTCCTGGTTGAAGTGTTTCATCAAACTCTGGTGTATACTTGGCAAGGTAAGGCTGATTATTCAAAATCAAATGAATATGCTGCCCCTGACCGCTATTGGCACAGTCTATGGCACAACTGCCTTCTAAAGTAGGTTTTGATAGTTGATAGTTTTTGATGTCATAAGCAAAGTGCACCTTGTCATTTTTGAGCAGTTCTTTTTCTGCCGGTGCGTTCAATGTTAATATCGCATCATTAAAAGAAGGAGAATCACTAAGCGGATATACTTTCAGTTTACCAGATACTAATGTGTCACCGTTATTCGCTGAACCTGTAGGAACAGTAATAGTGTCGGCAACAGGTGTCGATGCTGTTTGCTGAGTTTCTGTACGGTGCTCTTCGCAAGCATTAAAAAATGTCACAAGAATAAGTAAGACAACTAGGCGAGCGAGCTTTTTCATGAGCGATTTAATGTTTTGCTATGTTTAAAAGGTATTGACCGTAGCCACTCTTCAACAAAGGCTGAGCAAGCTTGTTTAATTGTTGTTCATCGATGAACCCCATTTTATAAGCCACTTCTTCAATGCATCCTACCTTCAGTCCCTGACGCTCTTCGATGACTTGTACAAATTCTCCAGCTTGCATCAAAGAAGCAAAAGTGCCGGTATCCAACCAAGCTGTGCCTCTATTCAAAATGGAAACTTTGAGTTTGCCTCTTTTAAGATATTCTTTATTAATATCAGTAATTTCTAATTCTCCACGACTGCTTGGTTTCATGTTGGCGGCAATGTTCACCACCTCATTGTCGTAGAAATAAATTCCCGGAACGGCATAATTCGATTTCGGTTGAGACGGTTTTTCTTCTATGCTAATTACATTATGGTCCGCATCAAACGCCACTACACCATAGCGCTCAGGATCCGTTACATGATAGGCAAATACAATACCGCCATCCGGATCATTATTGCTAAAGAAGGTTTTACTCAAGCCACTACCATAAAAAATATTATCACCCAATACCAATGCGACTTTATCTTTTCCAATAAACTCTTTTCCAATGATGAATGCTTGAGCTAAACCTTCCGGTCTTGGCTGCTCTGCATAAGAAAAGCTGCAGCCCAATTGTGACCCATCTCCCAAAAGTTTTTTAAAGTTGGGAAGATCTTGTGGTGTACTGATGATTAAAATTTCTTTTATGCCGGCTAGCATGAGGCATGACAAGGGATAATAGATCATCGGCTTGTCATACACTGGCATTAATTGTTTGCTGACAGCTAATGTTAGTGGATGTAATCTGGTACCAGAACCTCCTGCTAGAATAATGCCTTTCATAAATACTTTATTTACTGTATTGCTGTTTGTAGTAATTCAGATAGTCGCCGGAAGTAACAAAACTAAGCCAGCTTTCATTTTCAATATACCAATCAATGGTTTTTTCTATTCCTTCTTCAAATTGAAGGGAAGGTGTCCATCCTAATTCTTTTTGTATCTTGGCGGCATCTATAGCATAACGGAAGTCATGTCCGGCGCGGTCTGTAACATAACTGATTAGTTTTTCGGAAGAACCTTCCGCACGACCAAGTTTGCGGTCCATGATTTTGCAAAGCACTTTAATCAAACCAATATTGGTCCATTCATTGTGCCCACCGATATTGTAGGTTTCTCCCAACACCCCTTTGTGGTATACAACATCTATCGCTCTTGCATGATCCACAACATATAGCCAATCACGAATATTTTCTCCTTTGCCATATACCGGCAAAGCTTTTTCTTGTCGGATGTTATGGATAAAAAGTGGAATCAGTTTTTCCGGAAACTGATTAGGTCCATAATTATTAGAGCAGTTGCTGATGACAACGGGTAGTTTGTACGTGTTGTGATAAGCTCTCACAAAGTGATCAGAGCTGGCTTTAGACGCAGAGTATGGCGACTGAGGATCATAAGGTGTTTGCTCTGTAAAGAAGCCGTCATCATGCAGCGAACCATATACCTCATCCGTAGAAACATGGTAGAAACGATCAAAGGATTTGCCTTCTTTTACGAGTTCCTTAGCTGCGTTTAACAGGTTGACGGTGCCTACAACATTGGTCAATACAAATTCCATCGGTGATGTAATGGAACGGTCTACGTGTGATTCCGCAGCCAAATGTATAACACCGTTAAAGTGATAGGTAGCAAATAATTCGGTAATGAATTGTTGATCGGTGATGTCGCCTTTGACAAAAGTATAGTTAGGCTGAGATTCTATGTCCGTCAGGTTCGCCAAATTTCCTGCATAAGTCAGTTTGTCTAAGTTGACAATCTGATAGTCCGGATATTTATTTACAAACAAGCGAACAACGTGTGAACCAATGAATCCGGCTCCTCCGGTGATGAGAATAGTTTTAGTTGCCATATTATAAACTCCAATAACGAGGGAAAGACGCCGTGTTTTTACGGTAAATACCTTTGATATCAATAAAGATACCTTGTTTGTCCAGCAAGCTTGAAATAAGTTCTGCTCCTTTACTTATGTATTCAGTATGAGAAACAGCCAATACTACGGCATCGTATTTACCAGATGCCTTTTCGTCCAGTGGCAGATTGTATTCGTGTTCAAATTCTTTAGCATCAGCCAGCGGATCTACACACTCTACTTTTAAGCCGTATGATTTCAGCTCTCTGATGAGATCAGCTACTTTTGAGTTACGAATATCTTCTACATTTTCTTTAAACGTCACACCCATTACCAGCACTCTCGCTTTCGATAAATCTTTGCCGGTTTGAATCAATTGCTGCAGTGTTTTTTTAGCCACGTGACTACTCATGGCGTCATTAATATAACGTCCGCTTAAAATGACATAAGGGTTGTACCCTAATTTTTTCGCTTTGTAAGTAAGATAATAGGGATCTACGCCAATGCAATGTCCGCCTACTAATCCTGGTGAGAATCGAAGAAAATTCCATTTCGTGCCGGCCGCTTCCAATACTTCGTAGGTATTGATGTCCATCTTATCAAAGATGACTGACAATTCATTCATTAAAGCGATGTTCAAGTCGCGTTGAGTGTTCTCTATAATTTTAGCCGCTTCTGCTACTTTGATACTGGATGCTTTATGAATACCCGCTTCTACAACGATCTCATAAGTTTGCGCAATTTCATCTAAGGCTCCCGGATCACAACCAGAAACCACTTTTATGATTTTAGCGAGTGTATGTTCTTTATCTCCCGGATTGATGCGCTCTGGTGAATAACCTACTTTGAAATCTACATTGAATTTCAAACCGGATTCTTTTTCTAAAACCGGAATGCAATCTTCTTCTGTACAGCCAGGGTATACGGTAGATTCGTAAACGATATAATCTCCTTTTTTCAAAACTTTTCCAACAGAAGTACTCGCTGAAATAAGTGGTTTTAAGTCAGGGAAATTAAAGGCATCTATCGGTGTAGGTACGGTGACTATATAAAAGGATGCTTTTTTTAATACGTCCAGACTATCCGTAAATTCAATGTCACTGTTCTCAAAATCACTGCTGGCCAATTCTCCGCTTGGGTCAACATTGTTTTTCATCAGTTCTACGCGCTTGGCATTGATATCAAATCCAATCACTTTTATTTTTTTTGCGAAAGCTAATGCAATAGGAAGACCTACATAACCTAGTCCAATAACGGCCAGCGTGGCTTCTTTGTCTTTTAACTTCGAAAAAATGGGGAATGCCATATTCTATTCTATTTAGTTACTTTTAAATTCTTTTGGTGTAATATTCCATTCCTCGATCGGAATGGATTTGAAATAATCTAAAGTAATCTTCAGCCCCTCGCTGCGATTTACTTTAGGTTCCCAGCCCAGTAGTTCTCTGGCTTTCGTAATATCTGGCTTACGTTGTTTCGGATCGTCAATAGGTAAATCGACATAAGAAACTTTTTGGCTTGTGCCTGTCAGTGAAATAATTTCATCCGCAAACTCTTTAATTGTAATTTCTTGTGGGTTGCCTATATTAACAGGCAGTGCATAATCACTAAACAATAATCTGTATATGCCTTCCACTAAATCATCCACGTAACAGAATGAACGTGTCTGCGAGCCATCACCATACACCGTTAAGTCCATTCCTTTTAATACTTGTCCAACAAATGCCGGTAAAACTCTGCCGTCGTTTAAACGCATTTTCGGACCATAGGTATTAAAGATGCGTACAATTCTTGTTTCAACTCCATGGAAGGTATGATAAGCCATGGTAATTGCTTCTTGGAAACGTTTGGCTTCATCGTATACAGAGCGGGGACCTATAGGATTCACATTCCCCCAATAAGATTCAGGTTGCGGATGTACCGTTGGATCTCCATACACTTCAGAGGTTGACGCAATGAGAATTCTAGCTTTTTTTACGCGTGCGAGTCCCAATAAATTATGTGTACCCAGCGACCCTACTTTGAGTGTCTGGATGGGTATTTTGAGGTAATCAATAGGACTTGCCGGAGAAGCAAAATGCAAGATGTAATCAATTTCACCTGGTACATGAACATATTTAGAAACATCATGATGGTGAAATTCAAAATTTTCAAGCTTGAAAAACTCTTCAATATTTTTGAGGGATCCTGTAATCAGGTTATCCATCGCAATGACATGAAAATCTTCTTTTAGAAAGCGACTGCATAAATGGGAGCCAAGAAATCCGGCTCCGCCCGTGATCAATATTTTTTTTCTCATAATTATGGATTAACTCCTATGCCTTGGTAAACAAAGCCTTTTTGGATTAATTCTTTACCGTCAAAAATATTTCTGCCGTCAAATACTACTTTTTGTTTTAATAAAGTGCCAATTTTTTCAAAGTCTGGATTCCTGAATTCCGGCCACTCTGTAATAAGTAATAAGGCATCGGCTCCTGCGAGCGCATCGTACATGTCCTCTACATAACTGATGCTGTCACCGATCATATGTTTGGCTTCGTGCATAGCTATTGGGTCGTAGGCGGATACAGTAGCTCCTTCTTTTAATAGGAAATCAATGATAACGAGCGATGGAGCTTCTCGCATGTCATCAGTTTTCGGCTTGAAAGACAAACCCCATAACGCAAACTTTCTGCCTTTTAAATCGCCAAAATGTTTTTTGATTTTGTTTGCCAATACAGTTTTTTGATGTTCGTTCACTTCTTCTACCGATTGCAGAATACGCATCGGATGCCCCGATGTATTGCCGGTCTTGATGAGAGCTTTCACATCTTTAGGAAAACAAGAACCTCCATAACCTATACCGGCGTAAATAAATTTATTTCCTATTCTTGGATCGGAACCGATTCCCTTTCTGACATGGTTGATATCCGCACCAAGAATTTCACAGAGGTTAGCAATATCGTTCATGAAACTGATTTTAGTTGCCAGCATAGCGTTGGCAGCATATTTCGTCATTTCAGCGGATTTAATATCCATCACCAATACCGGATGTCCATTCAATACAAAAGGCTTATACAATTTACGCATGACTTCTTCCGCGCGTTCTTCTTCTAAACCAATCACAATGCGGTCTGGCTTCATGAAATCATCAACGGCCGCTCCTTCTTTTAAAAACTCAGGATTGGAAGCAACACTGAAAGGAATATCTGTACGATTTCTTTTCACCAACTCTGCTTGAATCGCTGCTTTCACTTTTTCACTGGTATGTACGGGTACAGTGCTTTTAGTAACCACTACCTGATAATTCTCTATGGATTGTCCTATTTGGGAGGCGACTTGTAGTACATATTTTAAGTCAGCACTACCGTCTTCTCCAGGAGGTGTACCGACTGCAATGAAAATGACATCTGTGTCTTGTATAGTAGTTTTGAGATCGGTTGAAAATTGCAACCTCTTTTTTTGATGATTTTTGATGACAAGTTCTTCCAATCCTGGTTCGTAAATAGGAAGAATACCTTTGTTAAGGTTATCAATTTTTTTCTGATCAATATCTATACAGGTAACCTCTAATCCAACCTCAGCAAAGCATGTTCCTGTTACTAATCCAACATAGCCGGTGCCTACAATACCTATTTTCATCAATTATACCTTTAAAATGTTCCCCAAATTACAACAAACCACAAAGTAAGTATAATTTTGTACTTTTTTAAAAAGAAGCACAATGAAACATGTTGAAGAGTTCTTCCGTTAAGGATAATATAATTTAAACATTATTATCATGGACGCTACTAAGATTTTTAAAGTGTTTATTCAAGAGGATGAAAAGGCCTTGAGGGATAAGATTACGGAAGAGCTGAGGGATAAGAAAAATTATAAACTTCATTTCTTTTCAAAGGAAGATTCGGTATTCGAACTCTTGAAGTTCGGCCCCGACATTGTCTTTCATGACTATTTTAAAAATAAGGCCACTCATTTCTATACTTGGTCAATACCATATTAGTAGTATATTAGTCTATGGATTTTACGCATTCTGAACAACAAGTGATGATCAGGGACACTGTCCGTGATTTTAGCGAACGACATATTCGTCCTCATGTGATGGAATGGGACGAGGACCAGATATTTCCGGTAGATTTGTTTAAGCAATTAGGCGCATTAGGTTTGATGGGTATCATGGTTCCTGAAGCTTACGGGGGAGCGGGACTTGGCTATTTTGAATACATCGTTGCCATTGAAGAAATCAGTAAAGTTTGCGGTTCTATAGGCTTATCTTATGCCGCACACAATTCTTTGTGCACAGGACATATTCTTCAGTTTGGTTCGGAAGAACAAAAGAAAAAATATTTGCCTAAACTAGCCTCTGCCGAATGGATCGGAGCATGGGGACTAACAGAACCTAATACGGGTTCTGACTCTGGTAATATGCGCACCGTAGCTACCAAAGAAGGGGAATATTATATTTTAAACGGCGCCAAAAACTTCATTACACATGGCAAATCTTCTTCCGTTGCTGTTATCATAGCACGCACACCTACTGCAGAAGATTCAAAGAAAACTTCAGCCTTTATCATCGAGAAGGGAACACAGGGTTTCACTCATGGACGAAAAGAAAATAAATTGGGCATGAGGGCTTCTGAAACAACAGAGCTGATTTTTGACCAATGTAAAATCCACGAATCTCAATTGTTAGGTAAGGAAGGAGAAGGATTCAAACAGGCTATGAAAGTATTAGATGGCGGGAGGATTTCTATTGCTGCGCTTAGTCTTGGCATTGCGGAAGGGGCTTTCAATGCCGCCTTGGCATATTCCCAGGAAAGGCAACAATTTAATCAACCTATTTCCTCATTTCAGGGTATTTCATTTAAATTGGCAGATTTAGCTACGGAAATAGAAGCTTCTAAGCTATTGATTTACAATGCTGCGGCACTAAAAATAGCCGGTCAACCGATGACCAAACAGGCTGCCATGGCTAAATATTATGCCTCTGAAGTGGCTGTGAAAGCAGCTACGGAAGCCGTGCAAATCTTTGGCGGATATGGCTATACAAAGGATTATCCGGCCGAAAAGTATTACAGAGACGCTAAACTTTGTACTATCGGCGAAGGAACTTCCGAGATCCAGAAGATCGTAATTGCAAAATCTCTCTTAAAATAAACAAGCAGGGGTTGACTGTCTGGTTTTTTTCCAGTAAGTTTGTAACCCTTAATAAATATCAAGTTATGATCATTATCAGCGTAAAAGAAAACGAATCAATTGACAGAGCTTTAAAGCGTTTCAAAAAGAAATTTGAAAAAACTGGCGTTTTGAAACAATTAAGAGCTAGAACTTCGTTTGAAAAACCTTCTATCACTAGAAGAACTCAGGTATTGCGTGCTGCTTACCGTCAAAAAATGCAAGAAGCAGAAGGTTTATAGTCTAAACTTTTCTTTTTTATATAATTAAAATTTACCATATTAACCTATGTGGCGCAGCCGTGTATAGTTGATATGGTAAACTCTTTTTTAGACTTTCTACAAACAGAAAAAAGGTATAGTCCACATACCATTGTATCATACCGTACTGACCTGGAGCAATTTCAGGTATACCTCCAACAAACTTACGAAGAATCAGATGTAGCCAAAGGCACTCACCGTATGATCCGATCATGGGTTTTGAGCATGATGGAAAACGGTATGGAGGCAAAGTCTGTCAATCGCAAACTCGCTGCTCTCAGGACATTTTATAAGTATTTACTTCGCAACAAAAAACTGGAAGTAAATCCCATGTTGAAAATTGTAGCTCCCAAAGTCAGGAAAAAATTGCCTGTCTTTATAGAAGAGAGCAGTATGCTAAACTTGTTGGATCAATTTGAATTTGAAGAAGGCTTTTCTGGCTTGAGAGATCGCCTGGTATTAGAGTTTTTTTATGGAACAGGAATGCGTTTGTCAGAACTCATTGACCTGAAAGATAGAGATGTGCATTGGAAAGAAGGGGTAGTAAAAGTAAAAGGGAAGGGCAATAAAGAGCGCATTATTCCTGTACCTCAGAGTGTGCTTGCAGTTGCAGAAAAGTATGCTGCAGAAAAAACTAAACTAAACTTATGTAACACTGGATCAAATTTTGTCGTTACTAATAATGGAGACGAAGTATATCCTGTATTTATATATCGTCTGGTGAAAAAATATTTGAGTCATGTATCTACTATCGAAAAGAAAAGTCCCCACGTGTTACGCCATACTTTTGCAACACATCTGTTGAACAAAGGAGCTGATCTGAATGCTATAAAAGATTTACTAGGTCACAGTAGTCTCGCTGCCACACAGGTTTACACCCACAATTCTATAGATCAGTTAAAAAAGATTTTTGACCAGGCACACCCTAAATCGTAAGTTTAACATTTTAAATCGTTTGATTATGAAACTGCAAATCCAATCTATCCATTTTGACGCTGATGTAAAACTGATAGACTTCATTCAAAAAAAATTAGATAAGTTAGATACATTCTATGATAGAATTATAAGCGGTGAAGTGTTTTTGAAGCTTGAAAAAAATGAAGAGAAAGCAAATAAAATAGTTCAGGTAAAATTGAACATACCAGGAACTGATCTGCTTGTGAAAGAGCAAGCTGCTTCCTTTGAAGAGGCAGTAGATCTGGCGTATGAAAACTTGAAAAGACAACTTCAAAAGACCAAAGAAAAAATGCAGGCTCATTAATTGGGGGTGGAGCTAAAATAAAAAAGCCATCTCGCCTAAGGCGGATGGCTTTTTTATTTATAGGCAGTTTGGGGAATTATTTGATACCAAATGCTTTTTTCACTTGATCCACATAATCCAATTTTTCCCAAGTAAAGAGTTCTACCTTGATAGGCACTTCTTTCTCTACTTTGATTTTTTGTTTTCTGACTTCTTTAATGGTAGAGAATTTAAATCTCTTAGTTACTACCTGAGGTTTTCTTCCCATGTGTCCATAAGCAGCCGTTTCAGAATAGATTGGATTTTTCAATTTCAATCGTTCGATCAACGCTTTTGGTCTCATGTCAAAAATAGCTGACACTTTTTTAGCAATGTCTGTATCGCTGTGTTTTACGTTAGATGTTCCGTATGTATTGATGTTCAAAGATACGGGTTTCGCTACACCGATAGCGTAAGCTACTTGTACCAATACTTCATTGGCAACACCGGCAGCGACTAAGTTTTTTGCAATGTGACGTGCTGCGTAAGCCGCACTTCTATCCACTTTGGAAGGATCTTTACCAGAGAATGCACCACCACCGTGAGCACCTTTCCCCCCATAAGTATCCACAATGATTTTACGTCCTGTAAGACCGGTATCACCGTGTGGTCCACCGATTACAAATTTACCTGTTGGGTTAATGTGGAAGATTGTTTTTGAATCAATCAGCTTCTGAAGTTTTTTCGGAATAGCTGCCGGAATTAAATACTCCAATACATCTTCCTTAATTTTCTTCAACATTATTTTTTCAGCAGCAAAATCATCATGCTGTGTTGATAATACAATCGTATGGATACGCTCTACTTTTCCACCGTCAGAATATTGAACCGTTACCTGTGATTTAGCATCGGGACGAAGGTATGTCATTACCTTTCCTTTTTTTCTAATATCGGCCAATGTGGAAACTAAACTATGAGAAAGAGAAAGAGCGATAGGCATCAATTCTTCCGTTTCATTTACTGCATAACCAAACATCATTCCTTGATCACCGGCTCCTTGTTCTTTATCTACGCCTTCTCCTTCGTTTACACCCTGAGCAATATCAGGTGATTGTTCGTGAAGTGTACTCATTACTGCGCAAGAGTCAGCATCGAATCTGTATTCAGATTTGGTGTAACCGATTTTGCGTACAGTTTCTCTTACAGTTTCTTGAATGTCAATATAAGCGTTGGTGGTAATCTCTCCAGATACAACCACAAGACCTGTTGTAGTCAGTGTTTCACAAGCAACTCTTGAATGTGGGTCAAACGCAAGCATAGCATCAAGCACAGCGTCTGATATTTGATCCGCAACTTTATCAGGATGTCCTTCCGATACGGATTCAGAGGTAAATAGGTATGACATATAAATTGAGTATAGGTTTTGATTTGAAGGTTTAAAGATAGACAATAATTGTTAATAGTATAGCTAATCAAGCCAGTAATAAGAAAATCGCAGGTTTTTTGTGGATATCCGGTGCTGGAAGTTTTCTCCAAGTGCCTACCGTTTGTGTTTTGATAAATTGATCTGGTCCGGTAATATCGGCTGCAATACAAAGCGATGTTTCTGCCGGACATTGCTCAAGCAGATCTTTCCATAATGCTACATTTCTATAAGGCGTTTCTATAAACAATTGTGTTGCTTTATTTTTCATAGAGTCGCTTGCCATTTGCTTAATACTTTTTATACGCTTCGCATGATCTATGGGCAAGTAACCGTGAAAGCAAAAGGATTGGCCATTCATACCAGAGGCCATTAACGCCAGAAGGATAGAAGAAGGCCCAACCATGGGAATCACTTCTATCCCTTTACGATGAGCCAATGCCACCACCACGGCTCCCGGATCCGCAATACCGGGACAACCTGCGTCAGATAAGATACCGGCTTCTTCCTGATCAATGGTCTTAAAGAAGCTTTCCACTTGCGCACTGCTGGTATCTTTGTCTACAACGTAGAGGCTAATGCTATCAATGGTATGTTCCGGTTTTGTTTTTGCAATGCAACGACGCGCCATTTTTTCACTCTCTGTAAAAAAAGCGGTCAGCGTTTTTATTTTTTGTACCGCCAACGGAGATAAGTTCTCCAAAAGAGTGTTCTCATGAAGCTCATTCGGTAGGAGATAGATACGTTTTAACTTCATGAATTGGATTTAAAAAAAGTAATGACGTCTTGAATGAACTCTTGCGGTTTCTCAGCATGCAGCCAATGACCAACACCATCGATGGTTTGTATTCGGTAGTTTTTGAATAGACTGTTAATAAGTGGAAGATCTCTTTCCGTAAGATAGTTGGAGGCTCCTCCATGTAGAAAAAGGGTAGGAGTTTCTATTTGAATCGTTTCAGCAAGACCTTCTCCTATATTCTCTATTTCTTTTGTCAACACTTCCAGGTTTATTCTCCAATGAAATTGTCCGTTTTCATCTCGGTATAAATTCTTTAGTAAAAATTGTCGTTCTCCCAGATCTTGTATATGCACAGAAAGTAATTGGTCAGCAACCTGTCTGGATTCCAATGTGTCAATTGGAATTGACGCCAAACCTGTTAATATATGATCATGGTGTTTGGTATAATACCTTGGTGAAATATCGGCTATTACAGCTTTGGCAATTACACCCGGATAAAGTGTTAGAAACTTCATTAATGTCTTACCACCCATGGAATGCCCAATAGCAAAGGGATGCTGCAATTTCAATGAAGTGATAAGCTCCATCAAATCTTCACTCATGGCGGTGTAGTTGTGCTCGGGAGAAAAAGGAGATTGGCCGTGATTTCTCGCATCAGGAAGGATGACTCTGTAATCGTTGGCTAAGATTTTTGCTACGGAAAGCCAATTGTCTGAAGATCCAAAAAGACCATGTAAGATAATGAGGTCAGGCCCCTGACCCATTTCACGGAAGAAAAGTTTCATGCTATTTCAGTTCTCTTAAGTACAATTGAATCGTGTTTTCTAAACCATAATACAAAGCATCGCAGATTAAAGCATGACCGATGGATACTTCATGCAAAATGGGAAGCTGTTGTTTTATGTAACGCAAATTGTGTAAGTCTAAGTCATGACCAGCATTGATTTCAAGCTTCAACTTTATGGCCTCTTTGGCCGCAGCAATATAGGGATTGATGGCTTTTATTTTATCTGTGTGATAAGCTGAAGCATAAGGCTCCGTATAGAGCTCAATACGGTCAGCGCCTGCTTCCGCTGCTCCACTGACCATTTGAAGATCAGGGTCAACAAAAACAGAAACTCTGCCGGTATATTGTTTCAAGTGTGAAATAAGATCACGTAAAAACACTTGATGTTTAACCGTATCCCAGCCGGCATTGGATGTGATGGCAGATGGTGCATCGGGAACAAGTGTAACTTGGTCTGGTTTTACTTCCTCAATGAGACGTATAAATCGTTCGTCAGGATTGCCTTCTATATTAAATTCTGTTCGAATAGAAGCTTTTAAAACACGTACATCTTCGTATCGAATATGGCGTTCATCGGGTCTTGGATGTACTGTAATTCCCTCTGCACCAAAACGCTCACAGTCTAGAGCCACTTGAAGTACATCAGGATTATTTCCTCCTCTTGCATTTCGTAGCGTGGCTATTTTATTTATGTTTACACTTAATCGGGTCATTATAGCGACTTTGAAATCTATTCTTTACATTTACGATGGGTGCAATTTACAAAAGAATTTAACTATGGCATTAAAAGAACAAATTGAAGGCGACATTAAAAAAGCCATGCTAGCTAAAAATCAAGGCGAACTGTTGGCACTAAGGGCTATTAAGTCATTGATTCTATTAGCAGAGACTGAAAAAGGTGCGAAAGCTGAATTGGATAAAGATACGGAGATCAAATTGTTGACTAAAGCAGCAAAGCAACGCAGAGAATCTGCAGAAATATTTGGACAACAAAACAGACCGGAACTTCAGGAAAAGGAGTTACTCGAGTTGCAAGTGATAGAGCGCTATTTACCTCAACAATTATCTGAGGAAGAATTGTCAGCAAAAGTGAAAGAAGTGATCCAACAAGTGGGGGCTAAATCTCCGGCTGAAATGGGCAAAGTGATAGGTGCTGTTACGAAGGCGCTGGCTGGACAGGCCGATGGGAAAGCAATTTCTGAAATGGTGAAAAAACTATTAGTATAGCGATCATGCAAATCGTAGATATAGTCATATTCCTGATTGCTGCGGTAGCTGCTTGGTTTGGCTACAAGAAAGGATTTTTAATCGAATTGTTGTCGCTATTCGCCATCATATTGGCTTTTGCAGTAGCCTGGAAACTATCACATACAGCGGTATTGTACATTTCAGATTCATTGCAATGGAATCCTAAAATTGTAGGATCCGTCGCGTTTGTATTGATTATGATTTTAGTATTCTATATAACGTACTGGATTTCAAAATTACTTTCGGATATCGTACACCAAACACCTTTTGGCGTATTTGATCAGGCGTTTGGTGCCGTCTTGTCCATTTTCAAATGGTTTTTTCTTTTGAGTTTATTATTATGGGTGCTTAGTGTTGCTCAGGTTCAGTGGTATCTAACACTAAAAAATAATTCTATGACGTTACCTTACTGTGAGCGTCTTGCTCCCGTAATCTTTGAATGGGTAAGAATAGCGGTGCCTTTCGAAGACATCTTTGGACAAATGAAGCGTTCTTTTGAATAAGAATGGCTTAACAGCTTAATTGTTTATTCATAAACTTTATTATTACATTGCACGTTATAATTCTAGGGGGAAAAATAAGGTTTTAATGCTATGCAGTATAAAATAAAATCAGACGGAGAATTCAAATACATTGAAGAAGGAGATGGACAAACCTTACTGCTATTGCATGGATTATTTGGATCGTTGAGCAATTGGGACGCAGTAGTAGAGTCATTTTCAAAAAAATTCAGAGTAATTATTCCATTACTGCCTATTTATGAAATGCCAATTAAAAGCGCAGGACTCGATGGACTCGTGGCTTTTGTTTCAGCTTTTGTAAGTCATAAAAAACTAGATCAGTTTTCTTTAATCGGAAATTCTTTAGGAGGGCATGTGGGTCTTATTTATTGCCTGAGAAATCAAGATAAGGTAAAGAGTCTTACATTGACAGGAAGTTCAGGATTGTTTGAAAACTCGATGGGGGCTTCTTATCCAAGACGAGGAAGCTATCAATTTGTACAAGAACGTGTACAGTATACATTCTATAATCCGGAACGCGCGTCTAAAGAAATGATTGATGAAATCTTTGATGTAACCAATAGCATTCCAAAATGTATGCGTATAATAGCCATAGCAAAATCCGCGCAGCGTAATAACATGGCAAAAGAATTGGGGAATATCAAAGTACCAACTTTATTGATCTGGGGATTGAATGATACCATTACTCCTCCTATGGTGGCGCATGAGTTCAATCGCTTGATTCCTACTTCAGAATTACATTTTATTGATCAATGCGGTCATGCCCCTATGATGGAGCATCCGGCAAAGTTTAACAAGATTTACGAAAAGTTCATCCACCAGATCAACTGAAATTATGTTAGCACAAGAGTTAATCAATTTAATGATACCACCGTTAAAGCTCACTGACAGTGGTCAGACCGCTTTAAACTGGATGGATGAATTTAGAGTAACTCAACTACCGGTAGTTGATCAGAATAAGTATGTCGGATTGATTACGGAGGAAAACATAATGGAAATGAACAATCCAGCCTTGTTGATCTCATCCTATGACCTGGATTTCAAAGAGGCAAAAGTGCTTCCGGATGTTCACTATCTGGATCTTTTGAAAAAAGCGGACCAACATAAGATTAGTCTCTTACCGGTCACAGATGCTTCTGGTACATACATGGGTGTTGTTTCTGTGAGTGATATTTCAGCAGCACTTGCTCAAATGCTAAACGGTTACGGCCCTGGCGGTATTGTTGTTCTTTCTATGAAAGAAAGAGATTATTCATTATCACAGATCAGTCGTCTCATTGAGTCAAATGACGCCAAAATACTGAGCTCATTTGTTCATAATGACAAAGATCCGGAGTACATTAAGTTGACTTTGAAATTGAACAAGAGTGATTTGAGTCGTATCATAGCCACGTTGGAGCGTCATGAATATAGAATATTGACCTTCTTTCAAGAAGGCCAGTCTGAGGATCAAGACAAAGACAGATTGGATTTGCTTTTTAAATACCTGAATATATAAAACATGCTTGCAGCTGTTCACGGAAGGCCATTTAGTTCCGACAATTTCCCTTTCGTGGAGTTGATCTGGAGGAAATTAAAATCCGCCGGATTTCAGATTGCAGTTTCTCGAACTTTTCAAGAATTTATCACCGAAACACGATTGGGGAATTTACCTATCGATGTGGTGTATACCGATCATATTGATTTCCCTCTATCAGATGTAATGATTTCCCTGGGCGGAGATGGTTCCTTATTAGAGTCTGTTACATTCGTTGGTCCAAAGCAAACACCGGTACTAGGAATAAACATGGGGAGATTAGGCTTTTTGGCCTATACCAGACGCGAAGAAATAGAGAAAGCGATAGAAGATCTAACTTCAGGCAATTACAAAGTAACGGACAGAAGTTTAGTTAGGATTGATGGAGTAGATGATACTTTATTCTCCGGGCTCAATTTTGGGCTCAATGAATGTACTTTCATGAAGAGAGATTCCACTTCCATGGTGGTAGTACATACCTACCTGAATGGACAGTTTTTAAATTCGTATTGGGCAGATGGGCTAGTCATTTCAACACCGACCGGTTCAACCGCTTACTCTTTAAGTTGTGGGGGACCTTTGGTAATGCCAGATACTCACAATTTTATTATTACACCGGTAAGTCCGCATAATCTTAATGTAAGACCCATGCTGGTACCGGATGATTGTACATTGTCTTTCGAAATCGAGGGAAGAGCAAAGGATTTTTTAGTATCATTAGATGCGCGTTCGAGATTGGTTAGTCCGAATACTAAGTTCGTCGTTAGAAAGGAAGATTTTGTAGTAAAATTCATCGAACTTCCCGAGTATGATTTTTTGAAAACACTGAGAGACAAGTTGAACTGGGGACTGGATTCCAGAAATTAAAGTTTTAACCTTAATTATAATTTAATTGCATTATATATCAGAAAAATGTATATTTGTCTGATTCCATTATAGTGTTGAATTTTTTACAGACTAAAATGAAGAGATATTATTCAATAGCATTAATTGTTGGAGGTTTATTATTAGCCTTCTCGTATGATTCAAATGGACAAAAGTTCAATCCGCAGAACCGCTACTTCAGTATCGGAGGTTGCTTGAATGCCATGAACTATATTGGTGACTTGGATCCGGGGCCTAGCTTTCTGAGTCCGGGTATAAAGTTTACTCGTTACAATTTCGGGGTTACAGGATTATACAGACTGAAGCCAAGAGTTTCTGTACGAGGTACTATATCCTGGGGGCGTATAGCTGGTAGTGATGATAAGAACTCAAACTACGCAGATAAAAACGTCAACAGAAAATTCCGTAACCTGAGTTTCAGAAATGACATCATAGAAGTAAAAGCCGATGTTGTCATTGACTTATTCGAAAATAGAGGTAAGTATCCAAAGAGAGTAGATTATACTCCCTACATGTTTGTAGGAATTGCTTATTTCCACCACAATCCTAAGGCACAAGCGCCGGATGGAAGTTGGGTAAGTCTTAAAGAACTATCTACAGAAGGTCAAGGCCTGGATGGTGGTTCTAAACCTTATTCATTGCATCAAATTGCTCTTCCTATAGGTGTTGGTTTTAGGTATAAACTGGCTAAACATTTGGATTTAGCATTTGAAATTGGCTGGAGATTTACAACAACGGATTATATTGATGACGTAGGTGGAAACTACTACGATAAAGCAAAACTTTTGGCAGCAAAAGGAGAGCTTGCAGTTGCCATGTCTGACAGAAGTTATGAAGCGTACCAAAACAACGCAACAGTTGCTGAAAAGGCTGCTGAAATATACGGTGGTACAGGTTTGTGGGCCGATGATTTAGGTAATCCTGCTATTCAAACGTATGGTAGAAACGGTGAGCAAAGAGGTGATAAAAAAGGCCGTAAGGACTTATACATTATAACAGGTTTTCACCTTACTTATATCATTCCGGCAAAAGTTATTTGCCCTAAGTTCAGATAATACAATATTCGAAAACATAATAACGTTATAGAAGCGTTATGAGCAAAAAAATAGGAAGATTGGCCATTCCTATTTTTTTTGTTTTTTGGGGTCTTACAACCGCCAAAGGACAAAAACATGAAATAGGATTGGGCGTAGGTGTATTAAATTATTCAGGGGATATCTCAAGGATTCCCAATGTGACCATGTCAAGACCGGGCATTATGGGTTATTACAGGTTCAATCCGAGCCCTGTAGTGAGCCTTAGAGCTTCGTTAATGTTTGGGGGATTGGCAGGTAAAGATGCCAACGATGATTTGGGCAAAGCCCGTCAAGCAGAATTTACTGCTACGATCAATCAATTGTCTGCAGCCTTTGAGTACAATTTTTTTGACTATAAGTATACCGCCGGGAAAAGGGGGCATCGCCTTACGCCTTATTTCACAGCAGGTCTTTCATTCTTCAACTTCGAACACCAACAGGTCTCTACGACGGACGATGTTTCTTCTCGGTATGCATTTGAGTTCGCTATTCCCTTTGGCTTAGGGTTGAAATACAGAGTTAAAAACAGGGTTAACTTTAATGCTGAATTTTTGGCTAACAAAACCTTCACCGATTACTTAGATGGTGTCAGTTCTTACCCTACTGGTAGTCCTTCTAATACCAAATACCTTTCCAATCCGTTAACATCTGACTGGTTCTATTACCTGGGTGTTTCTCTGAGCTATACGTTCTACAAAATAAACTGCCCCGATTAGTATCCTTCCTACTGTTTTCTTAGCTTTGTAATCCCAAAATCGGGGACTAATGACTGATCTTAAATCTTTGATTGACAAAAATAAAATACCCAGCCATATTGCTATCATTATGGATGGCAATGGGCGTTGGGCCAAGCAAAGAGGTTCATTCAGGATTTTTGGCCATCAGAATGCCATCACCAGTGTTAGGGATGCTACAGAATCATGCGCAGACTTAGGTGTACAATACCTTACTTTATACGCATTTTCAACAGAAAATTGGTCAAGGCCTAAAGAGGAAGTAACAGCTCTTATGGAGTTGTTAGTCGCTACCATTCAAGGAGAAATTAGCACCTTGAAAAAAAACAACGTTAGACTCCAGGTTATTGGTGATTTTGAATCGCTACCCATACACTGTCAGGAAAGCCTAAAGGCTGGAATGAAAGACACTTGTGACAATACCGGATTAGTGCTGACTCTTGCCTTGAGCTATAGCGGAAGGTGGGACATTACGAGAGCTGCAAAAAAAATAGCAGAAGCTGTCGCGGAAGGAAAGCTATCCCCGAATCAGATAAACGAAGAAACCATTAAGAACTTTTTGTCAACGGCATCTATTCCGGATCCTGAGTTGATGATTAGAACCAGTGGCGAATTGAGATTAAGTAATTTTCTTTTGTGGGAGTTGGCCTATGCCGAACTGTATGTTACAGAAACTCTTTGGCCAGACTTTAAAAAAGAAGATTTATACAAGGCCGTTTTAGATTATCAAAAAAGAGAAAGAAGATTTGGTAAGACGAGCGAGCAGTTGAATGAGCAAATGATATGAAAAGCAGATACCGCTTATTTTTAATACTGTTGCTGGTAGCACAAACGAAGTTATTTGGTCAATCAATTGATTTTGGATCTACATTTTCTACAGAGGTTGATTATAGCACCCCCAAGGAATATACAATCGGAGG
>JAQBNS010000089.1 GCA_028288405.1 Chitinophagaceae bacterium
CTTATGGAGGAACTGCGGTAAACTTACCTGGAACTGTACAAGCAGAAAACTTCGACAACGGTGGTGAAGGTCTTGCCTACCACGATTTAGAAGTAGCTAATCAAGGTGGTGCATACAGAACAACAGAAGGTGTCGACGTACAAGCTACAACAGATGCCGGTGCCGGTTATAACGTTGGTTATACTGCCGATGGCGAATGGTTGAAATACATGGTGAACGTAACCACTGCCGGTTCTTATAGCGTTTCATTCAGAACTGCAGGTACAGGTACTGCCTCTACCATCAGAATGGAAATAGACGGTATAGATGTAACAGGTTCTGTTTCTTTACCAAACACTGGTGCTTGGCAAACTTGGGCTACTACTACAGTGCCTAACATTGCTTTCTCTGCTGGAACACACACGATCAGATTGTTCATCGTAACAGGTGGTTTCAACTTGAATTCATTCACAGTTGCAGTGCCTTCTCAAAACAACATGAGCTTCTTGCATGCAAGTGGTAAAAACATTGTGAACAACGATGGTAACTACTTAATCAAAGCGGTGAACTTAGGTAACTACATGGTACAAGAAGGTTACATGTTAAACCTTGGCGGTGGCTATCAACACAACTTCAAAACGAAAATTGCGGATGTAGTAGGTACAGCTAACAGAGATCAATTCTACAAAGATTACCTGGCTAACTTCATCACCAAAGCAGACATCGATAGTTTAGCGAAATGGGGCTTCAATGCAGTACGTCTTCCGATGCACTACAACTTGTTTACTCCACTTGGCCAACCAGACACTTACATTGAAAGTGGATTTGCAATCGTTGACAATGTGGTCAGCTGGTGTAAAGCCAACAATATGTACGTGATCTTGGATCTGCATGCAGCACCAGGCGGTCAAAGCAGCGGTGACATCAGTGATTACATCGCAGGTCAACCTTCTCTATGGGAAAGTGCTGACAACAGAGCACAAACTGTTAAACTCTGGAGAAAATTTGCTGAGCGTTATGTGAACGAACCAGCAGTAGGTGGATACGATTTGATCAACGAAACAAACTGGACGTTGGCAAACAACAACCAATTGTTGATGCAATTGATGAAAGACATCACTGCTTCTATTCGTCAGGTAGATAACAATCACTTGGTATTCATCGAAGGAAACAGTTATGCCAACGACTACAACGGATTAACTCCAAAGTGGGATAACAACATGGCTTACAGCTTCCACAAATACTGGAACGATCCTAACCAAGGTTCATTGAACTTTGTATTGAATATCCGTGACGGACAAAATGTACCGATCTGGTTAGGTGAATTCGGTGAAAACTCTAACAACTGGATTGCGGAATCAGTAGGTATCATGAACAACAACAACATCGGTTGGGCAGTATGGCCTTACAAAAAGATGTCAAGTGTTTCTTCTATCGGTTCTTTCAAACAACCGAACAACTGGTCAGCATTAGCGGACTACATCAACGGAGGAGCGAAACCTTCTGCTGCTGTTGGTCAAGCGATCTTGAACGAGTTGGTTGAAAATGTAAAAGCACAAAATCTAACCATCAACAAAGGTTACATTTATGCATTGATCAAACAACCGAACAACAATAACACGACTCCTTACATGACGTTGAACTTGCCAGGCAAAGTATTAGCTGCGCATTACGACGAAGGAAAGAACGGTTATGCATACAATGATGCTCAATTCCAAAATACACAATACGGTTCTACTGTAGGTTCAAGCACCAGCTGGAACAACGGATGGTACTACAGAAACGACGGTGTCGATCTACAGTACTCTACTCCGGAAAACGGACCAACAATCGGTTATACAGAAGCCAACGAATGGTTGCAGTATACAGTGAATGTTACGACTACCGGTTCTTATACAGTAAAAGTAAGAGCTGCAGGTAACGGAGGTAAACTATCTCTATCTGTTGATGGAACAACTGTGATAACCAATGCTACTATAACCGCTACAAGCGGATGGGATGCATGGGCTACCATTACATTGGGTAACATCAACCTGACTGCCGGCAAACATACCTTGAGAGCAACCGTTACTACTGCTGGTTATAACTTGAGTTATTTCGATTTCTCAACAACAGCAATTGTGAACCAGGCACCCACTGTGAACCTTACCTCTCCGGCTAATGGTTCTTCATCCGTAGCTCCAGCGAGTATTGTGATCAACGCGAATGCTGCGGATACAGATGGTACAGTAAGTAAAGTGGATTTCTACAACGGTACTACTTTATTAGGTACTGACGCTACTTCTCCTTACAGCTATACTTGGAGCGTAACTGCTGCGGGTACGTATTCGATCACTGCGAAAGCAACGGATAATGCAGGTGCGGTAACTACTTCTGCTGCGGTATCAGTAACCGTAACAACAGGTACTACTCCTCCAAACCAAGCACCGACAGTAAGTCTTACTTCTCCGGCTAACAATGCAAATGTGAATGCTCCGGCTAGCATTGCTATCGCAGCAACAGCAGCAGATGCAGACGGTACAGTGAGCAAAGTAGATTTCTACAACGGTACTACTTTATTAGGTACTGATGCTACTTCACCTTACAGTTATACCTGGACAAATGTAGCTGCCGGTACGTATTCGATCACTGCGAAAGCAACGGACAATAGCGGAGCAACAGCTACTTCTGGTGTAGCCACTGTAAAAGTGAATACAGTTGTTGTTTCTAATCCTTGCTCTGGCATTGCAACTTATGCTGAGAATGGTGGTTATGTAGCAGGAAGCAAAGTTCAAAATGCAGGCAGTCAATACCAATGCAAGCCTTATCCATACTCTGGATGGTGTAACGGTGCAGCGTGGGCTTATGGTCCAGGTACCGGTGCATACTGGACAGACGCTTGGACATTGGTTGGTTCTTGTTCTGCTTCAGCACGTTCTACAAGCGATGCCAGTGTAAACGAGGCCGCTTTGAATAACTTCCCGAATCCATTCACCAACACTACTACAGTACAAGTAGCGGTAGCGGAAGCAGGAGATGTATCGGTAAAAGTGTATGACAAAACCGGTCAAGAAGTAGGAACGGTAGTAACAGGTTACCTGGCAACCGGTACCTACAACTACATCTTCGACGCCAGTCATTTGAAAGCGGATCTTTACCTGATCAAGTTTACTTCAAACGACAAAGTTTTCACTCGCAAAATGGTAAAATCAGAATAGTTAGAATATAATTTTTCCTAACCTAAGGGGGGACAGAGCAGACGGCTTTGTCCCCCTTTTTTTATGACTCTATTGTTGGAAAAGTATAATATCAGGACAATGGCTCAAACTCAATAAGGAATAAATTAAACCTCATTTTTTTAGATTGATATTCAATAAAAAAATTACACGTTGATTTTTTACTTTAAACAGCCAAAACACCCCTTTTCACATATATCATAAGCTGAAAATGCTTAAAGCAAGGAGAATATGACCTTGTTATTTATACGGATAAAAAAACGCCTGAGAAAAAAATAGGAAACAGAGGGTTAATTTATAATTTGGCATTAAACCAATATAAAATATAACTATCTAATCAAAAATAGGCCATAATCAGAACAAACCTTAAAAGTCTTATTTTAATTAGAATCAAAAAATAATACAAAAACGACTCCTCCCTATGAAACCAGGAATACCCCTTGTTAAAAAAAGTCTTTTTAGGATTATCTATTTACCGGCAATCCTCTTATTATTTGTTATTGAATTTGCCCAGGCGCAAAGAATCATTGGATATTTCCCCAATTACAATTATTCTATGGCCAATGCCAGCGGCATACAATATGCGAAACTCACCCATTTATATTACTTCTCATTGAATCCTACCCGTTCTGTGAGTGGACAAACGACAGGGTCACTATGGTACAATGATCCTTACTCCTGGTTTACAACAGCCAACTTCAATGATGTCAACTCAAAAGCACATACCGCTAATCCCAACATTAAACTATTCATCGTAACAGGAGGGTCACCCGGAAGTGATTCTGATTTGTCGACCAGGCTTCAGTATATAGGAAGTACGCCTTCTGTGCTGAATACTTTTTGCAACAACATCATCAATTTCATAGTCGCCAATAACCTGGACGGTTGGGATTTGGATTGGGAGTTTCCTGATAATGCAGCGGCAAGAACTGCCCATCAGAATTTATTAGCGAAGATGAGATTTAAAATAGATTCATTGAAAACAGCCAGTTGCCGTTATTATGAAATCACAGCAGCAGTGGGTGGTGGCTACACCGACCGTCTGACGCATACTTGCTGGAATCCTGCGCATACGGATTACATTACACAAACGGCTATCAATTATTTGGACCAAATCAACCTGATGACTTATGATGGGGACATCGGAGCTGCTCCCTGTTCTTTTTCCAGTCACCAGCATTATGACCTGGTAACAAAAGCTTTTACAGATTGGAGATCAGATTATACTATACCTGCCTCAAAAATAAATATCGGGGTTGGGTTTTATGATAACTCAGGCAATGACTTTAACTCTATAGGCAACGTAAGCACACGTTATAATAACGCTACGTATTGGAACGGCGGAAGTGGCTGTGCCAATATGCAGGCCAAGATCAGTTACATCCACGCGCAAGGCGGTTCCGGAACGATGATCTGGGAGCTTACACAAGATAATCTTTGTGCCGGTACAACACCTGCTTGTTATTCTTTGCTCGATTGCATGTACCAATATACACAATCCACCTGGGGAACATGGGTAGCTCCAACGGTATCCTGTACGGCACCGGTTGATCTTGTTTCTTTTACAGGCATCGCCGTTAATGAAGGTAACGAACTATCATGGAGTACAGCGAGTGAATCGAACAACGACCGTTTTGAAATTGAAAAATCAATAGACGGTAGTACCTATACTAAAATAGGCACTGTGGCCGGAGCGGGTAACAGCAGCAGCTTGATCAATTACCGTTTCCTAGATGCCTTCAATAATACAGAAAAAAGTTATTACCGATTGCACCAGTTTGATGCAGACGGTAAATCGACGTATAGCAAAACCATAGTGATCTTCAGTACCGCCAAACAAGAGTTAACGTTGCAGGCCAGTCCTAATCCATTCAAGGATCAATGCGCCATTACTATCTCGGGTATAAAGGGAGATGATACCGCTCAATTGATCATCTACGATTTGATCGGTAACGTTTACGCCAATGAAATCATGGAAGTGGGTAATGGTTCTTACGAAATTGGCAAAAATCTGTCAACGGGCATTTACGTCTGTGCACTGAAGACACAGGAGAAGACTACGCATTTAAGGATTGTGAAAACGAAATAAAATAAGTTATGGAAAATTAACTCTTTCGTACTTTAACGTATCTGTCGCTGTTTTATAGGTATACTTTACTAAACCGTATTCCTTACTCCAATAAACCTGAAAAGGTGTAGAATCATCAACGTATTGCTCGCCTGATCTTGTATCGCTTAAAACTTTAGGAGAAATCGTGAGCGTTAAACTCTGAGTAAATCGTTGAAGAAAATCCTGACTGTAAATATGATTCAGAATTAAGATCTTACCCCAATCGCCTTTTATCCCAAGTCCCTCCTCATCTGTGTAATAATTACTAAAATTATTCAGGCCGGAAGTGGAATGAACTGTCAAATTACGATTACTCTTTTCATAATAATAATCGCTGCAACATTTTCCTTTACTCATCAGGGCGCAATCTCCTTTTTCAAGAGGATAAAATTCTTGTTCCCCTAGAAAAATGGTATCACGGGCTCCGGTAGACACACATTCAAATACCCAACGCGTGGTGTCAGGGAATCCTAAAGCAGTTTTTATCCCTGGAGAAATAAATTGCTCCGTCGCAGCATCAAGCCCTTCACATTTTTTGCTTTTACAAAAAGTAAATAAAACCAGACATAAAGTGGTAACCATTAGGAATGAGTTGAACCTATTAAAAAAGCAAGAATTCAAAACACACATTTTCATCTGAGCCAATTAAATTTAACTTTTACCTGTATAAAGCTATAAATTTTAAACTTAATTGGCTATTCATTGGCAAAAAACCATATCTTATTAAGCCCTTATACGTACAATGCCCTTGTATAGTAAAGAATAGGTTCACCCCTTCATGAAAAACGTCTGGTTCATCTCTGTTGTTTTAATCTTTTTGATTACGAAAAAGTATGCTACAGCAGCAAACACAATAATTATTTCAGACCAATCAGCGTCAAAAGATTTTAAGCGCATCACGGCTCAAGACCTGGAGGTGTACCCTGATCACAGAGGACTAATGAGCTTTGATCAAATCAGGAATCAAACGTTCAGGTCTTTACAAGCCAAAGAAATCAGCAGCAACGGAGAATTTCTTTTCATGAAAAAGGATCCTTGTGTATGGATTCGTTTTACAGTACAAGGCGCACACAATAAAAACAACCATTGGCTGCTGGAGTTTTTAGATTTCAACATCAAAGACATCAAGCTTTATTTGCCGGATGAAAAAGGAATATACACTGAATTCCAATCCGGTTATGCTTATCCTTTTTCTTCCCGGGAAATCGTTCATAAGAATCTTGATTTTAGTCTCACACTTTTCAGTCAACCACAAATCATCTATGCCCGCATTGAGCCAGGAAGCTCGACGGTACTCTCCGCGGAGATCAAATCATACGAAGGCTTTATTCAATATTCTTTGACCGAGTACATGTTGCTGGGTTTGTTTTATGGCATCATGCTGGTCATGATCATTTACAATTTAATTTTATATACCACTGTCAAGGAAAAATATTACGCCTACTATGTTTTCTATGCGGCTTGTGTTGCATTAGCCAGTATGTGCCACGATGGAATAGGCTTTCAATATTTTTGGCCTACTCATCCGGAATGGAATAAAATCATTCAACTGTTGGCACACTTTGGTTTAGTGGTATGGACTCTATTGTATTCTAAATGGTTCCTCAATACCAAAACCAATAGCCCTAAAACAGACAAAGTCATTCAGGGCATGATTGTATTGACCTGTATGTTATTGGTGGGTATACTTATTTTTAAACCCACGCAAATCGGCTATCTGATTGTAGCGGCAGCTATTCCTTTTGTGATTGTATACAGCGTAGCCATAAAAATTTACAACACCGGTTTCAAACCTGCTCGTTTTTTTATCATGGCATTTAGTTTTTTCTTCTTAGGATTTATCATTCGCATACTGACTTATTTCGGATTCATCAACAATTCCATTGTCGCTGTGTACAGCTACAACATCGGTGTAGTGCTCGAAATGATTTTATTCTCCGTAGCCATCGGAGATAAAATTAAGACCATCAAAGAAGAGCGTGAATTAGCTTTAGTAGAGAAAGACGCTATTCAACAGAAGATCATCGAACAATTGCATGAAAATGAAAAGTTAAGAACGAAAGTCAACCGTGAACTGGAAGAAAAAGTCAGAGAACGTACGGAAGAAGTAGAAAGAAAAAACCAGGACTTAAATGAGGCCAATACTAAATTGAAAGAACTGACAGATCAGGCCAATCAATGGAACATCAAGTTGGATCTGGACAACCGCCAGTTGCAAACAGAAATCAAAGAAATCGAGAAAGCACGCATCATGCTGAAAGACGTGAAGTTTGATGAGTTCAGCAGTGTGTTTCCGGATGAAAGATCTTGTTTGCAATACCTGGCCGAACTGAAATGGAAAGACGGTTACCAATGTAAAAAATGCAGCAATAGTACCTTCGGAAAAAGTAAAACACCTTTTGGTCGTCGATGCACCAAATGCAACTACGACGAATCCCCTACAACTGATACTTTATTTCACCGCCTTCGTTTTCCTATCACGAAAGCATTCTACATGGTCTATCTGGTAAGTCTCAAAGACAATTCACTTACAGTAGATGAACTTTCTGATATCCTCTCTTTGCGCAGAGAAACCTGTTGGAGTTTCCGTAAGAAGATTTTAGAATCAAGGAAAAATTCAAAAACGTCACGCAAAGGAACAGAAGAAGATGGATGGGCAGCACTGGCCTTAATCTCCATTCAATCCTGATTTTTCGAAAAAAAATACCTTTCGCCCACTAAGTGCAATAACCGGTATTTATGAAGGGGGTAATGGGCTGCCTTTCACTAAAACATCCGTTTTGCCTGCTTTTTTTATCCGCAATTTCCTTTCAGTAAAACACTGAAAACCAGTATTCCTTTTGTGATTTTTTAATTCATTCGATTGCAATCGCTGCACGAACAATTGATCTTCATACAATGGCTCTCCAAAATGAGCCGCTGAAAGAAAAAAACTTTTCTCCCAGCGATTCTCCCCATAAGCCAGACATTCTGTTTTGTTAGAAAAATACAATTAAAGGTATTCTTATGCTACACAACAAGAAGATCAATAAGCGATGGTTCATCCTGTTGGGATTCCTTTTATGGAATACCCACACTACACTATATGCTCAACGCATCATTGGCTACTATCCCGACTATGCCTATACCGCAGCCAGTGCCGCTACTATACAATACGCTAAGCTGACTCACTTATACTACTTCTCGATCAATCCTACCCGAACAACTACCGGACAAAGTGCCGGTGTTTTGGGTTACAATGATGTTTGGTTTACCACAGCAAGTTTCAACGACGTGATCGCCAAAGCCAGAACAACAAATCCTTCCATTAAGATTTTTATTGTTACCGGTGGAATGCCAGGTTCTGACTGGGATCTATCGGACCGACTCGAATACATCGGTAATAATCCTGCCGTACTGAATACCTTTTGCAACAATATCATCTCTTTCATTACTACTAATAATTTGGATGGATGGGATTTGGATTGGGAGTTTCCACAAACGGCTTCTGCTCGTAATGCCCATCAAAACATGCTTTCCGCCATGCGTACTAAAATAGACGCATTGAAAACTTCCAGCTGCAGACATTATGAAATCAGCATTGCTGTAGGTGGCGGTTATACAGACCTCACCTCTCCAAGAGTATGCTGGGGAAATTCGCATACCGATTATATCAATGCTGCTACCGTCGGTTATGTAGACTTCATGAACATCATGGCTTACGATGGACCCGTTGGTGGTTCTGCCTGTGAATTTTCCAGTCAACAGCATTATGATCTTTTTACAAAATCATTCAATGATTGGCGCACAGCTGTTTCTATTCCTGCTGCCAAGATTAATATGGGCGTAGGGTTTTATGATAATTCAGGGACAGCCTTCAATAGCATAGGCAATGTCAATACGCGCTACAACGCTACCTATTGGAACGGCGGAAGCGGATGCCCGAACATGCAGTCAAAAATTAACTATGTGCACACACAAGGTGCTGCAGGAATATTCATCTGGGAACTCACACAAGACAATCTATGTGCAGGAACAACACCTGCCTGTTATTCCTTACTGGATTGCATTTACCAGTACACACATAGCAGCTGGGGAACATGGGTAGCTCCGGGCAATCCTTGTACGTTGCCTGTTACATTGCAAAAATTTTCAGGATATGCCAATGGTTCTTCTAATGTATTAAGCTGGACTACTGCAACAGAGCAAGGCAATGAACGATTTGATATCGAAAAATCAAGCGATGGAAAATCATTTACAGTGATTGGATCGGTAAAAGGGAATAACAATTCCAATACATTCTTAAACTACGAATATACCGATCGTACGAATGAAAAGGGTTTGGCTTATTATAGATTAAATCAATATGACCTGAACGGTACTTCCATTCATAGTCCTACCATTTCTCTCCGTCAATCCTCTTCCGACTTTATCTTCTATCCTAATCCCTTTGAAGCATACGTTGAAATCACTTGCCCTTCCGATGAAGAAACTACTGTAAGAGTATTGTTTTCTGATTTGAGCGGGCGTGTACTTTCAGATGAACTACTTGCCGTCAACAACGGCAAGCTGCAAGCAGGACAAAACCTTGCCGCCGGAGTATTCATTTGTACGCTGATCACTTCAAGCAATACACAAAGCATACGTCTGGTAAAAACAAAACAATAAAAACATGATCACGCTAAAAAACAATTACCGTTCTTCGCTTTACTTCCTTACTCTATGCTTTAGCTTAGCATTGGGGCAACATAAGAGCTACGCGCAAAACGAAGCCAACACCTGGTGGTTTGGGAACAAGGCCGGTTTAGATTTCAATACCACACCACCTACGGTATTGAACACTACTATTCCAATCTTTACTTATGAAGGTTCAGCAACCATCAGCGATCCCGCAACAGGACAATTGATCTTTGCTACAGATGGTATCACCGTGTGGTATCCCAATGGCACAGTCGTTCCAGGCGGTAGTGGATTGAAAGGAAATTTTTCTTCTGCTCAATCTGCGTTGATCGTGCCCAACCCTGCCAATGTTAATCAGTGGTTTATTTTCACAGCGAATGTCAATCCTCCTAACGGTACACCCTATGGACACAACTATTATGTAGTGACCCGGACCGGATCAACATTGGCAGTAGGTGCGGTGAATCCCTTGTTGGGTTCTACCGTCAGCACAGAGCAACTCGCTGCACTCGGTGATGGATCAGGAGGATATTGGATGGTAACACACGGTGTAGGAAGCAATACGTTTTACGCTTTCCATGTCAGTGCTGCCGGAGTGGTGAATAGTACGGCTGTAACAAGCAATGTAGGAACAGTAATTGGCGCTTCGGATTACATCAGTTCCATGAAAGTAAATACCTGTCAAACCAAAATTGCATTGACAAACCTTGGTGCCGGTATAGTAGAAGTATTCAATTTTGATAATACTTCAGGTTCCGTCACTTCTTTACAATACTCCAAAACAGGAATCAGCAATCCTTACGGGTTAGAATTTTCTCCAAATGATGCGTACCTCTATTACGGTACATTGGGCGGACAATTGTATCAATTAAAGATGAGTACAGGTGTTTCTACTTTAACAGGCTGGTCGCCTCCGCCAAACGGCGTTGGAAACTTTGGACAATTGCAATTAGCTCCCGATCGCAAAATTTATGTGACCAGTGAAAACACCGCTACTAATTCTTACCTGGGTGTCATTAGTGATCCTGATAGTGTATATACCAAAGCAAATTATAACAACACAGGATTACAAATCGCGTCAGTCAATTCCTATTACCCATTATTGGGTTTACCTACTTTCAGTAGAACATTTGTATCCTCTACATTGACAGCCTTTCCAGGTAGCAGCGCTTATTGCGTCAACACAGATATTCCACTAAGTTATAGTTTTTCAGGAGCAGCCACTTCGCAAACCTGGAGTGTCAGTCCGGCAAGCGGTTGGTCTTTTACTGTTGGTACGAATACAGATCCCAGTCCCACCATTCGCTTTACCAGCAACAATACCTACACGGTACAATTGGATGTGGTGAGTTGCACCAGAACCTATACAAAAACAATGACCTTTACCATTTCATCTCCTTTGGCTGCTACCGGTTCTGTGAGTTGTACATCGCCTAATCTCGTGCTGGACAACTCTGCCGTAGACCCTAATGAGCCTTTGTACTTATGGTACGACGGACCAAAACCAACAGGTAAACTCATAGGAGTAGGTACACCTGTTACCTATTCAGTAGGTAACGACGCATCAAAACCAAGTAACGTTTATGTAGAAGTAGCCAGTGCCGCATCAGCGAGTGCCAATGCATCGGGCAGCGTAGGGCCGGCCGCTACTGCTTTAACATGGAGTGCGATTGCCATATCGGGTGGTTATACAAGTCCGGCCATTAATGTATTCACGGATATTCTGGTACTAAAAAGTTTTGACATCAAACCGAGAGCCGGATTCTGCAGCGGTACCCTCGCCGTTGTCATTCAGAATGGTTCAGGAACAACCGTCTTTACCGGAAGTTATACGCCCTCTTGTGTAGGAGGTGTTTTTACCATACCCGTAAATGTAACACTGCCAAAAGGGAATGGATATAAAATAATATTGACTTCACCTACCATGCAACTCGATGGAAATGCTGGAGCCACTACTTTATTCTCTAGCGCTCAAGCCTCTCTTGGTGCGGCTCCGGCTGGTCAATTGGAAATTGCAAATCTGGTTTACGATTATCAAAACTTTACTACCACGACAACCTGTTCAAACCGAACAGCCGTTCCGGTGCTCTGTACCTTGCCGGTAGAACTGGTGGAATTTAATGGCAAGCATCAGGGACATGATATCCGTTTGTACTGGAGCACCGCTTCAGAAAAAAATAACAGCCACTTCGATGTAGAACGTTCCAGCGATGGTATTCATTTTACGACCATTGGAAGAGTTTCCGGAGCGTTGAATAGTGCAGCCCTCAATGCCTATGAACTCTACGACACACAGCCTCTGCAAGGCATCAACTATTACCGGTTAGCACAATACGATAGAGATGGTACACGCAGTTACAGTCGTATCATTAACCTCTACAACACAACTATAAATGAGGAACTATTTACTGTAGTACCAAATCCAAGCTCGACTTACTTTACCCTACTCTTCTCTGCCGAACTTAGTCAGGCCGCATTTACAATCACTGACGCATTAGGTAAAACGGTGTGCAGTGGTAGCATTGAAAGCCAGACAAACAGTATTGAAGTCGGTGAATTTCTGGCAAAAGGAATTTATATCCTTCACTTGACGACATCTACTCAAGCAGAAAGTAAACTCATTATAAAAGAATAAACGATACATCCCTTCTGGAGATTTTTTTAGGGGTTAGGGATGAAGCGGCTGGCTTCATCCCTTTTTTTTCCTATGTTATTAATTATACTAAAGACACTCTTTCTCCGCTCTGTTTCTCTTTCTTCTTTCCTCTATCCTAAGGGACAAAATACAATCCCATACTTTACATTATATGCTGAAAGCTCCATAAAATGGGCTCAGCCATTCCAAAAAACTCATTTAAAAAAAATTCACCCAGACCTGTTTTCCTTTTTCTTGTTGGTTTGTCTTCTTAAAGCAAGGGGAAAACTCCTCCATGTTCGCCTTATTTCTAAACAAATTATTCTTATGAAAAAACTGTCCATTATTTTTATCTGTCTTTGCCTCTGGAGTATGCAGGCCATGGCGCAGACAGGTACTTCCAGTTTGGTCTCCATAGGACCAGACGGAAAATTAAAATACACCCCCGATGCTAAAGGGAACGTTGTTCCGGATTATAGTGCGGTGGGATATAAAAACGGGGAAGCTCCTATTCCTTCTGTACCCGTAGTAAAAACCATATCAGCCGTCTCCGGCGATAATACTGCCAACATTCAAAATGCGATCAATGCCGTAGCCGCTTTACCAATGGATGCCAATGGCATAAGAGGTGCTCTGTTATTGAAAGCCGGAACGTACAACATCAACAACACCGTATACATCAGAAGCAGTGGTGTTGTCCTGCGTGGAGAAGGTAACTCAACCATCTTGATGGCTACCAAAACTTCTCAATACAACTTGATCAGCATCACAGGAACCGGTGGCGCTTCTGCCAATACCTCAACCAGCAAACAATTGCAAGGTAGCTACATTGCCGTGGGTACCAAAACATTTACTCTTCCTGCAGGTCATGGTTTTGTAACAGGAGACGATGTCATGTTGCAAAGAAAACCAAACCAGGCGTGGATACACATGTTAGGAATGGATGTATTAAGCCAGATCCCATGCGACGATGGTGGCTGTAACACAGACTGGACACCGGCTGAGTACACAATCAATTACATCAGAAAAGTAGTAGCCGTAAATGGTAACAGCATCACATTAGATGCTCCCAACATGGATGTTATCGATTCTAAATATGCTCAAGGTTTTCTAATGAAATATACCTGGTCTGGTAAAATTGAAAACGCTGCAGTTGAAAACATGTATATCGACTCTAAATATACCAATGCAAATGATGAAGCCCACGGCTGGAATGCTGTATCATTCAGCAACTCTAAAAACGGTTGGGTAAACAATGTCGAAGTACATCACTTCGGTTACTCGGCAGTTACTGTGAATGAAAGTGCTGCTTTCATCTCTGTGTTAAATTCTAAAAACTTAGATCCTATTTCACAGACTATCGGTGGAAGAAAATATTCTTTTAACATTACAGGACAAAGAAACTTAGTAAAAAACTGTACCACGAGAAGTGGTCGTCACGATTATGTAACAGGCGCACAAACTGCCGGTCCAAACGTATTCGTAAATTCTACAGCTACTAATCAACAAGCAGACATCGGCCCTCACCACCGTTGGGCAACTGGAGTTTTGTTTGACGTATTAACAAGCAACTCGTTAATGGATGCACAAAACAGATTGGGATACGGTACAGGTCATGGATGGTCCGGCTCTCAAATCATGTTCTGGAATTGCACCAGCGCTAAGTTCATTGTACAAAGTCCTCCCAACCACATGAACTGGACAATCGGTTGCAAAGGAACGGTAACGGATAAAGGTGATCAATACACTGGAAGTCCTTGTATCAATCAGTCTAATGGAAATTTCATTGCAGGCATTCCTTCTCTTTACGAAAAGCAATTGGCAGATCGTTTGAATACGACTGTCCCTCCTGTAACTCCTGTACCTGATAACTTAGCCAAAGGAAAAACAGTAACCGTATCTTCAACAGAAGCAAGCACGACAACCTCCACAGTAGCAAGCAACGCAACAGACGGCAGTTATGAAACAAGATGGAGTTCTCTGTTTGCAGATCCACAATGGTTGTCTATTGACTTAGGTGCAAACTATGCCGTAAACCGTGTGAAAATTTCATGGGAAACTGCGATGGCTTCTGCTTATGAAATTCAACTTTCTTCTAATGGGGCTGATTGGACTTCGATCAAATCTGTAACAGGCAATACTACGACTACCAATGACCAAACCGGATTATCCGGCACCGGTCGCTATGTGAGAATCTACGGTACAGCCAGAACAACCGCTTATGGTTATTCTATCTTTGAAGTAGAAGTATACGGCGCAGCTGCAAACAATGTATTGCCGACTGTTAGTTTAACTTCACCGGCATCAACTGACGCCTTTACTGCTCCGGCTTCTGTTACTATCAATGCTACAGCTGCAGACACAGACGGCACAATCAGCAAAGTAGATTTTTACAACGGTACTACTTTATTATCCAGTGATGCTACCTCTCCTTACAGTTTTGCCTGGACAAATGTTGCAGCGGGTACTTATTCTATTACTGCTAAAGCAACAGATAACTCTGGTGCAGCAGTGACAGCAGCAGCAGTAAGCATTACAGTGAATCCCGCACCTCCCGTGTGCCTTCCTGTATCAGCAAGTGGCGATGATGGAAACATTCCCGCCAACGTTTTGGATAATAATGTTGCCACAAGATGGTCTGCAACCGGTGATGGACAATGGATACAGTTTTGTCAGGGATCAGCAGTAAATATCAGTGGCGTACAAATTGCGTTCTATTCTGGCAATGCTCGTCAAAGTATCTTTGATGTTCAACTGTCTCAGGATGGTTTGATCTGGACCAATGCATTGACTAATGTTCGCAGCAGCGGAACATCATTGGCTTTGGAAACATTCACATTTGCTACTCAATCTGCAAAATACCTAAGAGTGTTGGGTCATGGAAATACGGTGAACGCCTGGAACAGTTATACGGAAGTTAAAATATTAACCGGTGAACCTCCAGTGAATCAACTTCCATCTGTGGCGATTACTGCGCCAACGAACAACGCCTCTTTCAACGCTCCGGCTAGCATTACAATCACCGCCACCGCAGCAGATGTGGATGGTTCTGTAAGCAAAGTAGACTTCTACAATGGTTCAACGTTGTTGGGATCTGATGTTACATCTCCATACTCTTACTCCTGGACAGCTGTTGCAATCGGCTCATACAGCATCACCGCTGTTGCAACTGACAACTTAAATGCAACCAGCACTTCATCTGTCGTGAATGTAGTAGTGGTAGCTGCTCCGGTAAACCAGGCACCCACTGTTACATTGACTGCCCCGGCAAACAATTCTTCTGCAAACGCTCCGGCAAGTATTGCCATTACAGCTACCGCAGCAGATGCTGATGGTACCATCAGCAAAGTAGACTTCTACAATGGAACGACTTTATTGGGTACAGATAATACATCTCCTTACTCTTACACATGGACAAATGTAGCCGCTGGCACTTACGCCATCTCAGCAAAAGCAACAGATAACAATGGAGCAACAGCTACTTCTTCTTCCGCTTCTGTGAAAGTAAATACTGTGGTAGTCACCAATCCTTGCGCTGGGCTACCGGTATACAAAGAAAATGGTGGTTATGCAGCAGGTAACAAAGTTCAGAACGCAGGCAAGCAATACCAGTGCAAACCTTATCCTTACTCAGGATGGTGCAATGGATCTGCATGGGCTTATGCTCCGGGTGTGGGTTCTTACTGGACAGATGCATGGACATTGACAGGTACATGTTCTTCAAGCCGTGAAGAAAACACAGCCGAAGTAAATGAATCTTTATTGACCAACGCTCCAAATCCATTCTCCTCTTCTACCAATCTGACAGTGGTTGTAACAGAATCCGGAAATGTATCTGTAGCCATTTACAACAAAGCCGGCCTTTTAGTAAAAACAGTAACGGATGAACATCTTAATGCCGGTACTTATGAATTTGCCGTAGATGGATCTGATTTACCTGCTGATTTATACATCGTGAAATACACGACAGCCGGTACAAGCATCACGAAAAAAATAATCCGCACACAATAAATAAACACTGAACAGAGAAGGGATAGCCATTAGGTTATCCCTTTTTTTTTGCCTTACAATCGGGGATATATTTACGCAGTAAGGGTATTCCATTTTACCGATTACAAAGAGCATCTTTCCTTTTTAGCTGATTCCCTTCTATTTATTCATTTCATAAAAACAGGTCCGATCCTTGTCCTACCTATGATAGATTGAATAGAATGTATGAAAAAATATTTACTGCCCTTTGCCTTTATAAGTTGTTTCTTCTTTTACGGCTGTTTCTTTTTGCTGATGATAGACAGTTATACTACTGAAACCATCCTGCCTTCGTCAAAAAAAGAACCGGTCGAAAATAACCAAGCTTACTCCGCTCAACAAGTGAAGCCAAATAATTCCGGTTTTTTATCTTCTAAATAAAAGCCTCCTCCCGCATTAGTCAACGTTTAAACGTTTAATATAATCTCCACAATTACCAAGACTTTATTTCTCGCTGAATAGAATTTTCAAATAAGAATAGTATATTAAAATAGTGATTAACCATTCACCGTAAATCCAGCTATGAAAAAACTATTGATCATTCTTATCTTTCTATCCCCCTTTCTCGCCCAGGCACAAGGGTTCCAGGTGAACTTGCAGGGACAAAAGCAGCAGAGTATGGGAGGAACAGGAACTGGTGTAGCCTTAGACGAAGCCAGTGTATTTTTTAATCCGGGTGCTGTTTCCCACTTAGAAAAAAATGGCGTGAGTTTAGGAATCAGTCCTACTATTGCCAACTCCACTTTCGAGTCTTCTAGCAGTCAAACCCAAAACAGGACAAACTCTCCTGTCAGCACACCCTTTACCGGCTATGCTGTATTTGGCCGGGAAGAAAGTAAATTTAAATTTGGCCTCGGTGTCTATACGCCTTTCGGAAGCACCATCAAATGGGAAGACGGATGGGCAGGACGTTTTCAGTTGACCAAGCTACAATTGTTTTCTGTATTCATACAACCCACAGTCAGTTATAAAATCAGCGACAAGATCGGAATCGGGGCCGGCTTCGTTTATGGTATCGGGAAAATTGATTTAAGAAGAGATCTTCCTATCGTAGATGGAAATGGAAATTACAGTTCTGCTAAATTAACAGGCAATGCCAGCGGTATAGGTTTCAATGCGGGAATTTATTTGAAACCAATAGAAAAACTATCCATTGGTATTACTTACCGTTCACAAGTGAACATGAAAGTAAACAATGGCAATGCAGAATTTACAGTGCCGGGTTCTTTATCCTCCAGTTTCCCAAGCGGTCCGTTCACTTCTTCTTTACCTTTGCCTCAAGTCATCAGCATAGGAGTAGGCGTAACGCCCATTGAAAAATTATTGATCACTGCAGATGTGAACTTCATCGGTTGGTCAGCCTATAAAGAGTTGGCATTCGATTATGAGAACAATACCTCTTCCTTACAAGACACCAAATCCGTGCGTAATTACAAAGACACGTATGCATTCAGATTGGGTGGTCAATACAGCGTAAAAGAAAACCTAAGAGTACGTGCGGGTATTGCTTACCAACTGACTCCCGTGCAAGATGGTTATGTGACACCGGAAGTACCGGATGCCAATAAAATCAGTTATACAGCAGGTATAGGATATAAATTTGCTGATAAATTAACGGTAGATGCTTCGTTTACCTTTGAAGATTACGCAAAACGTACAGACACCAATAAAGAAAGTAACTTCAGCGGTAGTTATAAAACATACATTGCCATTCCTGGTATTTCTCTTACTTATAACTTCTAACATTGAGCACCATGAAAAAGATATTCACTAGAACGTTATATATAGCCATCTGCATCAGCGTAGTCGTTGCCTGCAAACCCAAACTAGAAACGCCATCAGCAGACAAAGGGAGTCTTGATCTGACTACTTATGTGGCCATTGGAAATTCCATTACAGCCGGTTATGCAGACAATGCATTATACCGCAAAGGTCAGGAAAACTCTTATGCTAAATTATTAGCGGAGCAATTTCAATTAGCCGGAGGAGGAACATTTAAAATTCCTTACATAGATCCAAACTCAGTGGGTATTGGTTCCTCAGGAAACGCGCGGTATGCCTTGACAACCATTACAGATGCTTGCCAGGGAACTTACCTCACTCCTCAGCCGGTAGCAGGCAGCGGAGATGCGACAATATTCGCTTCAGTATATGCCGCACAAGGTCCTTTTAATAGCTTTGGCGTTCCGGGTGCGAAATCATTTCATGTTCCTTTTGCAGGATATGGAAATACAGCTAATGGAGCTGGCAATTACAATCCATTCTTCACACGCATGGCGGCAGATCCCGTGGCATCTTCTATGTTAACGGATGCTTTAGCCCGCAACCCCACTTTCTTTAGTTTGTTTATAGGAAACAACGATGTACTGTTGTACGCTCTCAGTGGCGGTGCGCAAGATGCCATCACACCTACCGGAACATTTAACGCCAGTATCGATGGAATAATAAATGCTTTGGTAGGAGTAAGTCCACAAGGAGTGATAGCCAATGTTCCGGACATAACTTCTCTTCCTTATTTCACAACTATACCTTATAATGGTTTAGTGATAGACGCGACAACGGCTGCCAATTTAAATGCTTTGCACAGCGGCTCGGACGCAACGTTTCACGCAGGTGCTAATGGATTCTTAATTGCTGACGCTTCAGCAACAGGTGGCAAAAGAAATGCGGTAGAAGGTGAATTCATTTTGCTAACCACTCCTCAAAACAGCATCAAATGCGCAGGATTGGGTTCAGCAACGCCAATGGCTACTCAATATGTATTAACGGCAACAGAAGCTGACGCGATCAAAACAGCAACTGACGCTTACAATACCAAATTGAAAGCTGTTGCAGACCTGAAAGGACTGGCTTTCGTTGATGCTAACGCTTTCCTAAAATCAGCCATTACAGGTTTGACATTTGATGGGATTGATGTCAGTACGGCATTTGTTTCCGGAGGCGCATTTTCTTTAGACGGTGTACACCTTACTCCATTAGGCAATGCTTTACTGGCTAACGAATTCATTCGTTCTATCAATGCCCAATATGGTTCCGGCATACCTCTCGTAGACGTTACAAAATACCATGGTGTCATATTCCCTTAAATAAAACAGGTAGACTTTTATTGAAAGCCCATCGTCTTACAAAAGACCTTGGGCTTTTGTTTTTATAAATCCGTTGTTGTATAACACAGGCATTTTACTTAATTTGGAGAAAAGCTATACGTATTCTCCGCTATGAGATTTTCATTCTTTGTCTTTCTTTTTCTCCTGTTTTCCGTTGGATTGCAAGCGCAAACATCGAATGCATTAGGTATTTATACCATTAAGAATTACTCGGCAAAAATGTATGAAATGCATCCTCGCAATTTCTACATCATGCAGGATCAAAGGGGAATCATGCATTTCGGCAATGAATACGGCATCATGGAATACGACGGCAATTACTGGCAAAGTACACACCTGACCAATGGTACCAGCGGTTATGCCATGGCTCAGGATAAAGAAGGAAAATTATACATTGGCTGCGACAACGAATTGGGCTACCTGAGTTACGATTCGTCCGGCACGAGCAGGTATCAATCGCTGTACGATAAAATCCCGGCAAAGGAAAAAACACCTGAAAGTTTCTGGGAAGTCATTGCAGAAGACCATACCATTTTCTTTTTTTCTGCTTCCAAAATATTTGTTTACCGCAACGGACAATTTCACAGCATTTCTCCCGTGTCTCCCAAAGGCCGTTTTACTTATGCTAAAAAAATAGCCGGTACGCTTTATGTGCAAGAGCAGGGAACAGGTTTGCTAAGCTTAAAAAACGACAAGCTCGCCTTAGTCCATGGCGGACAACTCTTGAAAGACGCAGACATTAAAGCCCTTCTTCCACAGGGCAACAACAGTTTGCTTGTCGTTGAACACAACAAAATCAATTTGTTTGATGGTAACAGTATCAAAACATTTCCCGGAAATATTTCTTCCCTCCTCTCCTCTCACGCCATCAGTCATTGCATTGAACTGGCAGATCAAAACCTGTTGATTGCTACGCGGGACAATGGATTCTACATTGTCAACGCACAGGGGGATGTACTCAAAAACATCAACATCCAAAATGGATTACAAAGCAATGATATTCATTATGCTTACCTCGACAGCTATGGCGATCTTTGGCTGGCATTGGACAATGGCATTGCCTATTTAGAAATCAATAGCCCTTTTTCATTCATCGGTTATTCCTCAGGCGTGCCGGGTATGGGTTACTCTTCGGTGCTGTTTGAAAATAAATTATACTTAGGTACTTCCCAGGGATTATTTTATACAGACTGGAATAACCGATTTGTAAAAAGCACGTTCAAACCTGTCAAAGGAATTGAAGGACAAATTTGGAACTTGTCCATTGCCAACAACACTTTAATGTGCTGTCAGACCAGTCTATTGTATCAGATTAAGGGAGATCAGGCCACCAGGATTCCAGGCGTTTACAGCGATGATGACAACTGGAAATTTTTAGCGTTAACTTCAAAACCAGGCTATGCACTTAAAGGAACATATACCGGTTTTGAATTGTATCAATTTCAAAATAACACCTGGAAATACCTTCGTACCTTGGGAGGATTTAATGAATCTTGTCGTGTTTTTGTAGAGGATAATAATGGTACGATCTGGGTATGCCACGGAAACAAAGGCATCTATCGCATTCAAATTTCCGATGATTTACAACACATCACTTCAGCAGAAAACTACAATGCCTCCAATGGATTTGCTCCTGATTTTTTTCTGGATGTTTCTATGGTAAACCATCACGTCGTTTTTGCATCGCAGAAAGGTGTCTACCGCCTTGATGCATCAGAGAAAAAAATGGTTAAAGACCAGGAGCTGGAAGGTATATTCGGAAAAGACCGTTACATCAACAAAATAACACAATACGAAGACGGCAACATTTGGCTCTTTCCGGAAAGTGATTTATACCTGTATAGAAAAGTATCGGATAAAGAATACAAAACGGAACATAACATTTTACACAAACTCAGCGGTAGCCTGGTGGGCAGTTATGAATTCGTTATGCCCCTTGGACAAGGCCTATCCATCATTGGTTCACAGGAAGGTTTTGTATTATTTAATACCAACTATAAAAGTAAAAAGACCGCACCCTTTCATGTACTCGTAAGACAAGTAGAAGCCAACTTTCAAAACGACAGTTTGTTGTTTGGCGGCAACTTTACGCAAATCAATGGTGCCTCCACGCTGGTACAACAAAATGTAAGTGAATGGGATTATAATTTAAATTCCTTACGCATCAGTTTTTCTGCTTTGTTTTATGAAGGCGCAGAAAAAATCATTTACCAATATGCGCTAACACCGTCGGGTTCAACAACAAAAAACTGGTCAGGCTGGACCAACAATACTCAAATTGTTCTATCCAATTTGTCGGAAGGTGAATATTCTTTTTATGTAAGAGCAAGAAATATTTACGGCGTTACCGGTGAAGAAAGCATTTATACTTTCCGTATACTTCCTCCCTGGTATAGATCCGTTTTTGCCTACCTCTTGTATGCCTTGACAATAGCCGGGTTGCTGGTTCTTGTAGGAAAATATATTTTATACCGTTTCAAAAGACAAAAAGAATACCTGGAAAAACAAAAAAATGCAGCCCTTGCACTCATGGAGCAGGAACATGTTACTGAAATTTTAAGAAAGGAAAAAGAATTGATCGCGGTACGCAATCAGCAGCTGGAAGAAAATGTCATCCAAAAAAATAATGAGTTAGCATCCATGGCAACGATGCTCAATCAAAAAACGGAATTCCTCGTTTACCTGAAAGAAAAATTCAAAGATGTCGATAACGAGACGGTGCAGGTCAATCCTAAGTTATTTAAAGAGGTCGTCAAAACCATTGATCAGCATTTTGATTTTGACGATAACTGGTCAAACTTCCAGGTACATTTTGATCACGTACACCACAATTTTTTACAACGACTCAGAGAAAAACACCCTAAGCTGGATCAAAGCTGGTTGTTGCTTTGCGCTTATATCCGGATGAATAAATCCAATAAAGAAATAGCCGCCCATATGAATATTTCAGTAGCAGCCGTTGAAAAAAGAAGGTATAGACTAAAGGAAAAACTGGATATTGATAGCGACAATAAGCTGGTCGACTATATATTGAATTTTTAAATAGCACTGGTTTTAGTTTAAATTTGGTATTGTAGTTTATAAAAAATAAGTGTTTTAATAATCTTTGCAATAAGCAGAATCTTTTTATTCAGGGCGTTCCCTTCGGGCCGGGCTTTCGCCACTCGCTTCCCGACTTATAATACCAGATTAAAATCCATTCTTCTTGTCGGGAGAGCTCAGATCCCGAGACTTCGGGAGCTCAATCCCTAACGCAAATTTCCGAAGCCCTTTTTACTAATCTTCTCAATTTACACGGAAACCACATTTTTAAACATTTGTCCTTATTATGTCCATGTACGGACTAAGGCATTGTCCTTCATTTGTCTCCCTACAATTGTTCACTACGCAGCTGGCTGTTTGTATTATTGTTGAAGCCAATTCAGCAGCTCATCTGTTTCCAGCAGATGCTGAAAAAAGCCAACGGCAGGAAACTTTGTTTCTTTCAACCAGCAACATTATTCGCCTTCCGTTTTTTAAATCATTTTAAACTAAAACAAACATTATGATGAAAAAAGGACAAATTATATTTGCCATCGCCTTCCTGGCTTTAGCAAATACCATTGCCGTTTTTGCACAAAACAAACCCTTTCCACAGCAACTGACTTATGCCGGTTGCATCAAGCCGAATGTAACACAGGCTACATTAAATTCGGATGTATTGAACTACTACAATTACTGGAAAGGTAAATACTTGAAACAATCGACTGCCAATTCAAGTCACTATTACATTGCAGCCGGAAGCACCGGAGGAAGCAGCAGTGCAGTCACACAATCCGAAGCTCATGGATACGGAATGGTGATCACCGCCTTGATGGCAGGAGCAGATGCGAATGCCAAAACCTATTACGATGGTTTATATGGCATGTACGATACGCACAGAAGTGCCAATAATAATAACCTGATGCAATGGCAGGTGTTCGCAGACGAACACAATGCCAGACTGGGTTCAGCAACTGACGGTGACATGGACATCGCCTATTCACTCTTGCTTGCGCATTACCAATGGGGATCAACTGGTACTATCAATTATTTAGCCGCTGCGCAAAAAATGATAACAAATGGTTTGAAAGCCAGTTATGTCTACAGCACACTGCGCCTGGGATTGGCGGATGATGCTACAAGTGACCATTTGAGTTCAAGACCTTCTGACTGGATGTTTGATCACATGAGAGCTTTCAAGGCACATACCAACGATGTGATTTGGGATCAATTGGCAGCCAACTTATACACTGTGTATGAAAGAATCTATACCAATTATTCTCAAAACACCGGTTTGATTTCCGACTTCATCATGTATGATCCGGCACAACCAGCGCCTCCGGGACAACCTCAGGCCGATGAAGGAAGTACAACAGGTGATTATTCTTATAACGCTTGCCGTGTGCCTTTGCGTCTTGTCATGGACTTCGCACATTATGGTACAACAAACCCTAAGCCTTATTTAAGTAAAATGGTTTCTTGGGCAAGAAGCAAAACAGGAGAAAATCCTACAAAGTTTGCTGCAGGATATAAATTGAACGGAACAGCTTTATCCGGTAGTGATTATGAATCCGGATGTTTCATCTCTCCCATGATTGCCGCTTCTGTCATTGATGCCAGCAATCAAAAATGGTTAAACGATGGTTGGGCTTATATGAAAGGATCTAAAGACGATTATTACGAAGATACCTATAATGCTTTGTGTATGTTGTTTGTTTCCGGTAACTGGTGGATACCTGGTGGTTCAGCACCTGTGAACCAATTGCCAACAGTAAGCATCACATCACCTGCTAACAACGCATCATTCAATGCGCCGGCAAGCATTACCATCAATGCGAATGCTGCAGATGCAGACGGTACAGTCAGTAAAGTGGATTTCTATAACGGTACTACGTTATTAGGAACTGACAACTCTTCGCCCTACAGCTACAGCTGGACAGGTGTAGCAGCAGGAACTTACAACATCACAGCCAAAGCAACAGACAATTCAAATGCTACTACCACTTCTGCTGTGGTGACTGTGACTGTAACAACCGTGACAGTGCCAAACCAGGCACCGACAGTAAGTATCACTTCGCCTGCTAACGGTGCTTCATTCACAGCTCCTGCAAGCATTACCATCAATGCGAATGCTACAGATGCAGACGGTACAGTCAGTAAAGTGGATTTCTATAACGGTACTACGTTATTAGGAACTGACAACTCTTCGCCCTACAGCTTCAGCTGGACAAACGTCGCTGCAGGTTCTTATACCATCACGGCTAAAGCAACAGATAATCTTAACGCAACAACTACTTCCTCTTCTGTAACCGTTACAGTGAATCCGGTGGTAGTGACACAATCTCCTTATGGTGGAACTCCTCAAACGATACCGGGAGTCATCGAAGCGGAAAAATATGACTTGGGCGGACAAGGTATTGCCTATAATGAAACAACTACTGCAAACCAGGGAGGTTCATTCAGAACTACAGAAGCTGTAGACGTGGAGCCTTTCGGAACGGGTTACGATGTAGGTTACATTGTAACGAATGAGTGGATCGAATATACCGTAAACGTTACTGCCGGTACGTATAAGATTGATGCCAATGTAGCAGCTATTGCAGCGGGTAAAACATTCCGTTTGGAATTGGATGGTACAACCATCGCTACCTTCACTGTTCCTAATACAGGTGCGTGGGCAACCTTCCAACTTTCTACTGTGAACAATGTAGTATTAACGGAAGGACAAAAAGTATTGAGGTTGTTTGCAACAAGCACTGATTTTAACGTCGACAAAATTACATTTACTGCTGTCAGCAGCAATCCAAATGTAGCGCCTACAGTTAGCATCACATCTCCCGTAAGCGGTGCTTCATTCAATGCTCCTGCAAACATCACGATCAACGCGAATGCAGCAGACGCAGATGGCACAGTAAGTAAAGTGGATTTCTATAACGGCACTACGTTATTAGGAACCGACAACTCTTCTCCATACAGCTACAATTGGACTAACGTTGCTTCGGGAACATACAGCATCTCAACAAAAGCAACGGACAACTCTGGTGCAATAACAACCTCTTCTATAGTGAGCATTATTGTCACTACGATTACAGTGCCTAACCAAGCTCCAACAGTTAGTCTGACTTCTCCATCTAACGGTTCTTCAGTCAATGCACCTGCAACGATTGCCATTGCAGCCACTGCATCTGACGCAGATGGAACAATAAGTAAAGTGGATTTCTACAATGGTACCACACTTTTGTATTCTGATAATTCTTCTCCATTCAGTTACAATTGGAGCAATGTCGCTGCAGGAACATACAGCATCTCAGCAAAAGCTACAGATAACAGCGGTGCAACGACTACATCCTCTGCAGTAAGCATTACGGTAAATACAGTAGTGACTAACGTTTGTTCTTCTATCGCACAGTATGTAGAGAATAATGGATACATAGCAGGAAGTAAAGTGAAAAATGTAAACAACCAATACCAATGTAAACCTTTCCCCTATTCAGGTTGGTGCAACGGTGCGGCTTGGGCTTACGCTCCCGGAACTGGCGCATATTGGTCTGATGCCTGGACATTGGTAGGTTCATGCGGATCTGCAAGAACAGCAGACGATGCAACGGTAAATGAAAAAACAGTATTCAACTCTCCAAACCCTTTTATCTCTCAAACAACGATTGAAGTAGAAGTGGGTGAAGCAGGTGAAGCTTCTGTAAAAGTATACGATCAAACAGGTCAGTTGGTACAAACACTATCAGAAGGCTACCTGATTGCCGGTACGCATCAATTTACATTTGACGCTTCCTCATTGAAAGCAGGTTTGTACATTGTGAAGTACACTACAAACGGCGGAGTGACAAGTAGAAAAATAATGAAAACGGAATAAAAATACGAGAAAAAAACAAAAGGGTACAAGATAATTTCTTGTACCCTTTTTTTATGGTGATTTTCTAACTGCATAGAGATTCCAGGCTTTAATACCTCATGTTGTTATCGTCTACAAAAATTAAAAACGGTTATTCGGCATTAATTTGACACTATAATAACAGTTTCCTATATATCATGACGGTGCACACTTTTCTTTAAAGGAAATAGTCTACTTTTAGACCAAACCCCTATTTGACATGAGATATTTTTACAGAGGCAGCAATCCGGAAGAAGGACTAAAACATGAACAATACTTTGATGACGAACTCGATGCAAAATACTTTGCCAGTGACAATCTATCAACGTATACTAAATATGAAGTGATCGATACAGAAAACGAAGAAACTGTTGATTCAGATATAATCGCAGCCGAAGAAGAAGACGCCAATAATGACATGATGTTTCCTGATGAAGATAGTAAGGAAGGGTTTGATGCAGATGAGCTCTTTGATGATCAGGAGTAATATAAAATGCCCCCGGTGGCCCATTGATTTTCATACAACTCTTTTATTCAACAGTCACCTGTTGTTTTTCCCTCAATAGTTCTTCTACCGCACCAATGACCACTTGCGGTGTGATCGCGTTGATGTCAGGATTATAATCCAAAGATAAAAACGTATTCGTTTCTTCCTTATCCTTTACCAGCAGATTCACATCCGGAGGACATATAAATTTACCTTTGTTGTAAACTTCTTTTGGATAAGGTGCAAAGCGACCATAATTCTCACCCATGAAAACGCAAACAGCTTCTTTGTCCAAGACTGCAGCCATGTGGATAGAAGCAGAATCATTGGTTAACAATAATTCTGATTGCTTGATCAAATTGGCCAAATCAAGCAATGATGTTTTTCCTGTGAGATCAATGATTTGTTTTTGAAACTGTTCTTCCACTCCGGAGAGGATAGCATCTGCATGCCTATTGTCTTTCTTACTACCTGCCAATACAACAGTATAGTTATACTGTTTGATCAGGTAATTCGCGACTTGCACAAAATTTGACGGATGCCATCTTTTCAAATGCGCACTGGACCCAGGGAAGAAAACGACATACCGTTTTTCCGGAACGCTTTGGTAAGTATAAGAATCGGAAGACAACGGTCTCCATTGAAACTTCTCAATAGACGTTTCTAAAAAGACTTCAAACATTTCTTTGTAACGGTAAATTTCAAACAAGTCCGGATGACGAGTATGAATCAATACATTAAAAGGTTCAATGCCTTTCAAGGCTTCCAAAGAAGACGGAGAAAATTTAATTTTTTCTCTTGCTTTTATTTTAGATATGAAAAACAATTCTGTATAAGGATCTCCTGAATAGACGGGATAAAAAAGCGTATTAAATCCTCTGGACAAAATGCTTTTGATGGTACGGGATCTGTAGCCGAGGTCTTTGAATAATTTATCAAAAGAAACCCAAATCATTTCATCGTAATATTCAGCATCCAATGTTTCTGCCAGGTTCTTCCAGGTAATATTACCGATGAGTATTATTTTATAGTTTTTGTATTTTTCACTTTGTTTGATGTAGGGCAAAAAATTTCTAAATAAAATATAGTCCCCAATGAAATCATTCTTTACAATCACCAAGGTATTGTCAGCAATGGCTACACTTTTATTCAACCTCCAATCCGTAAGGTTATAGACCCACTGACTAATGGTTTGCTTGACTTTCTTACGTAGCTTTTTGAATGGTGACATCTACCCTCTTTTTTCAGGTCTTTCTGACAGTCCTTAGACGGATAAGCACATTTTATATTTTAAGGCTCTACCCGATTTTTTTACTGGCACCGTTGTTGTTTATGACTTTATAAGCCATTTATCCTATACTCAACAAAACATTGATTTACTGATATAAGAAGAAATACCTTAAAAACGTTCATTTCTATGCCAATATCATAGATTTATAGCAATTTTTAAGGCGAATTGGCCTAAAAAACGAATAATTTATGAAAAAAGACCTGACTCCTGAATGGTAATATGCCCGTCTTTTTTTTTAAAATCGGAATCTTTTTATCAACACAAACCGTTATATTTGTAATAATGAAAGCTTTAAATCGTTACATAGCGTTTCTACTGTTTATGCTACTGGCTACCGGAGTATTTGCTCAGGATAATAAGCCGGCATTTCGGGTTGCCCCTAACCCGGCTGACGATTATATAGAACTATTTTTTGAAGCGGACAATGCAACACCTTCATCTATTCGTGTATTTGATTTGATTGGAAACCAAGTGAGCACGATCAACGTGCCTGCCAACAATACTCATCCAATCAAAATAGAAACGGCGACATTAAAACCAGGTGTTTATTTTCTAAGTGTTTATACCACTTCTGGAAGAATAGAAACATTGAAGTTTCTGAAAGCCCGTTAAACAACTCTTATCTTTTCTACAACACTAGCTTAAGGCATTATGCCTGTTTTTTTGTCTGTACGCTGTTTTTCCAAAATTAAGAGATTTCTTATTTGAAAATCAAAGCAAAAAGACCATCTTCTAGTGCGCAAGTACTCTGATTGTTCTACGACTCTATGAAAACAATAGTATCCCTTTTGCTCGTCCTCTGCTGTTATACACTGAAAGCTCAGATCACTACAGGCCAAATCAAAAATGATCTTGCAGGAAAAGAATGGAAAATTGTCAAGTATGAAACTTTTGGTGTTGAAGAAGAACCAAAGGTAGAGCAGTTGAACGATAAACTTGTTCTCAATAAAGACATGACCTTTTTCATTATAGAAAATGGAAAAGAATATTTAGGCAATTGGACTTCAACCTTAGAAGGAAAAATCAATTGCAAAAGCAAAACCGGAGAATGGAGCAGGACTTACAAAGTAATTACGATTGCTGAAAAAACAGCGACCATTGAATACCAGGATGCTGATTTAACGAGGACTTTGTATCGATTAGAGGTGAAATAAATCAGAAAAAAATCTTTTATTCTACCACTAATTTTTTGTTACATCATCTGTCTTACCCTAAATCCCCTAAAGGGGACTCATTTATGTTCTTCGGTTTAAAATATTCAACAAAGTAAAGTCCCCTTTAGGGATTTAGGGTAACCCAATCTGATCATTACTCTATTCAAATTTTTTCTCCTTCAACTCCATGATGCGTTGAAACGATTCATTGATTCTTTCTTCGCTGATCTCACCCGATCTGACTAACTTCAAAAGTATGGCGTGTACTTCTGTAGACGTCGTACGGTATGATTGATTGACATTGTTACCAAATACCAATACATCTACACCGGCAAGTATGGATAATTTGATGGCATTTTCCAATCCGTAATTTTTACTGATCGCATGCATTTGCATATCGTCCGAAAAAATCACACCGTCGAAACCCAGTACGCCTCTTAGGATATCGGTCATCACCACTTTTGAAAGTGTAGCAGGCAAACAAGTCGTGTCCAACCTGCAATTGACAATGTGTGCCGTCATGATGGCATCGCAGGAGCCGGATTGAATGATCTCTTTGTAAGGCAACAATTCTATAAACTGCCATTGTTTTGTAATATCTGTAATGCCATAATGCGAATCCGTAGCAGAACTACCATGTCCGGGGAAATGCTTGATGACTGTTTTTACATTGTATGCATGATGTGCCTTAATACAAGCTAACGCCTGATCAGAAACCAAAGTCGGATCAGCGCCAAAACTTCTTCCCACTTTCGCTATCACAGGATTGTTGACATTCAACGCCAGATCCACATCCGGAGCGAAGTTCAGGTTGATGCCCACTTCCGACATCAGGGAAGCTAATTGTCTGTTATAATAAATAGTAGAGTCAATGTCATTCAGTTTACCAAGGTATTCTGCAGAAGGCATCCTGATCATTCCATATTTTTCTTTCAATCGATGAACCTTACCGCCTTCCTCGTCAATACTGATGAACAAAGGCACCTTCGCTAAAGCCTGAAGATCCATGCTCATTTTCTTCAGCATCTCTTTGGAATACGTAGGACTGATGTTTTTTTCAAAGTAAATGATTCCACCTGTTTTACCGGTGATGATCTCTTGTCGCAATTCATCCTTTTCTTCTATCAGTTTACGATCATTGATTCCCATCATGATCATTTGACCAATCTTAAACTCCAGTGTATAGTTTTTGTAATCTGCTTTTTTCTTAACCGCATCTTGTTCTCCTTCTTGAGCTTTATCATCTTTCTTCTCCACTTCTTTAACCTGCTTCTTGTCGACGTTGGATTTTACAGGATGCTTGGAACGACAGGCAAACAAGACAAAAACAAAAAAAATGGAGAGGCTAAGTTTATAGAACAAACGCATAGGTATACCGAAATTAAGCGGATTTGATTTATGAAGTTAAACAGCTAAAAATACTTGAATTTTAAGTTTATCGGGAATAAAAAGTGAAATAACTTAAAAATTAATTCAACCTATCATCATTCAAAATCGATGACATGATAGCACAGCTGAAATTCCTGAACCTCTTTCAAGAATAGCTGGGCAAGCAACTACCCACCATACATGGTTGAACAATTTGCTCAGTTTTAATTTTTTTAAGTTTATCTGTAATAGCCTCTTTGTTATTCTCTATATACAGTAAGCATATACGAGTATGCCCACACAACCAACTAAACAATAACCGCTATGAACAAATTTACCACACAACCTGTACTCAGGAAATTCCTGAATGCACCATCGATTGGTATTAGAAAAACTTTTCTGATACTTTCCTTGCTGCTTGCAACAATGGCCGCAACCTTTGCGCAACAAACAAAGAGCTTAGGACCTGTATAAGATTTTAAGAATCAACTCAGCTCGTCTAAAACCCAAAGAGGCGTACAGCCTCAAATAGAAGCCAGCGATGCTACGTATCCCATTGTATTGAACAGAAGCTACAAAGTGAACGATACGGAAACCCTTGTCGGTAACATCAAAGGAATATCAGGATCGCATTTTATGTTTACCATCATCGATGGAAAACTAGAAGGACTATTGCTTATTCCCGCATTGAAAAAAGCATATCGTTTTTACACGGATGCCAATGGAATGGTGCAAGTAGAAACAACAGATATCAATAGTTTGATTTGTACTGATTTCAATAAATTCATAGAATCTAATGCCAGCCGTACAGAGGCGGTGCAAGCGGTTCCTCCTTCTACTTCCAGCGTCTATCATTTACAGAGCTTAGCAGGAGCGACTGCAGTAGCTTACCTGGATTTTGACGGTGAAGTATCTACGACTACGTATTGGAATGGAGGAACAACAATTAACGCACAACCGGGGAATTTTACAGAAACTGATATTACAAACATCTTCAATCTGGTAAGCGAAGACTACCGTGCTTTTAAAGTAAACATCACAACAGATCTTGCCGTATTTAATGCTGCTCCTATCAATAGAAGAATGCAATGCATCTTTACACCTAACGATGCTGCTGCGCCCGGTTCTGGCGGTGTGGCTTACTTGAAATCTTTCTCCTGGAACAATGATACCCCTTGTTGGGTATTTAACGGCGGCGCGAAAGCAGCAGGGGAAGCCGCGTCGCATGAGTTGGGTCATACTTTTGGATTATCACACGACGGAAGAACAACTCCGGTAGAAGACTATTATGCCGGTGCAGGTATCTGGGCACCCATCATGGGAGTGGGTTACTCCAAAGGATTGGTGCAATGGAGCAAAGGAGAATATCCAAATGCCAATAGAACAGAAGATGATGTGGCTATCATTTCTAATGCTACAAATGGTTTTGGTTATAAATCAGATGAAGACGGTGGTACACCGGCCACAGCAAAGCCTTTAGCTATTGGCACAACCGGTACAGTAACAGCGGCACAAAACTACGGCATCATTACAACACAAACAGATGTTGATGTTTATTCTTTCACTACATCCGGCGGAGCAGTAACACTGACCACAACACCTGCGGCGGTGTACGCCGACTTAGATATTCTTTTAACACTCACCAATACATCGGGCGCCGTTGTAGCTACTGCTAATCCAACTACTGCGGCATCGGGTAGTCAAAGCGGAACGAATCCATTAACCGGTTTAGCCGCTACCATTAGTACAACATTGACCGCAGGCACTTATTACTTAAAAGTTGATGGTGCAGGACAAGGTGATTTGACAACCGGTTATTCCGATTATGCATCCATAGGAGAATATAGAATTTCAGGTACGGTACCAGTGAGCAGTGCGAATCAACCGCCGGTGGTGAGTATTACAGCACCACTCAATGGAGCAAACTTTACAGCACCCGCCACCATAACCATCACTGCCAATGCCAGCGATGACGGAACGGTAGCGAAAGTAGATTTCTACAATGGGACCACGCTCCTGGGTACTGATGCTATAAGTCCTTACAGTTTTACCTGGACCAGTGTAGCAGCAGGAAGCTATACCCTCCATGCGATTGCTACAGATAATCTGGGCTCGGTGAGCACCGCTGCTAGTGTCGCAGTAACCGTAACGAATGTTAACCAAGCACCCGTTGTAACGATTACATCACCGGCAAACAATGCTGCTTTTGTTGCACCGGCATCTATAACCATCAACGCTACCGCTACAGACGATGGCAGCATAGCCAAAGTAGATTTCTATAATGGTGCTACTTTATTAGGAAGTGATGCAACAAGTCCATATAGTTTTACCTGGACAAATGTAGCTGCAGGAAATTACACCATCCATGCCGTTGCCACAGACAATTTGGGATTGACCGGCACAACAGCAAGTGTAGCCCTTACCGTAACCAATACCAATCAACCTCCTGTTGTGGCGATTACTTCACCTGCTAATCATTCAACATTCACTGCACCTGCCAGCATCAGTATTACCGCTACAGCAAGCGATGACGGTTCAGTTACAAAGGTAGAATTTTATAATGGTACGGTATTCTTAGGCAGTGATGCAACCAGTCCTTATACATTTACATGGGCCAATGTCGCAGCTGGTACATACACGATAAATGCTAAAGCAACAGATAACTCAGGAAATAGCAGCACGGCTTCTGTTACAGTTACTGTTATCACTCCTCCTGCAAGTGTAGCTACGGTATACAAAGATTGTAATTTCAGCGTTTCCGGATATGCCGTATCTTTGGGTGTCGGTAATTATACTTTGACACAACTAAGAGCACTAGGCGTTGTTAATGATGACATCTCTTCTCTAAGAGTGCAAAGCGGTTACGAAATTGTTTTGTACAGAGACGATAATTTCTTAGGCAATGCTTTAATTGCAAGATCAGATGTTTCTTGTCTTGTTAGCAATAACTTCAATGATGCGGCTTCTTCTGTGAAAGTACGTCTGTCAACCGCTGCAGCGGCTACAGAAAATCAGGAAAAATCAATCAGTGCTTTCCCTAACCCCGCTGAGCAATGGATTACCATCCATTTGAATAACACGGAGCAAACTACTTTAACCATAAGTATAATTGATAGCTATGGCAACTCAGCCGGTACCGTTCCTGTGTACGACGGACAACAAATCAATATCTCTCATTTGCCGACAGGAATATACTCTCTTCGCGCTATCGATGGACAGGATTTGTTGATTACAAAAATTATAGTTCGATAATACTTTAATAAAAAAGGCGGCTTCTTCGAAGTCGCCTTTTTATATTAAATAGTTTATCTTCTACTTTTGATGTAAAGTCAATCCATTGCCATCAGGATCGGTGATCTGTGCAAACTTACCCCAGGGTGTTTCATCCGTCAAACCTACCGCTACTCCTTTTGTACTTAGGAACTCTCTGTCTTTTGCAATATCATCTGTAGCGATGACTAAGCCTTGAAAACTACCAGGAGGCATTTTAGGAAACCAGGTAACCAATGTAATCGAAGCTCCTCCATTCGGTAGCCCCAATTGTATCCAATTTGCTTTTTCATCCATCGGTGCTTCCAATACTAAAACAAAACCAATGCTCAAGTAAAATGCTTTTGATCTTTGTTGATCAGATACCGGAATAGATACCACTTCTATTGCTTTCATATTTTTCTTAATTACGTTTCTATTGTATGCTATGTAAGTCATAGCTACGCAACAATTTAATAAAAAAACACCCCCGAAGACAACTAATTATTTCTGTTTTTCAGGAAACAGTTTATTGACCAACTTCTGCACCAGCGGGCCAATAATCAAGATCCCGGGAATTACTACTAAATAAGCTATAGCCCAGGATTTGAGCCAAATGTTAAAAAACACCGGGATGAATCCTATGTTGACGGAAATAAGAGTAAACGAAATGATACCAGTGGTCAATACACCCATGATCATGGCGAATGCTATTTTTTGTTTCATATACTATTAAAATTAAAAGGACGAGGTATACATTTTGTATACTCTATACCTCGCCCCGAATTAAAAATAAAGACTCACTTCATTACATTTAAGCTCTTGCTCCATTGATGGCTAACAACGCTTCTTCCGGAGAAGACAAATACAACTTATAAAGATCGGCGGTTTGTCCTACATGAATTTCGAAACGATCTTCTTTTAAAGCGCTCAACAATTCATCTGCCACCGCTCCCGGAGCAATTCCGTTGTGTCCGCCTATTTCTTTTGAAAATTCTGTATCCACTAAAGGGGGCATCAATTCGAACACCTTTACTTTACTCGTGCCTGTTAAAGCCATTCTTAAAGATTTTGTATACGAATGGAGCGCCGCTTTACTTGCCGAATAAGTCGGTATGCTTTGAGCCGGAGCAAATGCTACCACAGAGGAAACATTGATGATGGCTGCCTCCGGCTGAAGACTCAAGAGTGGTAAGAGCTGATCAATCAAACGGATAACGGATAAATAATTGGTCACGATCTCTTCCTGTGCCATAGCATAAGCACCGCCCGTAACCGCCAAAGTATGCACAGATGCGCTCGCTGCATTATTCATCAATACATTTAATTGCGGGAAATCTTTTTTGAGATGCAGTACTAAACGTTGCACCTCTTCTTCCTTGGAAATGTCGGCGGCAATTGCTGTAACGTTTTTCAATTGTCCGGCAGCCTTATCCAACTTGCTTTGGTTACGCCCGATGATGATGACTTCGTTGCCTTGTTCGCTGAATCGTTTGGCTGTTTCAAAGCCTATGCCTGAACCTCCGCCGGTGATCAAAATGGTGTTGTTGGTTGTTTTCATTTTTTTTGGTGTTTAACATTAAATATTATATACCGATCGGTATATAATGGGGCAAATAAAAGAGGTTGCATGTTTATCAATTTCAAAATGATGGATTTTACTTTTCCAGGATAACGGTTATACCTTGCCCGCCTGCGGCACACACAGACGCGAATCCCCTACCGGATCCTTTTTCGTGCAAGAGTTTTGCCAATGTAGCCAATACTCTGCCTCCTGTGGCAGCGAAAGGATGTCCTGCAGGAATGCTACTGCCCTTCACATTCAATTTCGAACGATCGATGGCACCCAGAGCTTTATCAAAACCAAACTGCTTCATCAGTTCAGGACTCTCCCATATTTTGAGTGTCGTCAATACTTGAGCGGTGAATGCTTCGTGTATTTCGTAAAAATCAAAGTCTTGCAAAGTCAATCCAGCTTTTGACAACATCCGTGTTGCGGCATAAACAGGAGCCAGCAAAAGATTTTCTTTATGTTCTATGTACTCTATAGCAGCCAATTCAGCATACGTTAAATAAGCCAACACCGGTAAGCCTTTGGACTTAGCCCATTCTTCACTAGCCAATAAAAGGCAAGAGGCTCCATCTGTCAAGGGCGATGAATTGCCGGCGGTCAATGAACCGTTCACTTTATCGAAAGCAGGTTTTAACTTCGACAATTTTTCTAAGCTGGTATCAACACGTAAATTATTATCGCGTTTCAAACCCATATATGGCGTAAGCATATCATCAAAGAAACCGTTCTCGTATGCTTTCGCCATTTTTTGGTGACTCTCTAACGCAAACTGATCCTGCTCTTCACGGCGGATGCCATAATGCCTGGCCGTATACTCTGTATGTCCGCCCATAGAAAGACCGGTACGTACCTCTACATTAGCAGGAACTACGGGAGTAAAGTCTTTCAAACGTATTTTTAGAAATTGTGCAATCTTACCACCTGTTGTTTTTTCTCTCCGCGCAGCCAATAATATCTTTCGTAAGTTTTCTCCTAATGCTAACGGAACATTGCTGGAAGAATCTACACCACCGGCTATACCCACTTCAATTTGCCCCAATGCAATTTTATTAGCAATGTAAACCGCAGATTCAACGCCCGTATCGCAGGCTTGCTGAATATCGCAGGCAGGAGTAGCCGGATTTAAAGAAGTACTCAATACCGATTCACGCATGAGGTTAAACTCTGAACTGTGCTTGATCACCGCGCCACCAGCTACTTCACCAATCAACTGACCCTGCAAACCATAACGTTCAATCAATCCGTTTAACGCAGCTACCATCATGTCCTGATTGCTCGCTGTTGTATAAGCGGTATTCTGACGAGCAAACGGGATACGATTATATCCTACTATGGCGACTTTTCGTGCGGGCTTATTTTCCATGATCATTGTAATAGGTTATTTACTTTTCTTAATGCAAATCAATTCTACCTGATTTCTGGCATTGTCCAGAATGGCATGAAGGTAATTTATATTTTTTGTAGCCTTACCAATTAAAATTGCTCCTTCTATCAAAGCCAATAAAGACAGGGCCAGCTGATTTGCATCTGTATCCTTTTTAAATTCTTTGGCGGCAATGCCTCCTTTGATAAGAGCAGCCAATGCTTTTTTCCACTGTACCAATCCTTCAGCGGCTTTTTTCCGCAACCCTTCATGTGTATCATCCGCTTCAATCGCTGTATTCATCAGGGGACATCCACCGGGTGTAATTTGATGCTTGATGGTACCGTCGTACATACCGATGTGCACCATTAACTTTTCTTTATAGGTTTTGCAACTGTTTACTTTCTTCGTCAACAACTCCACACGCAACGATTGATTATACTCAAAAGCCGCCAGTGCTACTTCTTCCTTATTTTCAAAGTTCCCGTAAATACTGCCCTTGGTCAGTTTGGTCGCTTCCGTTAAATCAGACATCGAGGTACCTGCATAACCTTTCTGATTAAAAATACCTGCGGTAGTTTCAATAATAAATTGGCGTGTAGTTTCTGACCTGGGTGTAAATTTCATAACGCAATATACCGATCGGTATTTAGAAGACAAGTAAAAGAACACTAAAGTTCCTTTACGTCTATTTTTTATGATTAATGAGCTTTTTTAGCCAAAATACGGATATCATTCGGATCGATGATGGTCTTCTCATACCCATTCAAAGTTACGGCAATCATGGCTAATCCTATTTCCTTCAAGGTAGAGACCGTGTTCGGAAAAAGCTTCAACAAAACCGGATACATCCAGGTCATGTACTTGTAAAAATTATGTACGCGTTTCAACCCTTTCGTCGGATGGATATAACCGGGACGAAAAGCAAAAGACTGCTTGAAAGGTAAAGCGAAAATATCATTCTCTGTTTTTCCTTTTACCCGCGCCCACATGGACTTTCCTTTTTCTGAACTATCAGTACCAGCACCGGATACATAACAAAAGGTCATGTCGCTGTTGAGCTTACTTAAAGTCTTCGCTACATGTAACGTGAGCGTATAAGTCTTCTTGAAATATTCAGGTTCTTTCATGCCTATGGAAGAAACTCCAAGACAAAAATAACAAGCATTATAGCCGCTCAATTGATTTTCTATGGAAGAGAAATCAAAAAAATCGGCGTGAATGATTTCTTTCAGTTTGGGATGGGAAACACCGCAAGGTTTCCGGTTGATCACTACTACTGATTCGACATCCGGATGTTCCAGGCATTCGTGCATAACGCCTTCACCGACCATACCGGTGACACCTGTAATAATTGTTCTTATTTTTGAAGACATACTGTTTAAGCTGATGAATGATGCAATCAATATAGCGCAATTTTAAGAAAGCTTCCATGTCCCTTATGGTAGAATTATATCTACATTATGACCCCATACCTACAATTTTTCCTCATACCATTACTTTGTCCATGCGTATGATCCGGTTCAAACATACACTCTAAAACCACATTTATTGTATCCATATAAGACTAAATGGGATCTTCCGTTGAACATTCATGTTTTAACTGATTTTCAGATGGTTAATGGATAACATTTTGTTAATATGGTACCGAAAATATCAGCTCTATGATGCTATTGCACCCAAGCGTAAAAAATTGTATGGCTTTGCTAATACTTCTTCTTTTTCATGAAAGTATGGCTGAAGGAACCAAACAATTGAGAAAAGACAGTCAAGGTAAAAGCTGCTTACAGATTTATGATAGAAGTGACAACAACGGTCCGCTTCGGAAGTTTGCCACCTATGAAGCCGATTCTTCCGAACGTTTGTATTTTACGATCTCCGACTATCAGCAGGAAGTTGTGCTGTTTGGTTTTCAAATGGCGGTCTTTCATCACGATATGTTTGTTCGTATAAGAGATAAACAAGGAAATGTAGTATACGCACCCCAGCAACTTTCCTCCAGTGGTAATGGTTATATCACTTCTTATGACCAAGCTGTAGCAGGACCTTCTCTTGCACCCTATATACAAACATCCGGTGGTTATGATCCATTTGTATTCAAGCCTTCTTACAATGGTGATTACTATATAGAATTTAACCCCGATGATCCTTTGCTCGTGCCCGCAACTGATACTATCAAGTACCGCCAGATTTTCGAATTGTTTGATATCTCTATTATTAATGGCACATCACATCGAGCCATAGAAGGAAGGGTATGGTCCAGGGCCTGGGACTTTACAACACAGGATTATGGCAACGCATTTACAGCTGACTTGTTTATTTACGCAGACGATGGAATTGTAACCAAAGTAAATTTCAACGGTATGCAGCCCTATGGTTTTGTTGTCTCCAGCAACAGTACGGGAACAAGAAATGATATAGACCCTTATACAAACAGACAGTCGGTAGAAGGTAATATGACTTACCCTCAATATAAAATTTTCCTGACGTATCCTGATAGCACTGTTTTTAAATCCGGTCAACTTGGTCTTTTGTTGAAAGGCATGCAAATCAAATGCACGACTAGCGGTTATTGTTTCTCTTGCACGACCACTTCATCCGGCGCATTGGAATTACTATTGGACCTAAATCATACTCCGGGTTATCAGCCCGGTAGCACGGATGTATTACTGGGAGCAACGGTTGCTACAGCCGGACAGACTTGTTTGCCTTGGGATGGATTGGATGGGTTGGGACAACCCTATCGCAGTACGGAAGAATTCATGTGCATCGCTAATTTCAAACGTGGCTTGACTCATCTGCCCTTGTACGATGTAGAAGGACACCCTAATGGTTACATTGTGGAAATGGTTGTTCCCGAATATAAAAAACTTCAATTGTACTGGGATGATACGCAGTTACCGGAAGGGATCTATCAATCGGAAGGATGTACTCCCAATCTATCTACAAATGAAGGCTGCCACAACTGGAGCGCTCCAGACAGTAATACGGTTTCGACTACTGCTTTGTCTCATCCTATGTTTGGCAATAACAGAACCATCAATACCTGGTGGTACGCTAATTTGCAAGTGGATACTAATTATGTAAGTTTTCCTTTGCCGCCACCCATCAACATTTCATCCGATCACCAAATTAAAGCGGACACTGCCAGACTTTGTGAGAAAAGCAGCATTCAATTGTACGCCTTGTTCGGCGAGCAATATGCACATTCCACGCATTCCTGGTACATAGAAAACAAATTGATTTCAACAGATCTTGCACCTACTTTGTCAGGGTTACATCATGACACCAAGGTCTTACTGCAAATGAAAGATCCGGTAAGCGGCTGTCTGGTGCAAACAGATTATACCATTGAAGTACGTAATGTTTTCATTCCAAATTTAATGACTCCAAATGGTGATGATAAAAATGACCGGTTTGAAATCGTAAATATCTTTCCCAATACGTTCTTGCAAGTCTACAATGCCTGGGGAGGAACGATCTATCAAAACAACAATTACGACAACAACTGGGACGCAGCAGGAGTATCAGATGGCACTTACTTTTACCAAATCCATTCCGGCGACCATTGCGGAAATATCAGCGGTTGGTTGGAAGTGCTTCGTTAGTACAACTGTTGTTTTGATGATTCATCCATCATCTATAGATACTTTGCCGTAAAGTTATTACACGCACTGTTCCAGGCATTGATCAGTGTAGTACGCTTTTTATTCAGTTCCGCATTGGTATTGTTAAACTCAGCAGATGCTTTGTTTAACTCGTTAATGAGTGCATTGTAAGCATTGACATCGTCATTTGTTTTATTCTTATTGGCTTCAAAGGCTTTCTTTCCTTTATCAAAAGCATCCTTCTTGGTTTGGAAATCTATAAGCTTTGCAAACTTCGTATCGGCTTCGTCTTTGTAAAAAGTAATCAGTTCTGTGGCCGCGCCACGGATACTATTGTCAGTGCCTCTGAATGGTTTGATGGTTTTAAGTTTGGTTAAGGACTCTCCACTGATTTTTGACAAACTCACTTTATTTTGTTCTAAAGCAGCCAAGTCACCCTTGTTCATGGCATCCAGCAAATATATTTCCTGTTTGTAAGGTTTGAAGAAAACCAAATAGACTTCGTTGTAATGATCATACACCTCATCGGCTACCAATAATTGTTTCGTGATTTTGTCTTTCTCGCCTTCTTTAATGGTAACATTATTTTCTTTGGCAAAACCCTCGTAGGTCTGAGAGATTTGTTCTGACGAACTTTTCATTTTTCCACTCGCAATTTCTTTAGCCTTCATGTACGCTTCCATCGCGTCATAGGAACTTTCAGCGATATCTTCCAGATCCATAATTTTTCCATAATCCTCTTCGATGACAATTTTCTGAATTCTTAAAAATGACAATACAGAATCTTTAAAATAAGTTTTCTTCTCATATGCAGGAAGCCTGTTTACATTTTTGGTCGACGCATCAATCTGCTGAATCAACTCTAATCTTTTTTTATTAATTTTTCGCGCATTCTGGTTATTGGCTGCTGCCTTGGTATAATCCCAGGTCGCTTCTTGTATCGCTTTAAATTCAGTACTCATTTTATTCATGTACTCTACCGCAGCCGATGGGTTCTGAGCCATTAAAATATTGCAGCTGAACAACAGTCCTAAGATCAAAGTAAAAATTGTTTTCATTGGAGTGTAAATTTATGGTTGACGGATATAATCAGATAAAATATTCAATGTTTCATATAGCCTGACATCTTTTTTCAGGTCTGCTTTTTTTAACTCATTAGGCTTGGTATACATTTCGTGATCTTTCAGAAAACGATTATACAAGGAACTATTAACAATGGAATAGGGTGTGAATTCCACCGGTTTACTTTGCTCCTGTGCTTTCAGGTATTTATCCCGCGCATCTTCCCATGTGAAAATAGCCGATTGATTTAATAGCATGGGCTTAGCATTACAGTAATAATAATTCATACTGTCTGCAATAGCTTTAAACTTTGTCACCCAATTACCTGATTTCACCCGTTCTTCAGATAGTTGTTTTATTTTCGTCAGCTCAATCTTCGGTGGAATGTTCAGTTCCACCGACTTTACGACGGAGTCGGGTTTGAGGTAATACAAAGAACCCAATTCGCTTTCTATCTTCATGTAATCATGAGTGCTTGGCAACATGATGTCCGGTTGGATGCCATAGGCCTGGTGTGATTTTTTGTTGACCATATAAAATTTGCCCATGGTGACATTGACATAATAGTCGTTCAGGTTTTTTCTTTCGGCCGCACTGTCAATAGGCAAAAACACTTGCATGGTGGCCTTTCCAAATGTTTTGTTCCCGACAATGATGGCCCGGTTGTATTGTTGCAACGTGCCTGCTAATAATTCCGAAGCCGAAGCCGAATAGCTATTCACCAAAATGATCAACTTGCCATCGTACACTGTTCCTCGATTAGGATCCTTAAGGTAACGAGGCTTATCTCCTTTCTCTTGTTTCAAAGCCAATATCCCTTCATCAATGAATAAGCCGGCTATACCCAATGCTTCGTGCATGTAGCCTCCGCCATTGCCTCTTAAGTCGATGATCAACCCATCAATTGAATCTTTTTTCAATTGTAAAATTTCGCGCGCCAAATCACTTGAGCAACCGTTGCCACCGTATGGAGGTTCTGCGGAATAAAAAGAAGGCAAATCGATATATCCCAATTTCTGTTTTCCTTTTTGAAAAATGTATCCGTTGATCACATTATCAAAAACCTCTACTTTACCTTTCGTCAAACGGGTTTTTACTTTTGTGCCATCTGGTTTAGATAAATAAAAAGTAAGTGTTTTATTTTCTTTGGAAAGGAATGCTTCATAAAATTCATGGTCTGAATCGATACCTACTAAATACTTTTTGCCACTCTCCAATTCAATCTGCTCAATGAAATCGCCTACTTCAATTTGCTTGGAGTTCCAGGCCGCGCCGCCTGGCACCATTTCTTTCACCTTGTACATTTCGTTTTCTGTGATTTCAATTTCAAAGCCAAAAGACAATTCTTCCTTCGACAGGTGTGTCACCCATTGCTGCTTTTCGTTGGCATCTAAAAAAACAGAGTGCGGATCATTCCTGGAAGCAACCGCTTTGAGGTAAGCATTCAACAGTGCTTTTTCATCTACCATAAAACCATTGAGATAAGCCGTCCTTTTTTGTATAATAGAATTCAACACCTTCTGTGGTTCAAGCGTTACGGCTGCTTCTTTCAGCAAATGATTCTTCTCGATGAAAATATATTTGTAATATTTTTTATCGTAAGCCAATAACAATTTATCATCTGCTTGTCGAACGGTGGTATTGTAACAAGGTAAAACAAACGTTTCATTTAAGCTCACATTCTTCAGGTAAGCCAGGTCTAATGCCTTCACTAAGGAATCGTGCGTTTTCATTTTTTTAACAATATGATCTTTCGTAAAACGGAAGACTTCACATAATGAAATGGCTTTCGTCACTTTTTGATGCAAGACAAGGCTGTCGGATAAAGAAAAAATAAGTCCTTCCGAATCGATGGTGCCAATGTACAGATCCACGATTTCATGGTAAATGGCTACATTGTAAGATACCGGTTGAATGTGTTGGCGTTGAATCAAGAGTTCTGTCTTTCTAATCACCTCGCAAGACTGCTGAGCGAAAACAGGAACGAATGCACCCATTAAAAAAATAAGAAAGACCAATTTAAATCTCATGAAAAGAATAACAGGTGATAGAACTGTTTTTACGTAGTTAGCCAATAAAAGTTGGATTGTCAACGTTGGTCCTTTTATTCGTTTTTCGTACCCTTTTTACAGGAAATACTCCTTTTTAAGTACGAGTTCCTCGTTCGTAACAGGATGGCTAAAAATCAGTTTATAGGCATGCAAAGCAATGGCATCAGGCTTATAGGTTATAGAAGACCCATACAATGCATCTCCGATAATGGGACAACCTGCATCCGCAAGTTGTGCACGGATTTGATGAAACTTTCCCGTGTGCAATTCAATGTTCCATAAAAAACGACGCTCCGAAAGCGGTTGTACTTCATAACTCAGTTTGGCCTGTTCTGCATAAGGGAAAGTGTCTTTACTGAGCACCGCCATTTTCTTTTCTTTACGGTGCCAGTGTTCCATGACTCCGGTCATTGATGCTGGTGCATGCTCCGTCAGGGCCTGGTAATATTTTTTTACCCGGCGTTCTGCAAATTGCTCGCTCAGATTTTTAAGCACACTTCTTTGTTTGGCAAATAAAATAACACCGCTCACCGGGCGGTCCAGCCGGTGGATGTGTTGCGCATAGACCTCTGCACCTGCGGCAACAGAAGGTTTAAGGTATTGTTTAACCTGTTGCAATAAATTAGGGTATCCATTGCGATCGGGCTCTACCATAAGGCTGGCAGGCTTATCCAATACGAGAATGTACTCGTCTTCCAATAAAATGTGATCGGGGATATTGATTTGAATGGACATGAAACAAAACTAACGCCGCAAGTTAAGACATTCTAATCAAGTCTTCAATTTGTTTTCTCCTGTCTGCCCATTCAAAAGCATGTTCGGCAGCCAGATCGTATGAGGTATGAAAAGCCTGTAAAAATAATATCTCCGCATCTTTCATAGAAGGGACGCTACTATTATAGGTTTTTACGCTGTACGACTTGCTGGGTCCATTCGCATGAAATTCTTTGTGCTGACTGAACGAACGTTTCCAATCTGCATGAGGCACACGAATAGTCGTTCCAATAGCATAGTCTTCACTATTCTTCAAAATATCTTTTACCTGGAATACCAACCCTTGCTTCAGAAAAGGTTTCGCAGACGGATGATCCGGAATAGGAACTTCTTCTTCATAAGGCTCTACATAGCGCACCTCCACAATCAGATTGGATTCTGAAATGAGCGTGATCAATGTTACTACTACGTGTCTTATGATACTCATTCTTATATTATTAATAAACGAAAAACTCCGGCATTGTCGCCGGAGTTTTTCGTTAGGAACCGCAACCTTCGCAGAAGTATTGAATGGAACCGTAAGGTTTTACTCCATTCATGATCATCTGCATATTGTGAATTTTGTCTTTCAATTCTAATTTTTCTCCGAAATCTTCTGTCTTCGCAGCCGCTTCGTGAAGTTTGTCCAATTCCACTTGAACGTGTTCTTTTTCTTGGGTAGTTAATTCTGCCATAGGTGTTGGGTCTGTTTGTGCTTCGATAAAATTAACAAACAGTCCGGATAAATAATTCCATGTTGAAAAAAATAAAATAAGGCGCTGATACTCAAAATAACGATTACCCGGCCATCTTTTTCAATTTCCTCTTCTCTAAAATGCGGATGGCGCTTTTTTCAATACTTATAATTTTCTCTTCTACCAATTGACTTAAAACACGTTCTGTTGTTTCTTCGGAAAGACCTGCCATTTCAGAAAGGTCAGGTAAGGAAATCGTCATGGGTTTCTTTTCTTCTCCCGTACTAATGTACAAGTCATGCAGTTCTAAAATAGCTTTTGCTACTTTTGTTCTTTCTTCTTTATCATTTGCGGTTGACATATCATGAGACGATTTAACGCTGAGACTAATAGCATGGACTGCTATGGAATGCACGAGCAATACCCAGAATAAAAGAATGATTTTTATGAGCCAGGAAAGTTTTTTCATTGTTCGATGGCTTTACCCGATCCCACAGCTGATACATTCACTATGGGAGGATGCCCTTTGTAAAATAAATTTCCAAGACTGTACACACCTCCTGTTAGTTTGTTTATCACATTCACTTGAACATCCCCAAGACCGGCATGCGAAACCACACAAGAGTCTGCTTGTAAATCAAATCCGAAGAAGCGTCCAAAATTCGAAGTCGATACGGTGAGATAACCCGTGTTTCCCTTAATTTGCCAATCACCTGTATTCGTCACCCCAACGTTAATGGATTCAGCAGTCATCTTCGTGAGATAGACTTGTCCATTTTGCCCTGAGATATTCAATTGTTTCATAAAAATAGCTGAATCCAAATTCCGAACACCGCCTCCATTTAAACTGATGCTTAAATTGTTTCTACAACCTATCACTATTTCACCCCCTGCATTAAGCAATAGAAAATTTCCCAATTTTGAAATTTGTGCTCCTTTTGTTTGTCGTATAACTCTATTGCACGTATCAGGTTGCAAGGTGATAAGGCCAGAGCCGTTGATCTGGACACCCCCTATATCGGCGTTACCATACGGATATTCAACGTATTCAGGTGTAACATCATCTTGTTTCCCGCATGAAAATAAAACGGTAAAGCAAATAGCTAAAAAACCAGTCAGTAAAATTTTCCTTTGCATGCTCTCGTAATTTTGAAAAGGACAGTAGGTCATTTTACGAGAATCAATAAAAATAGTTATCCGAATAAAATAAAATCAATAGTTTCATTTAATTGATTTTAAAGGAAAAAGTGGTGTTCACATGAGAATAATCTTCCATGATGGTAATGACATACTCTCCTTTACCCCAACCCTTCACATTCAGTTCCAATTCATACTCCTGCGGCCCGGGACCTTTGGCTGCTTCTTCCACCAATGTCTTTGCAATGGTGCCCCATTTGTCACGAACGACAATAGAAACAATCGCATTGTTCTTTAACTTGTAGGGAATCTTTCCTAAAATATAATTTTCTTTACCCGAAAATACTCTGTCCGTATCCTTTTCATAGGTCTTGGAATACCAAGGTACTGCTACTCCTTTGACTTCTCCCAACAATTTTCGAAGTGGTCGAACAGCATCTTCATCTTGTGCATATACAGAAGTGATGTCATGATCATTGGACATGACCCATACGGCAGATTGTAAAGCTTCTGAAGGAAATTTATTATTACTGATAAACTCTGCTACCTTCACCCAGAAAGCAGGCGCCATGTGGCCGATAGCATAAGAAGTTCCTGTCTTAGGAGATCGGTTAGTGCTTTCACAACAAAAACCGTATCCATTTATTTTCTTTGAAGCAAGAGGCGTAAGTAGGACTTCCTCTTTTTTAACAATTAAAATATCCTGCATCGTCGTATCAGAAGCTAACAAGCGTCTTCCCGGTTCGAGAAATAAAAACACGGTGTCTTTGCTTAGATTCTTCAATTCAATAGACATGCAATTTTCGCTGTGTCCTCCCAATGACATCAGCTTAGCCCGAACTTTACCTTCTTTCAGGTAAGTTGCTAAGGCAATGTATTTATCTTTTTCAGGTAAAGGATGTTTCCAGGAGAATCCCAAAAACAGAGATACAAAGAAAGCGAAGAGGATAATCTGTTTGACAAACATAGGCTCAATCGTTTAAAAATAAGTATAAGCCTAGAACGAACAATGCAGGGACTCAGTATACTGTTCTTTCATTAAAGAGTGAATAAAAATAAAAGCCTATATAAAAAAGGCTAAGACACATCTGTCTTAGCCTTTTCTCACGAAATGAATAATCAATTATGCTTTCTTAATCTTGTGCAAATAGATATTTGACACCGCAAGAATCACGAAGAAAATGATCGGAGCCAACATACCAGGCTTATCTCCTAGGTTGTAATGTGCAATGGCTGCAGAAATAAACGTGATACCCAAACCTGCATAAGCCCATTCTTTTACCCGAACAGGAATTTGCGGAACGATCAACACGAGAGCTGCAATAGCTTTCGCCAGCCCTAGTTCGATGCGAAACCAATCCGGGAAGCCCATTTTTTGAAAACCTTCGGTAACTTTAGGATCGCCGAAATAAGCGTACGCGCTGAATAACATCATCAATGAAATAATCCCCGTTGTGATCCAGTAAATAATTTTATCTTTTTTCATGGTCGTATATTTATTTTATTTTCAAATTTAGTTAAATTTGGTTACCAAAGAATAGCAGTTACCTAAAGGTAACCAGTAATCCTTTCAAAAATGATAAAACACAACCATACAGAATGCACATCTGCCATGATACCTGTCCGGGATGCATTAGATGTTATAAGCGGTAAATGGAAATTGCAGATTATCATTTCTATTTCTTCGGGAAATAAACGGTTTCGCGAAATAGAAAGAAGTATTCCTAAAATTACGTCTAAAGTATTGGCGAAAGAACTAAAAGATCTGGAGGAACATCAATTGATTAAACGCACAGTTTACGATGAATCTCCTGTATTGGTAGAATATACACCGACTTCTTATTCTGATTCTTTACAAGACGTCATTGCCGCCTTGCGTAAATGGGGAATGAATCATCGGAAAAAAATTATAGGGAAATAAAGTACTCAATTCTAAAATCTTTTTTTGTATTAACAGCATTTTTTCGGTTGGACTAATTTTTGCGTTTCATGTAGCCTATTCCTACAACAATGAAAGCAAAAAACATTTTAAACTCTATCCTTCTATTTTCTACCCTCTGTTCTTTCAAGCTTTACGCACAGAAAGGTCTGGCGCCAAAAGAACAAACGACCGCCACCGTTCATACTACCTTTCCCAAGCATCTTGATTTCAAAGCATCGATGCTATCGCAATTAAAAGTACCGGATGGATTTAAGGTTACTCTTGCTGCCTCAGGACTCGGTAAACCACGCATCATGACTGTAAGAGAAGACGGTTCTTTATATGTCACTCGACGCGATGCCGGGGATGTATTACTGCTATTTGATAAAAATACAGATGGTCGTTTTGAATCCATGAAAACCGTTTGGGGTAATTTCGGAGGTGTGCACGGCATTACGATACACGATGGTTACTTATACCTGGCTTCTTCCAAAGAATTGAAACGTGGTCGCATCTTAACAGATGGCTCGCTTACCGATACAGTAACACTCCTTAAAAATTTACCTGATGGCGGGCAGCACGACAACCGCATGATCGCCTTCGGTCAGGATAATTTATTGTACATGACTGTGGGAAGTGACTGCAACGATTGCGGAGAGACGAATAAGGAACACGCAACTATGCTCGTCATGAACGCGGACGGCAGTGGTCGTAGAATTTATGCCCGTGGATTAAGAAATACCATCGGTTTCGATTGGCAGCCTGCTACCAAAGAAATCTGGGGATGCGATAATGGTACCGATTGGCGAGGCGATGAAATTCCTCCGGAAGAATTAAATAAAATTATAGACGGTGGAGACTACGGATGGCCATTAGTATATGGTAAACAAGAAGCGGATCTAACACGTGAAGATCCCGCCGGGTCAGACAAACAGGCTTATGCTAAAACAACAGTACCCGCTGTGATGACTTTCCCGGCCCACAGTGCACCGATTGATTTTCGCTTCCTTAGTAATAATTCCAATTTTCCTCAGAACTATTCAAATGACGCACTCGTTGCGTGGCACGGTTCCTGGAACCGCGAACATCCCGAAGGTTATAAAGTACAGCGTATACATTTCGAAAAAGGAGAGCCCGTTAAAGTATCAGATTTCTTTTCCGGTTTTCTCAGCGCCGATGGTAAATCCAGGTTTGGAAGACCGGCAGGAATTATTGTCGCTAAAGACATCGTTTATATTTCAGACGATGAAAATGGTAATATTTATTGCATCACTTACGTAAAATAAATCCGCTATGAAATCATCCCTGTACATTTTCTATGTCACGCTATTGGCAGCATTGGTTATCTCTGTAATATCCTTTGCACAAGCACCCGATGTACGCATCAATATTTCTAAGAAAGGTCTTTATCCCGAAGGCGTAGCTTACGATCCTGCCACTCATCTGTTTTACACCGGTTCAGTTACAGACGCTGTCATTGGCAGTGTCGATCATAAGGGCAAGTATGCTGTAATCTACGCAGACTCTAATTTAAAATCGACGTATGGAATGAAAGTAGATTCTAAAAGAAATCTCTTGTGGGTATGCGCAGGTGATGCTAATTACAGCAAACATTCGACACCTGCTACACACAAGAAAATGGCGAAGGTTATTGCATTGGACTTAACTACGCATAAAATTGTAAAATCAATTGATCTTTCCAAACTCTACGCAGGCCCTCACTTTGCCAACGATCTTTGTCTGGATGATAAAGGGAATATTTATATAACGGATAGTTTCTCTCCTGTTATTTACAAAATCGATACAAAAGACAAAGCCTCTGTGTTTTTACAAAGTGATTTATTCAAAGGTGAAGATGTAGGATTGAATGGAATTGCGTTCCATAAAGATGGATTTTTACTAATAGCCATGGGCAGTACGGGCAGCATCTTCAAAGTCACATTGAAAAATGCAGCCCGCATTCATAAAGTAACTATAGATCGTTTCTTCTCTGGTGCCGATGGACTTTTAGTAACAAAAGAAAAATCTTTGATCGTTGTTCAAAATAAAGGTACGAACGCAGTATTCGAATTAACAAGTACAGATCAATGGCTAAGTGCCAAAGTAAAAAATGCGACTTCGGCAGAAGCGTATTATCAACAACCTAGTACTGCCACTTTCGCAGATGACAAAATATATGTATTGAATTCCAAATTAGATGAGTTGGCCAATCCTGCTAAAAAACCTTCTGAGTCTTTTCCTATACAGGAGGTCCTGTTTCACCCGGTTGAATAATGCAAGCAATCTATACAAAAAAAAAGCTCAGATAATTCTGAGCTTTTTTGTTTACAAAATGACCGTTCCTTCAATCGAATCGTCCAGTGTTTTCCCCATGATAGCGCCGGCTACTTTTTTCAATCCCGCTACTACCATGCCGTGTTTCGTATCCCAATAATATCCTTCCCATGGTTCTACTTTAATCACTGCTATTCTGGGATCATCGATTCCTTCTGTAAACCAGGTCTTCAATATCGGCTCCCAGAGCTCTTTGATTTTTTCTCTGTCATATGTAATCGTTGCATCACCATACAAGGTGAGAAAATCAGAATAGTGCGAGCCCTGAAACAAGAGCTGCACGTAAGGATCGCGCAGGAGTTCCTGGTTTTTGCGACTGTCCTTAGCACTCAGAAACCAGAAGTTGCCTTGCTCGTCAATCTTTTGTACAGACATCGGTCGTGTAGAAAAAGATTGGCCTGAAATGATGTTGGTACAAAAGAAACAAGAACTTGCTTTTTTTGCCAGTGTTGTTATTTTCTTTATGGCTTCAGGTCCTGAAAGATCCTTGAAGTTATTCTCCGGTTGTTGTTGATTGATGCTGTCCATAACTATAATGATGTTGATGCATACTGTTTTTGACAAACAGAATGCCACCATTTATTAATACAAGCTGAATCTTCAGTGTTATATGGCACAACAGCAGATCAGAAAAATTTCAGTGCATTTATTCTACAAACCGTTACTCAAAAAATGGTCACTATTTCTCTTTTAATTCATAATACTTAAAAAAAAGACTAAAAAACAGGTGGTACGATTTCGGAATAGTTATTGGTAAATAAAAATTATAACTAAACCTTAATCCACTATTATGAAAAATGTATCAAAATTTCTAATCGCCTTCATGGCTTTTCTTTTTGTGTCTATCGCTGCCAATGCACAAATCACAAAAGAACATGCCATGTTAAAAAATGGTAAAATGTACATTGTAAAAGTGGACATTGAAACAGCCATGAAAGAAGACATGACATTGAAAAACGGAACAGTGATCATGATGGATGGTACTGTAAAATATAAAGATGGTAAAAAAGTAAAATTGATGGAAGGTGAAAGAGTAGACATGGACGGACACATCTACGATAAAGACAAAAAGAAAAAGATGATGTAACTCACACAAATAAAAAAGGACATGGTATTCCATGTCCTTTTTTATTAATCTAAATTTGTGACTTTCAATTCAGAAAAATAAGCTTGCGTACCAATCCCTATCCATAAGCCTATGCTACCTCTCCATGTAGGACCTTGTTTTAAATCATTGATGATCAAAGCCGGCTGATCTGCGCCATTCACATACAACTTGGCCTTCCCATCCTGTACTTCTATTTTTATTCTCGTCCATTCACCTGCTACCAGGTCTACATAGGATTCATACTTCTCCGGAAATTCCTTTCTCAGCTTTGGCCAGGTATAACCCGGATGAGAAACATATTGTGTGGAGTGATTTCTGCGCACCTGATCTTCCGCTCTGCCATTGGTGGGTCTTAAATAAATGACTTCAAATTTCGAAGTGTCTTCCGGTACACGAAAGGCAATACCCACAAATCCTCTGGCGGTTTCTATCGCCCCCTTCTTCGGTTCTCCGGACAAAGTGATTTCTATGGTACCGTTATGAAAATCGAAGTCTTTCAATCGTGCAAAAGTATACTGACGATCGTTGTCGGTGTCTTTGGTTTGAACGGCAGACAATCCTTCTTTGCCTTTGTGCGTAGCAGATTGTAACGTGACATTATACGTGTCAAAGTTTTCCGGCTTTAGGACGATTGACTTCACTTTTTGTGCAGGAGACGCAATGCTCATACAAACAAAACTAAAAAAGATAAACCCAGACTTTTTAAGAAATTGCATACGGATAAAAGAATAGACTATAGAGTAGTAAAATACTACACTTGCTCTATTCTTCAAATGAAAGCCAAAAGTATCTGGATTCGTTACAACAAGGCGCGACCGTCCTATTTCAATCGATTCAAATCCTGCTCAATCTGCTGCAAAATCTCTGTACTGTCATTACTCTGAATCAATGTGGCTTGTCCGTAAGTTAAAGAAGAGGTAAACGGCACAATCAGGTTATCGTCCTTCGGCATTGCTTTACCCATGCCTTTCATGTAAGCCGGCACATACTTCACCTGCGGTCTCTGCAGCAACACGTAACTCACCCCAGGCTTTAAGCGCTGCTGTACTTCCGGCTCTCCTCTTGTTCCTTCCGGAAACAACAATAAAGAATAGCCTTCATCCAGGGCGTGTACCATTCTATAGATCGGATCGTTCTCCGGATGATCTTTGTCCCGTTTGCGTTGGATCAATAGCGCGTTGATAAAATAGTTAGTGAGTTTTTCTTTGAATTTCGTTTTTCCAAAATGATCAGCCGCCGCTACAGGTCTTACTTTGTGAACGATCTGGCGTGGCAAGGAAGCCATGATGGTCAACGTATCCAGGTGACTGTTATGATTGGCGACAATAATAAATTGTTTTTCCTCTAATAAAAATTTAGCCTTGTCAAATTTTACACCCACGAAGATCCGCAGAAACAATCGGACAATGACACAATACAGCAATTGAAGAATGATCTTTCTCATTTAATACGCGATGTAATACACTAAATGAAAAAACACCGGTGCCGTGTAAGACAAGGAATCAATGCGATCAAGAATACCGCCATGGCCCGGAATAGAAGAACCCATGTCTTTCACACCAATGTCTCTTTTCACAGAAGACATGACAATGTCACCCACAAAACCGGATACAGCCAATGCAAAACTAACCAACAGCACCTGATAGGTAGACAGCGGCGTAAGGAAAGCCAGGAAATAACCGAAGACGGTGGTACTGAAGACACCGCCGATGAAACCTTCCCAGGTTTTATTTGGACTCACTTTAGGAATGATTTTATGTTTGCCAAATAACTTACCCCAAGTGAATTGCATGACATCATTGATCTCTGTGAGAAATACCAAAAACAACAACAAGCCTCTACCACCGGCACTAAAGCCCGGTATCTCAGGTAGAGAAAGTAAATAAGCCATATGACTGATACCAAACACCGTCAACATCAATACCCATTGCAAAGTCGACATCGATTGTATGATGCCTTCCGTATTTCCCTTTAATACTAATCGCAGTGGAAGGAACAAAAACATGGCTACCGGAATAAAAATAATGTAAGCGCCATACCAGCCGATATACGCCAAATAATATTGAATGGGAATCGCAACGAAAGCCCAGAAAATAGCCCTGCGATCCGACGCTCGGAAATCCAGTACAGAATACAATTCACGAAAAGCAACAAAAGACAATAAGCCAATAGCGATATACGCCAACGTATGATTGAGAATGGTCGCACCGATGAACAAGCTTGCCATCACCCACCAGGAATTCGTGCGGGCTTTCAATTCACCCAACTTTGCATGAGGCTTGATCAATCCGACTATGAAAAATAAAGTGGACGCGAAAATCAAAATGCCAAAGATGAGCAGGATGACAAAGAGGATATCATTGTTGTCAATGAAATCGAGACGGAATATTTTTTGCAGTGCGTACATTATTTAGTAGCGGATTGTTTTAAACAAGTAATAATTTTTTCCAGCCTTCTCCAGCAAGTAATCAACAAACCAATGTTCATCACGATCAACACATAATAAAACACCGGCACATAAAAGACCGCGACGATACAAGCCGCACATACAAAGGCCATGCGGTGTTGCTTCGCCATGGGACCGATAAAGTAATGCGGACAACCCAATGAAGCGCCCAATGTTCTGATATAAGCCGTAGTGACAGCCAATATAATGGCCAGGTAAGCAAGATCCATTCCGTAAGGCATGTCTTTCACCAACAGACCTACACCAAACAAAGTAAAGGTATCGCTGATTCGGTCAGGTACTTCATTGAACAAACCTCCGATAATTGATTTTTGATGGTGCTCCACAGCGACCATGCCGTCGAATAAATTCATGATCAGACGGAATTGAATAAAAGCGATCGCCAGAATCATCCAAAGAAGATGCAACCCGAAACCGCTACTGTGCAAGTCCGCATAAAAGGCGAGCAAACCAAAGAAGGAAAAGACAATACTGAAAACAGAAATGGTATTGGGAGAAACGCCATGTGCGGCAAGATACGCCGCGGTTCGTTTTGCCCAACCGGTATCGCGTGAAGCAATCGGTCTTCTGCTTTCTGAAGATTGATCCATGGAGTATATATTACAAGATTAGAATAATCAATATACTCATTTTTATTAAAAAGAATAAGAAGGCGTAGATCTTCCATAGAACATCCACGCCGGTGTTGAAAACAATTTTAGAACCTTTACTTATTTATTCAGTATTTTTTGAATGGACAAATCATCTCCCATGAACTCCGCATAGTGTGCAATATTGATTTTACCATTTTCGTCTATTAGAAAATCCGCTCCCATTCTACTGATCGAGCCGTCATTACTTGGCTTCTTGATAAATAATTTTTGACCTTTTATCACTTTATCTAAAGCACCTTTGAAAAAAGAAGAGAAAAATTTAAACCATGACTTCTCCACTCCATATGCTCTATAAAACAGATTTTGAGGATCGGTAAGGAAGGTGATGGGATACTTTTCATCCCCAAGATATGTCAGCATATTCTCCTTGCTGGATTCATAAATCAATACTACCCTGATGTTTTGTTTTGCGAAGGCTTCGCTTTGTTTCAACAATTCATGTACACGGAGATTGCAAACCGGACATCCGGCAAATCGCATAAAAGAGAGTAATACTTTGCTGCCTTTCAATGATACCAGAGAAAAGGATTGGCCATAAACATCGCTAGTAGTGATACCTGGTGCGGGTGATAGAGTGGTTAATTTCATGGTTCAAGTGGTTATTTGTTAGTTAATACCACTTGTTTTTAGAAATCACCCGCTTGGAGACATTTTTTTTCCTTCTTTTCTCAGCTGGATCAAACACTTGTATTTTTGATTGTTAAAAGAATGGGCATTTCGATAACCCAGTTCACGGATGAGAACCTCAGAATCATTGTTCTTGAAAAATATACGGGTAATTAAAACAATACAATGCTGAGAAACTTTATTGATCAATTCTTGCACCCATCCTTCCTGTTGTTGCTCTTTCAACCGGTATTCTTCTATCGCTTGAAAATCTTGCTCGCTCA
>JAQBNS010000105.1 GCA_028288405.1 Chitinophagaceae bacterium
ATCAAACAACAACCAAATCTTAGAGTAATTCCTATACCTCTCAACAAACATGGCATCTAATTCTAATTCTTCTATAAAAACAAACCCCGCCAACTAATCAGTTAACGGGGTTGTAAATTTATTCGTGATTTTTTTCTACCTATTTATCAGTACGGAAAACATAGTCCCAGAGTGGGGAAGATACACCATACAATTTCGTGTTGTCCTTGTAATGATGCACCGCGTGGCTCACCCACAATTCTTTGAATGCATTCTTTGGCGGTGGATAGGCATGTACGATATAATGCACAAATAAATAAGCGGCATAGCCTGTCAATAACCCTGGTAAAAAACCAAATACGGAGGTGTTGATAAGCAAATAAATAACTGTAAATAAGAGCGTAGCAATGACTATGCTCATCAATGGAGGCATGGCCAGGCGCGTTTTGTCTTTGGGATACTCATGGTGCACGCCATGAAAAGCATACTGCATTTTCTTCTTCCATTCTGAAGTAGGATTCATATGGAACACGAAGCGGTGAAGCACATATTCCATGAATGTCCAGAAGAGTAATCCTCCAAAGAACAGGGCGATAACGGCTTCCGTTCTTAGCGTTGTATAGTGAACCGCTATATAAAGCAAGCCGATGGAGATGAGAATGAATATTGAAATAGGAACAGAAATGTGTGTTCTGCTTAACTTCTCTAATAGTGGGTTCTCAAAAATTTGTTTGGTTCCGGTGTGTTTGGGTTTAAGAGCCTGATCCATATCCTTGGTGGTTTTTAATTTGTAACCAATGAATACAACATTCATGCAGAAAATTAATGTTCTACTGCACTAGCCACCTTCTCATAATATTCCACATAACGTGGTCCGATGACATTCACATCAAATTCTTTGGCTCGGGCCAAAGCATTCTTTTTAAATACCGGTAATACTTTATCGTCCAATAAGGTGATCATATTCTTGACCATATCCGGCACATCGCCTACATTACTCATGAATCCGGTCACACCGTGAATGTTCAATTCCGGCAAGCCTCCTGTATTGGTAGAGATCACAGGTACTTCGCAAGCCATGGCTTCCAGAGCGGCCAATCCAAAACTCTCCTTTTCGGATGGCATAATGAATACGTCACTTACCGAAAGTATTTCTTCCACCGCTTCCATTTTACCTAAGAAACGAATATCGGAGCAAGTATCTAATTCTCTGCAGAGTTGTTCCAATCTCATACGCTCAGGGCCATCTCCTACCAACAGCAGCTTGGAAGGAATCTGTTTTCTTACCTGATCGAAAACCATGATCACATCTTCAATGCGTTTCACGGCTCTGAAGTTGGAAGCATGTACAATTAGTTTTTCACCATTAGGACAAATCGCTTTTTTGAAATGTTCCTTTCCTTGTTTTCTAAATCGGCTGATGTCAACAAAATTTGGAATTACTTCAATATCATTGGTAATATTGAAATGCTTGTAAGTATCCTTTCTCAAATCCTCAGACACTGCCGTTACGCCATCTGACTGGTTGATACTGAACGTAACAACAGGTTCGTAAGAGGCGTCTTTACCTACAAGGGTAATGTCGGTACCATGGAGTGTTGTGATGACAGGTATAGAAATGCCTTGAGACCTTAATATTTGCTTTGCCATATAGGCAGCGGAAGCATGAGGTATAGCATAGTGCACATGCAGCATATCCAATTTTTCATGTTTGACAACATCTACCATTTTACTGGCCAATGCCAATTCATAGGGAGGATACTCAAACAGAGGATAAGAAGAAATAACCACTTCATGGTAAAATATATTTTCATTAAAAAAATCTAAGCGATGAGGTTGCGAGTAGGTGATGAAATGCACCTGATGACCATTCTTAGATAAATATTTTCCTAACTCTGTGGCAACCACACCGCTTCCTCCGAAGGTAGGGTAACATACGATTCCTATTTTCATAACAAGCTGGACAAATGCTTAACGAGCAAACAATTTCTATTGTGATTAGTTCAAAAAGGAGCCTTATAATTAAGAATGGACTTATATACAAGTGTTTGTATAAATGGTCGAATGTTGTCTTTGTTGAGTCTGTTGTTGGACGCATCCGGATTTACCCGGTTAGAAATGAATACGTACACAATTTCCTGAACAGGATCTACCCAAACTGCTGTACCTGTGAAACCACTGTGTCCGAAAGTTTTTTCAGAAGCCAGATAAGACGTAGGACCATGATGACCTTTATCCGGTCTGTCCCATCCCAGTCCTCTTCTATTGGTGGGGAATTGCCTCGATGTAAAATTGCGAATCGTTTCAGGTAATATGTAACGGTTGCCACCATACTCTCCGTATTGTAAATTCATTTGCATCAATATGCTCAACTCCAGTCCGGACCCGAATACTCCGGCATGCCCACCTACTCCACCAATCATAGATGCACCCTGATCGTGCACATACCCCTGAACTAATTGTTTCCTGAAATAAATATCATTCTCTGTCGGAGCAATACCTGCCGTGTTCATTTTTTCTGCCGGTTTAAATTGAAAATTTCTCAGCCCTAGTGGCGTGTAGAAATTGTCTGCCATAAAATGGTCTATCGGTTGATTGGTGATGCGCTCGACAATCCTTTTCATGATGTAAAAGCCAATGTCACTGTAAGTGTAAGAATAATGCTGCGCTACTACTTTTACTTTCTTATTGCGTTTACCCTTTTTGACTAATACCGGTTTCTTCAATAGCGGTGATTCAACTGTCCACTTCCACACAGAGTCTTCCATAGCGGCAATGCTGTATAGTTTTTCAGTCACTGCATTAGGATATTGTTCGCTTCTCACGGTATCATAAAACTGTTTCATGAAACCATTATTATCTATCGTTCTTCTCCAGTGAGGCAAGAAGGGAATCAAGCCCGCCTGGTGTGTGAGAATATCTTTGATCAATAAATCTTCTTTATTGGTACCTTTTAATTCTGGCAAATAATCTCCTGCTGTTTTATTCAAATCAATCAATCCTCTTTCGTGTAAAAACATCACGGCTTGAGTTGTCGATGCAACCTTAGTAATTGAAGCGATATCATATATCGTATTCGTATTGACTGGACTTGTTTTCTGATAGTCTAACCAGCCATACGCTTTATTAAAAACGACTACGCCTGATTTTGCGATCACTACCTGGCAGCCCGGCATCACACCTTCTCTGATGCAGCGATCAATTAACGTATCAATACGGCTTAACGTAGCATAATCCATCTTCGCATATTCCGGAGGAGCGAAGCTTAGACGCTTTAATGTCGGTAATACAATTCCTTTGCCCGCTTTAAATTCAGGACACGCGGTGACCGGTAAAAACCCTTCTGCCGGCAGTGCTCCAAAAATAATTTGAGGGACAATACTTTGTGTGGTGGCATTGTCTTCGTAAGCACAGATCAAATTGGGAACAGCCGTGAAATACTTCATGCTGTAAGGGTTTGCGAATACAGCTACAACCACCTTGCTCTTGATTTTAGAAGGAAGTCCGCTGATGAAATCACGCGCCTTATCTGAAATGCCGAAGTTTTTGCTGTTGAAAATGTTTGTGTTCACTAAACCTACAATCACCACATCGTATTGACTCAATTTAGCGGTTAAAGCATCGACATCTGTACCTGATAATGTTTTGTCTGCGATGTTGTAGTGATCCATTGACACATAGTTGTTCAATGATTTCTGAAACTCACTGCCTTCTTTCTCTCCGATCACGATACTCGCAAAGCGCTGAGGATCGAGGTTCTGAACCGGTAATAAATTATCTTTGTTCTGTACAACGGTAACGGATTTGTTATACGTTTGCCACCTTACTGAATTGGCCCACGAACTATTTAAGTCTTCGTATAGTCCTTCTGTTTGAATGGGAGTAAAGGCATTCAACCCTGCCCAATATTTTGCATCCAAAATCTTACGAACTCTTGCGAAGACTTCTTCTTTTGAAATCTGTTTGTCTTTGATGGCCTTTTGAATTTTCTTGATGGCAAGAGGAACATTCTCTGCAAACAATAACACATCATTGCCCGCCAATAAAGCTTTCACATCTACTTCGCCCGGTTTATAATAACTACTCACCCCTTTCATATTCAAGGCATCGGTAAATACCAATCCTTTAAAGCCTAGTTCTCCCTTTAATTTATTGGTGACAATGTTTTCAGATAAAGTAGCGGCCAGGTTTGAAGTCTTTTCATAGGCAGGTACACTGATGTGTCCTACCATGACACTTTTTACACCTGCGTCAATTAGTTTTTTAAAGGGATAAAATTCTATGTTCTGAAGTCTGGCATCGTCGTGGTTAATGACCGGTAAAGACGCATGCGAATCGGATTCAGTATCACCGTGACCCGGAAAATGTTTGGCATTGGCCATCACTTGCATGTCCTGCATTCCCCTCATGTAGGCAATTCCTTTATCAGCTACTTTTTCTTTGTCTTCACCGAAAGAACGCATGCCGATTACGGGATTAGCAGGATTACTATTGATGTCTACGACAGGCGCGAAGTTGATGTGTACGCCTAATCTGCGGCATTGGCGACCAATTTCTTTGCCCATCAGGTAAATGTGTTCGTCGTTGCTAATGGCACCGAGTGTCATTTGCTTGGGATAAGCGATGGTACTGTCGAGTCGCATGTTCAGCCCCCATTCTGCATCCATGGCAATGAACAAAGGAACCTTTGCCTGCGCCTGGTATCGATTGGTCAAAATCGCCTGACGTACCGGACCACCTTGAAAAAAAATAATGCCGCCGATGTTGTACTTGGTTACCAGTTCTTCTATTTCCTTCACATGAGTCGCATCACGGTTAGAATAAGCAGCAACCATAAATAATTGTCCCAATACTTCTTCTTCCGTCAGCGATTGCATGATGCTATCCACCCATTCTTCTTGGCTTAGCAGTCGGTAAGCATACACAGTTGGTTTAAAGGAACTGATGATGACGACAAATAAAACAAGAACAAAAGAAAGGATAAGGTGTCTGAACTTCACAAGCAAATAATTATGAACAGGATATCAACAAAACATGTTGGTTATTATTTCTCAAAAATAACGCATTTTAACGGAAAACAATGCTTTATCTGAGGCTATTAAATCATATATTTATACCTTTGTAGACGATCACACCCAATCCCTGATTATACTTAGGAATGCCTGACATCATCAAACTATTACCCGATGCGATTGCCAACCAGATTGCCGCCGGAGAGGTCGTTCAACGTCCTGCTTCTGTGGTCAAAGAATTGTTGGAAAACAGCATCGACTCAGGCGCCAAATTGATACAGTTGATCATCAAAGACGCGGGTAAAACATTGGTACAAGTGGTAGACGATGGCAAAGGCATGAGTCCAGCCGATGCCCGTATGAGTTTTGAACGCCATGCGACTTCTAAAATTACTAAAGCAGAAGATTTATTTGCTTTATATTCATACGGATTCAGAGGAGAAGCTTTAGCTTCCATCGCTGCGGTGGCTCAGGTGGAATTAAAAACCAGAGCCGACGCGGACGAAGTCGGAACCTGTATTTGTATAGAAGGCTCTGAGATATTAAGTGTAGAATCCTGCTCTTTGAAAAAAGGAACCTCTATCCAGGTCAAAAATCTTTTCTTTAATATCCCGGCCCGTAGAAATTTTCTGAAGTCCAATCAGGTAGAATTAAAACATATCCTGGATGAGTTTACCAGAGTAGCACTCGCCTATCCGGAAATCGCTTTTTCCTTTTACCAAAACGATATACAAACATTCAACTTACAGGCTAAGTCTTTATCGGAACGTATTGTTGATCTATTAGGCAATGCTTACCGCGAACAACTGATCATCTGTGAAGAGCAAACGGACAACTTAACGGTCAGAGGATTTATCGGCAAACCCAACTCAGCGAAGAAAACACGTGGTGACCAATTCTTCTTTGTCAACCGACGCTTCATCAAAAGTGGCTACCTGCACCATGCCGTGATTAATGCGTACGAAGGATTGATTCCGGCAGATACTCATCCGTTTTATTTATTGATGTTGGATCTTCCTCCAGAAATGATTGACGTGAATGTGCATCCCACCAAGACGGAAATCAAGTTTGAAGATGAAAGAACCGTATACGGTATTCTGGCAGCCAGTATCAGAAGATCCATTTCAAAACACCATGTTACCCCTTCTCTCGATTTTGAAGTAGACATCAACATCGAGCGCATGATGGGCTTTCAATCGGCAGCGAATACCAGTACCAATGAATACCGTCCTTCTTCCGGAAATGGTAACGGCAGTTACAGACCTCAACAATTTTCCGGAGATCAGAAGGAGCGAGGCGCCAATTGGGAAAGTCTATACGATAATATACCCGCTTATAAAGAAGAAGCGCGACAAACGGAATCCCTGGTATTTTCCAGCGCGGCCAATCACGATCGGACAATCAATACAACGAATACGGAAAACCCTTCCACGTTTCAATTGCATAACCAATACATCATCACGCAAGTGAAATCCGGATTGGTCATGATTGATCAGCAAGCGGCGCACGAACGCATTTTGTACGAACGTTTCATAAAAAATCTTCGCAATAAAAATGGAGCGTCGCAACAATCGCTGTTCCCTCAACAACTAGAACTGACACCGGCGGATTTTACGCTGATGTTGAGCATCGAACAAGAACTCAATGCACTGGGTTTTATGTTTAGTGTATTCGGTACGCATACCATTCAGTTGAATGGTACGCCATCAGAAGTCACCGAAGGACAGGAAAAAGAAATCTTCGAAGGTTTGCTGGAACAGTTCAAACATTTCAAATCAGAATTAAAACTGGATACTACGGAAACGCTTGCCCGTTCATTAGCCAAACGTTCTTGTATGAAAATAGGACATCCCTTAGCACTCCCTGAAATGAACGCGATCATCGGGCAACTCTTCTCCTGCGAGAATTCACGATACACTCCATCAGGAAAAGCGACTATGGTATTGCTTGACCTGGATAAAGTTTCTCAATTGTTCTTATAAATTAAATCATGAATCTCCGCATCACTCCTGCAGTAAAGAATCTATTGTTTATCAATTTCGGAGTGTATGTGCTTGCCATTTTTATTTACTACCAATACCAGATAAACATTAACGATTACCTGGGATTACATTCTTTCTTTTCAAAAAGTTTCCAAGCCTATCAGTTCGTCACCTACATGTTTATGCATGAATTTGTAAGAGACGGACAACTCGTTTTTGGTCACGTCTTTTTCAATATGCTGGCCTTATTCTTTTTGGGACCAATACTTGAAAACCGCTGGGGCAGTAAACGCTTTATCTTTTTTTACTTATTCACCGGTTTAGGAGCAGGATTGTCCTATTGGGCAGTAAATGCTTACGAAGTGTATCAATTGAGAGAAGCCGTAAGTTATTACATTGATCATCCAAGTCCCAGTGGATTTGCCAAATTGGTGACAAGCTATAGCCGAGATTTATACCGTTATTGGTTGAATACGGAACAGATCGTAGAGTTTTTTGACGAAAACCCTCAGAACATAGAAGCCATAGCCTGGACAAAAACAAAAGCGTTGGAAATTTATGAAGCTTCTACATGGTTCTCTATGGTAGGTGCTTCAGGGTGTGTATACGGTGTACTAATGGGTGCCGGTTTATTATTTCCGAATACAGAGGTTATGCTTTTCTTTATTCCTATTCCTATAAAAATTAAATACCTTGCCATAGGATTGGGTGTAATGGAGTTATACCACCAAATAAAAGATGCACCCGACGATAACGTGGCTCACTTTGCTCACCTGGCAGGAATGGTATTTGCCTATATACTCATTCGTTACTGGAACAGAAGGCGGGACGTTTTTTATTGATAAACTATGGATATAGTAAACGACATCAAGGAACAATTTCGAAAACCCAATAATGCATTGATCAAAATCATACTGATCAATGTGTTTATATACCTTATTGATTGTATCTTATTCATCACTTCAGAAGTGAGCCGTAATCCTTTCATCTTTGAATGGGTATATGTGCATCAAATTCTACCCAGCGACTGGAGCGATTTTTTTCATCGTCCATGGACGCTCGTTACGTATTTCTTCAGTCATCAAATCCCATCTCCCTTTCATATCTTATTTAACATGTTGGGACTATACTGGTTTGGCTATATCGTGCAAGATCTGGTAGGGAGCAGAAAACTGATTTCGCTTTATGTATTAGGAGGAGTGTTTGCAGGACTAGTCTATTTATTGGTCACGAATTACAGTTCTTATTTTCAGGAAAATTCTGCCGGAACCTTAGTAGGTGCATCGGGCAGCGTATTGGCTATTGTAGTTGGAGCAGCTACCATTTCACCGAGCTATCGTTTTCACTTGATTTTAATAGGCCCCGTAAAAATTTCATACCTCGCTTTGGCTTATGTATTCTTGTCTTTCATTGGAACAGTAGGCAATAATGCAGGCGGCAATCTTGCTCATTTAGGCGGCGCTTTTTTAGGTTTTGTTTTTATCACTTTACTTCGTCAAGGAACAGACCTGGGCAAACTGATCTTTACGCCATGGAATTTCATCAGAGGGATTTTTGATAAGAGCGCACGCATCAGAGTCTCTTATAAAAATCAAGACGAGCCCGGAAAATCAAGTAAACCGAAGCAGGCAGAGATCGATGCCATTCTGGATAAAATTCATAAGTCGGGTTATGAAAGCCTGAACAAAGAAGAAAAAAGAAAGTTGTTTGATGCCAGTAAGCAATAACTAGATTGAATAGTTTGCGTGAGGGATAGTAGCGGAAAGCCCACAGCGAGGTAACGAAGTTTAATAAAGCACTAAACATAATCGAGCGAGGACTTGTATCCCGAGGCTTGGGGACCGACCCGCAGGGACACGCCCTAATAATGCTAAGATCAACCCATACTATTACATTAATTATAAGTTTAACTCATTATATATAAATATCTATGCCGATAGAATTGCAAAACATCCTGAATGAAGAAAAAGACGGTATACTTTACGTGACCATCAACAGACCTGACAAGTTGAATGCGTTGAACCGCAAAACGATTGAAGAGCTCGACAGCGTATTTACTTTTGCCGATCAATTGGATACCGTACGTGCCGTCATTCTTACAGGTTCGGGCAATAAAGCTTTCGTAGCCGGTGCAGACATTTCGGAATTTTCTTCTTTTACGGATGAAGAAGCGATGAACTTGTCACTCTTTGGACAAGCTGTTTTCAGCAAAATAGAAAGCCTGCGCAAACCGGTCATTGCAGCAGTCAACGGATATGCTTTAGGCGGCGGTTGTGAATTGGCATTGGCCTGCCATTTGCGCATTGCCAGTCAAAATGCGGTGTTTGGCCTTCCGGAAGTTACATTGGGTTTACTGCCTGGTTACGGAGGAACACAACGTTTACCACTCATCATCGGCAGAGGTCAGGCATTGGAAATGATCTTAACAGGAAGTCCTAAAGACAGTACCTGGGCCTTACAAACAGGATTGGTCAATCACGTCACCGAATCTGAAAACTTATTGGCAAAAGCCACTGAGATCGCAAAAGTTTTGTCTACCAGAGGTCCAATCGCCATGAGAAAAGCGATCGAGGCAACACTCGATCCCATCGTAGATTATCGATTGGAAGCGAAACTGTTTGGCGATTGTTTTGATACGGCAGATTTCCGAGAAGGCACTTCTGCTTTTTTGGAAAAGAGAAAACCTGTGTTTCAAGGAAAATGAGTAACGCCTTAAAAAAATTAGCCGGACAAACTGCTCTTTATGGATTGAGCAGCATCATAGGACGTACGGTTAATTTCTTGTTGCTGCCTATTCTGACAAGTTTACTGCTTGCTCCTGAGTATGGCGTCATTACTTATTTGTATGCATACACCGGTTTTTTTAATATCATTTATTTATACGGTATAGAAACGGGTTATTTCCGGTTTGCAAAAAAAGAAGGGATAGGAGAAGACAAAGCCTTTTCCGTTTCACTGAGTAGTTTATTGGTAACGACTACTTTCTTTACGTTGTTGTTTGTTGCATTCAGTCCACAAATCGTGCAGCTGGTGCTGCACCAGGACAAAAGCGAATACATTATACTACTGGCTCTGATTCTGGCGACAGATACGCTGTCTGCACTACCTTTCGCTCGTCTGCGCTGGAAAGGGAAAGCCTTGCCATTTGCTTTGTTGAAATTATCATCGATTGGTTTGAACATTGGGCTGACCATCTTCTTTCTAAAAGCCATCCCGCAAAGTGTATTGCCACACGATCATGCTGTTTATCTAGTCTTCAAAACATGGGTGCCGAAAGATCCGGTAACCGCAATCCTGTTGGCCAACCTGCTGGCGAATCTTTTCCCGTTTTTATTTTTCTGGAACGTGATCAAAGGATTTGCATTCACCTTGCAAAAAGACATCCGCAAAGAATTGATCGCCTACTGTATTCCCCTGATGTGGATGGGACTCGCGGGGATGGTGAATGAACTGATTGATCGTATTTTGTTGGAATATATCTTGCCAAAAAATTTCTATCCGGGCCGAAGCAGTCTTTTTGCTATTGGAGTATACGGTGCCTGTTATAAACTATCAATGTTCATCAGTCTCGCCGTGCAGTCTTTTCGTTATGCAGCAGATCCTTTCTTTTTTTCTAAAGCCACAGATAAAAATGCACCGGAGCTTTTTGCAAAAGTCATGACCTGGTTCGTCATCAGTTGCCTTTCACTCTTTTTAGTGGTGAGTGTATTTCTTCCTTACTTTGGTAAGTTATTGGGCAGACCGGAATACAGAGAAGGGCTATACATCGTACCCTATCTTTTGTTGGCCAATTTGTTTTTAGGGATTTATTATAATTTGTCCATGTGGTACAAATTGACCGACAAAACAATTTTCGGAACGTACCTCAGTATAACAGGTGCCATCATCACCATACTGGGGAACCTCCTTTTGATTCCGGTCATGGGTTATTTTGGAAGTGCCATCACTACCCTGATCTGCTACCTGAGTATGACCTTATTGAGCTGGTACTTCGGACAGAAGTATTATCCGATTCCCTATCAGCTGCTTAAAATAACCGCTTATATTTTATTCGCCATTGCACTGGTTGTGATTTCGGGCTTTATTCAGGACTATGAGCTGGTAACGGATTTAGCTTTAAGAAGTCTGGTACTGGTAATTTATCTGATTACAGTATATCTGTTTGAAATCAGGAAAATCTCGGTTAAACTATCCTAATTTTTTATATTTTTGAATAATAGAATATTTTGATGAACGTAAAGATTGTAAATCGCTCTGAACACCCTCTTCCTCACTACCAAACCGATGGTGCAGCAGGTATGGATTTGAGAGCCAGTTTGACCGAATCCCTCACTCTCAACCCATTGGAACGAGTGCTTGTACCTACGGGTTTGTTCATCGAACTCCCACAAGGATTGGAAGCTCAGATTAGACCAAGAAGTGGTTTGGCCTTCAAACACGGTCTTACGGTGTTGAATTCTCCCGGTACTATTGATGCAGATTACAGAGGCGAACTGAAAGTGCTTCTTGTCAATCTCTCTAACGAACCCTTTGTGGTGCAAAACGGCGAACGCATTGCGCAATTGATCATCGCCACTTATGTGAGAGCCAATTGGGAAGAAGTGAAAGAGCTCTCTGTAACAGAAAGAAACGAAGGTGGATTTGGCAGCACCGGAAAACAATAAAATTATTCCAAAACACACAACCCCCTAATAGATGAAAATTATAATTCCAATGGCAGGTATGGGTAAAAGAATGAGACCCCATACGCTTACTGTACCTAAACCTTTAGTTCCTATTGTTGGAAAACCTATTGTGAACCGTTTGGTAGAAGACATTGCCAAAGTATGCGGAGAACAAATCACGGAAGTAGCTTTCATCATTGGCGACTTTGGAAAAGAGGTAGAAGCTAAGTTGATTAAAATTGCAGAATCGATCGGTGCTAAAGGTACTATCTATTACCAGCGTGAAGCATTGGGAACAGCCCACGCTATTCAATGCGCCAAAGATTCTTTGTCCGGTAAAGTAGTCGTTGCTTTCGCAGATACCTTGTTTAAGGCAGACTTTAAACTGGATACTTCCAAAGAAGGAATCATCTGGGTACAAAAAGTAGAAGATCCTCGTCCTTTTGGAGTGGTTCAACTCAACGATAAAAATGAAATCACCAACTTTGTAGAGAAGCCTGAAACCTTTGTGAGTGATTTGGCCATCATCGGTATATACTATTTCAGCGATGGAGAACGTTTGAAGAAAGAGATTCAATTTGTCATCGACAACGAAATCAAAGACAAAGGAGAATACCAATTGACAAGCGCCTTAGAAAACATGCGTCAGGCAGGCGTTAAATTCTTCCCGGGCCGCGTAACAGACTGGTTGGATTGCGGGAACAAAGATTCTACAGTGGATACCAACGCTCGCTACCTGGAATATGTAAAGGATCAACCCTTGATTGCCAAAAGTGCCGTGTTGGAAAACTGCACCATCATTCCTCCTGTATATATAGGAGAAAAAGCGCACATCAAAAATTCAGTAGTGGGTCCTCACGTTTCTATTGGTGACAATACACGTATAGAAAACAGCGTGATTACCCGTACGATTGTTCAAACAGAAGCACACATACTCAATGCACGTGTCCATAATTCGATGGTCGGTAATCATGCCCACGTTCATGGATCAGAAATAGACTTAAGCGTTGGAGACTACAATGTCATTAAACTTTAATACAACACCTTCCTCTTATACAGCAATTAGGCAGGCTCTTTGGGGCCTGCTTATTTTGCTTATTGCCGTTGCTTGCAAGACAAGCAAACCTCAGGCAAGCAGCGCAACTCCTGTTGCCCCGAAAGAGATGCGTGAAGATGTTCGTGTAGCCTTTGAATCTGCTTTCAATGATGGGATGAAACAATACATCCTGGGAGACAATATAGAAGCGACCAAATACTTTGAAAAAGCGATTGTCATCAACAATACTTCTGCCGCTGCATTTTTTGTATTAGGGAAACTTTATTTTTTACAAAATGACATCATCAAAGCCCGCGCGTATTCTGAAGAGGCGACAGAACTAGACACGAAAAACACTTACTACCTTGAGCAACTCGCTCACGTGTATGAATACCAACAGTTGTACAATGACGCGGAAAAAACTTACCGGAAACTGATTGTCTTATCGCCTAATGAACCTGAATACTATTACGACATGGCCGCTATGTCTTTGTATCAGAATAAACCGGATGATGCGTTGAAGACTTACACCGTCATTGAAAACAAGTTTGGCAAAAACTTAGAGATCACCCGTCAGAAACAACAATTATTATTGCGCGCCAACAAAACAGAAGAAGCCATTAAAGAAGGACAAGGACTGATTAATGCCTATCCGGATGAGTCAAGTTATCAGGTAGCACAGGCGGAGTTTTTGTATACCAATGGAAAATACGACGAAGCCATTACCATTTTAAATCATGTGGTACAGCAAGATCCTGAAAACCTGTCGGCACATTTAAGTTTGGCCAATGTATACGAGATTCAGAATAATACAGACAAAGCCTTTGTAGAGTTGCTCATCGCATTTAAAGACCCGGCACTTGATCTGGATACACGAATGAAAGTCCTGGTGGATGTCGTAAAGAATGCCTCTACTGCTACACAGCTGGAACAAGCAGAACAACTGACAAAACTGACGATCCTATATTATCCTTCTGAAGCCAAGGGATATGATATGTTGGGTGCTATTTACCTGAAGGAAAATAAAAACAAAGAGGCGCTGGAAACTTTAAAGAAAGCCTTGAAATACAAAGCCGGCGACTACAACAATTGGGTCGAAGTATTGAACCTCGAATATTCCCTGCAACAATACGACAGTTTACTGGTAGATACCGATCGCGCCTTGGAACTGTTCCCTAACCAGGCCGTCATCTGGTACTATGGAGGCATGGGAGCTTACGTGAAAAAGGATTATACCAAATCCGTAAAGTACCTTGATCAATCCAAAAAACTGGCTTCCACCCAAGTTGAAATCAAGATCATGGCTTTGTGCCTGATGGGTGATGCGTATAACGAATTGAAAAATCATCCTAAGTCAGACGAAAGCTACGAAGAAGTATTGAAGCTGGATCGCAATAACGACCATGCACTCAACAACTACAGTTATTTCCTGTCCCTTCGCAAAGAAAAACTGGAACTGGCAAAAGATCTTTCTGAACGCCTGATGAAAAAATATCCTGGCAATCCTTCTTACATCGACACTTACGGATGGGTATTGTATCAATTGAAAGATTATACCAACGCCAAGAAATACCTGGAAGTAGCCATGTCTACTTCTAAAAAAGGAGTGATCGTAGAACACTACGGAGACGTGCTGTACCAGCTGGGTGAAAAAGAAAATGCCATTGCCGCATGGAAAGAAGCGAAGCAATTGGGCGGAGCTTCTGAGTTCATCACTAAAAAAATACACGAAGGGAAACTCTATGAATAGGTTCATCCTGCTCTTCTCTTTATCCGTTATTCTTCTGTCAGCTTGTAAGAAACAACCTGCCACTTCCGGTGATTTGCAAAAAGGTGAAAATCACATGGAGTGGACACCTCTGTCTTTTAATTACCTGGTGATTAAAAGTAAAATTAATTTTAAAGCACAAGGCAACAGCACCAACTTAACAGCCAATATCCGCATCAAGAAAGACAGCTTGATCTGGCTCTCCATCACGCCAGGTATGGGTATTGAAGTCGTAAGAGCCATCGTGACACCAGACTCTGTAAAAGTTATTAATAGATTAGACAACAAATACGATGCGTACAGCATCTCCTATATCAAACAAACATTAGGCATTGATATGGATTATTACAACCTGCAAAATCTCCTTGTAGGAGACATGCTACTGCCTTTTCATGAAACAGATCAGGTCATCACTACAGACAATACGTGGCAGGTGAAACAAAAACACAATGCACTTGATGTCGTGACCATGATTTCCAGAATGCAGAAAAAAGTAACGCAAACAGAAGCGACCAATCCTGATAAAAAATATTTACTGAGCACCTATAAGGATTTCATTTTAACAGACTCTGTTCTCTTTCATCAGGAACAAACCTTGATGATGAAAAATGGAAACGACACTTCATTCATTGAAGCATCGCATCAAAAAATAGAATTTCCTAAAAAAAGCGTTGCCTTCCCTTTCAACGTACCGAAGAGATTTGAGAAATAATCATTACATAGTATATATTTTTATTTTGTTCCTTTCTTTGATGACAGGAATACCTTCTTCGTATGCTCAAACCAAAAGCAGAAAACAGCTGGAGGAGCGTAAGGGCGCCAGTTTGAAGAAGATTGAAGAAACGAATAAAATCCTCAATCAAACCAGAGAACAGAAAGAAAGCAACCTCACCAAACTGAACCTCATCAAACAAAAAATCAAAGTTCAGGAAACATTGATTCAAACCATCAATGAAGAAATTGAATTTTACGATATTGAAATCAAAGAATCCGAAAATATAATCCTGGCTCTTGATCAAGACATTCGCGAAATGAAAAAAGAATATGCGGTAATGGTTGTCATTGCCTATAAATATTCCGGATCCTTTGACAAATTAGCTTACGTTTTTGCTGCAGACAACTTTCGCCAGATGGTATTGCGCTATCAATACTTCAAACAATACTCTGCTATTCGTACCAATCAACTGACACAGATACAAGCGGTGACGCAAACCCTGGAACGCCAAAGAGCCGGCTTGCTGAAGAAAAGAAATGCGAAAGCAAGATTAGCCGGAGTAAAAATCAAAGAGGCCAATAACCTGAACGTCGCGAAAACACAGCACGATGAAGTGTTAAAAGAGTTGAGCGCCAAAGAAGTTCAACTGCGTGAAGAACTGGAAGAATCCAAAAAATCGTTACTTAAGTTAGAGAAACTCATTGTTGACCTGATTGAGGAAGAGCGTAAAAAAGCGATTGCGGCAGAGAAGAAAGCTGCTGCCCTGGCTGCCGCTGCGGCCAAAAAGAAAAACAACAACAGTTCCAGCTCCAATAAGGCTACAGCCGCCAGCAACAAAGCGCTCAAAGACATCAATAATAATGTGGCTTTATCTTCCAACTTCGCCAATAACATGGGCAAGCTCCCATGGCCGGTGAGCAAAGGCAGAATATCCCAACACTTCGGCAAGCAAGCCCATCCGGTGTTGAAAGGTGTGTATGTGGAAAATCTTGGAGTAGATATCGTGACCGTATCGGGCGAGCAGGTCAAATCTGTCTTTGCCGGCAAAGTATTGACCGTGGCTCAAGTGCCGGGCATGAACTATGTGGTCATGATTCAGCATGGAGAAAGCTTTTTCACGGTTTACGCCAAATTAAAATCTGTAAACGTTACCACTGGTCAACAAGTACAGCGCAACGATATCCTCGGTGAAGTGTACACCGACAAGACCAATACCAGCGAACTTCAATTCCAGATTTGGAGGAATGAGCAAAAACTCGACCCGGAAAACTGGCTGCACGATAAGTAACAAGGAGGAACGAGCGAGGAGCAAGGTTCGTTTATGTACAAAAATACGCCCTAGCTCCTTGCTCGTTGCTCCTTGCTTGTATTCGATTTCTCTGGCAAGTCACAAACGGTTGATTTTCAGTATTTTTTAATCCCATAAAGTTTAACCCCGAGCACCAATAAAATTGCTTGCCTTGGCTTTATTCTCTATCTTTGTAGCCTTAACAAAAAAGCAAGGTATTATGGTATCTCTTACTCAATTTCTATTCCTGGGTCCTATAGGAGCATGGGAAGTATTTCTTCTATTAACAGTCATTTTGATCTTCTTTGGAGCTAAAAAAATTCCAGAATTGGCACGTGGACTTGGTAAAGGAATCAGAGAATTCAAAGATGCAAGCAGCGAAGTGACGAAAAGCATCGAAGACGGAATGAAAGACAAAAAAGAAGACAATAAATCATAGTGAAAGTTTACCATTCATTTCAGGAGATCCGCAGTGACCTTAGCGCAGGCAAGGTTACCTGCAAGGAGCTCGTCAGCCATTATTTAGAAAACATCGAAAACAATAAACATCTCAATGTTTTTGTAGAAGTGTATAAAGCCGAAGCGCTCCAGCAAGCCGAATTGATCGATGCAAAGATCAAAAGCGGAAAAGCAGGAAAGCTTGCAGGTATGGTCATCGGCCTGAAAGACGTGTTGTGTCACAAAGGACATGGCTTGCAAGCATCCAGTAAAATACTGGATAAATTCATTTCTCAATTTAATGGAACTGCCGTGCAACGCATCCTCGACGAAGACGCCATTGTCATTGGCCGTCAAAGTTGTGATGAATTTGCCATGGGTTCTTCCAATGAAAACTCAGCCTTCGGTCCTGTCTTGAATGCCGCTGACAATACCCGCGTACCAGGCGGTTCTTCAGGCGCATCGGCTGTAGCCGTTCAGGCAGATCTTTGTCTGGCTTCTCTGGGTTCAGACACCGGCGGATCTGTTCGCCAACCGGCTGCTTTCTGCGGAACAGTAGGTTTGAAGCCGAGTTATGCTCGTATTTCAAGATACGGTCTCATCAGTTATGCCTCTTCTTTTGATTGCATCGGTATCCTAAGTAAAAACGTAGAAGATGCTGCTCTTTTACTGGAAACCATTGCCGGCGCAGACGAATACGATTCTACCGTATCTAACAAACCCGTACCGCAATACAGTCAATTGCTAAAGTTTGACGGTAAAGCGCGTATCGGCTATTTGAAAGAATCGATTGAAAGTCCGGGTGTCAATGACGAAATCAAAGACGCTACCAAAGGATTGATTACTACTTTGCAAAAAGACGGTCACAGTGTAGAAGCGTTTGAGTTCAATTTGCTGGATTACATTTTACCTGCTTACTACATCCTCACTACAGCGGAAGCCAGCTCTAACCTGGGCCGCTACGACGGAGTGAAATACGGATACAGAAGTACGAACATCACGGACCTGGAATCCATGTACAAAAAAACCAGATCCGAAGGATTTGGGAAAGAAGTAAAAAAACGCATCATGCTGGGCACTTTCGTTTTGAGCGCCAGCTATTACGATGCTTACTATACCAAAGCACAAAAGGTCAGAAGACTCATCAAAGAACAAACCGAAAAATTGTTTGAAAAATATGACTTCATCCTTATGCCGACCACGACAACTACGGCGTTTAAATTAGGAGAACATTCTAATGATCCGTTGTCTATGTATTTAGCAGATTTATTTACCGTTCAAGCAAACCTATGCGGGATTCCCGGCATCTCTTTACCATGCGGGAAGGACAAAGAAGGTATGCCGATCGGTATTCAACTGTTGAGCAAAAGTTTTGACGAATCACGCTTACTGGCATTCTCACAACATATTTTTAAAAATCTGAACTAGGGAGACATGCAAAGCGCTCCGAAAATAGCTCTGATCTTTATCATGGGTTGTAGTCTTTGGCTACTCTCCAGTCAGACTGTTCGTGCGCAAGCCAATGGCGACTCTCCGGTAAAAGATACTACCTTAAATGATCTGGTCATTCAAGGTGATTCTTCCGCTCTCGCTCCATCAGAAGAAACGGTAGAAGTAGAAGGCAACGACTCTTTGGAAAACGGATTGAAAAATCCTGACGATGTTTTCAAAGGTTCTGAAGTCATCCTTTTGGATCGCTTGAAAAAAATCGAAAACAAAATCCCGCTGACGCTGAATGCAAGGACCAAAAGCTTCATGCATTACTTCACTGTCAGAAACCGCCGTTATGCTTTAGTAATGGAAAGAAGACGCCGTTTGTTCTTCCCGATTTTTGAACAGGTCTTCAAACAAATGAATCTGCCGGATGAATTGAAATACCTGGCGATTGTTGAATCCGGATTGAATCCAAGAGCCATGTCACGCGTGGGTGCTGCAGGTTTGTGGCAGTTCATGCCGGCAACAGGCAGAGAATTTGGTTTGTACCAGGATCAATACATCGACGAAAGATTAGACCCCTACTTAGCCACCATCGCTGCAGGAAAATACCTGAAACAATTGTACAACACGTTCGACGATTGGGAACTGGGCATTTCTTCTTACAACTGCGGGCCAGGAAACGTGCGCCGTGCGATTCGCCGATCCGGCTATAAAAATTCTTTCTGGGGAGTATATGCCAGTCTTCCGGCAGAAACCAGAGGATACCTTCCGCAATTGGTCGCGCTCACATACAGCATGAACTATCTCGAAGATCATGATATCATTGCTGACTCCATTGAATACCCTATCGTATTTGACACCATCACGATTCGTCAATACCTGAACTTAGAAGTGTTCAGTAAAGAACTTAATATTCCGGTAGAGGATTTCATGAAGATGAATCCTGCTTTCTTGAAAAATTATTTTCCCGGACACCGTCCGGTAACCATTCGTATACCTGCCGATAAGATGGTATACTATGCACAAAACGAATACGACATTTTAGATGCTGCCGGTAAACGAGATGTGGCAGTGAAAGAAGTACCGGTCATTGTCAAAAGCTATTCACAAAAAGCAACACAAACCAAATCCGTTTCTACTACACAGAAAAAGAAAATCATCTACATTGTGAAACGTGGAGATGCCTTGGGGACCATCGCCGATAAACACAATGTTGGTTTATCTGAATTGAAAAACTGGAACGGCTTGAGAAAAAACAGTATACGTCAGGGACAAAAACTGATCATCTACAAGAAAGGTACTGCCGGCAAAAGCGCTTCCTCACAAAGTGCTTCTGCTTCTTCCGGCAAAAAGACACCGACATACCATTACGTAAAGCAAGGCGATACCTTGTGGACCATTTCCAAAAAGTACGATCTCTCCATCGATCAAATTAAAAAATTGAACAACCTGAAAGATGGAAACATCAAACCGGGACAAAAAATAAAATTAAGCTAGCCATCACTTTCTAACTTTTTTACATCATGTCGATCAACAAGGAAGATGCACTTAATTACCACTCACAAGGACAACCCGGAAAAATAGAGGTTGTTCCCACCAAGCTGTTAAGTTCTCAATTGGATCTGGCCCTGGCTTATTCACCGGGTGTAGCGGAACCATGCAAAGAAATTGCAGCCAATCCTGACGATGTATACAAGTACACAGCTAAAGGCAATTTGGTGGCTGTCATTACCAACGGCACCGCTGTGCTGGGTTTGGGCAACATCGGACCGGCCGCTGCAAAGCCTGTGATGGAAGGCAAAGGCGTACTCTTTAAAAAATTCTCCGGTATTGATGTATTTGATATTGAAATCAACTCTACCGATCCCGATGACTTCATTCGTATTGTAGAAAGCCTGGAACCCACATTTGGCGGCATTAACCTGGAAGACATCAAAGCTCCTGAATGTTTTAAAATCGAACAGGAACTTCGCAAACGCATGAACATACCGGTGATGCACGATGACCAGCATGGTACAGCTATTATTTCTTCTGCTGCATTACTGAATGCTTTAGAAGTAGTAGGCAAATCCATTGCAGAGGTGCGCATCACCATTAGCGGTGCAGGTGCCGCGGCTATCTCCTGCACACGTTTGTATCATTCGTTAGGCGCTCGCAAAGAAAATATTGTCATGGTAGACATCGACGGTGTCATCCGCAAGGATAGACAAGGGATGCCCGAAGCACAAATGGAATTTGCGACGGATCGCGACTTGCGTCAACTATCCGATGCCATAAAAGGAGCCGATGTATTCATTGGCTTATCAGCGGGCGGTGTATTGAAAGCCGAGATGTTAACGAGCATGGCCGCCAATCCTATCGTTTTCGCGATGGCCAACCCTACTCCGGAAATTGATTATAACCTGGCCATTACTACGCGCCCTGATGTCATCATGGCTACAGGTCGCTCTGATTATCCCAATCAAGTCAACAACGTATTGGGTTTCCCTTTCATCTTCCGGGGGGCATTGGATGTTCGTGCCACAGAAATCAACGAGGCGATGAAACTCGCCGCGGTGAAAGCAATTGCGGAGCTGGCCAAAGAACCTGTACCGGATATCGTCAACAAAGCATACGGCGACAATACCATTAGCTTTGGTAAAACATACCTGATCCCCAAACCGCTTGATCCCCGATTGATCACGAGCATTTCTCCGGCTGTCGCCAAAGCAGCGATAGCGTCGGGTGTAGCCCGCAAACCTATTACCAACTGGGAACAATACGACATAGAACTTCAACAACGCATTGGTATCGATCAGAAACTGATGACACGCATGATCACGCAAGCCAAAGGCCATCCGAAAAAAGTGGTGTTTGCCGAAGCTGATCATCCTAAAATATTGAAAGCCGTTCAAGTGATACAGAATGAACGCATCGCTATTCCTGTATTATTGGGTGATGCGAAGAAAATTGCGGAAGTAGCGGAAGCCATAGGTGTCAACATCAAAGGCATTGAAATACTGGATCCCAACAAAGCGGAAGAAAACATACAGCGTTACGCAGAAGTTTTTTTCAAAAAACGTCAACGCAAAGGAATTACACTTTCGGAAGCACAGGAAATCATGCGCAACCGTGACTACTTCGCTGCAGCCATGGTAGAAACAGGTGATGCAGATGCTTTCATTTCCGGTTTGACACACGATTACGCAGAAAGTATCAAACCTGCCCTGCAATTGATCGGATCACAAAAAGACATCAAACGCATCGCGGGTATGTACATCATGATCAACAAGAAAGGAACATTCTTCTTCTCTGATGTAACCATGAATGAAAATCCTACCGCCGAAGAATTGACTGAGATCGTCGCTCAAACAGCGAAGACCGTGCGTTTCCTGGGCTTTGAGCCAAAGATCGCTATGCTGTCTTACACCAACTTCGGTTCAAGCAAAGGTGAGGTTCCCAATAAAGTAGCCAAAGCCACAGAAATGGCGAAACGCAAATACCCCGACCTCATCATTGAAGGAGACATCCAAGCCAATGTAGCGCTGGATACAGCATTGCAACAGGAAATGTATCCCTTCAGTGCCTTGGCGCAGGAAGGTGCGAACACCTTTATTTTCCCGGATCTTGCATCCGGAAACATTGCTTACAAATTACTTCAGGAAATCGGAGGTACAGAAGCCATCGGGCCATTGCTATTGGGCATGGAGAAACCCGTACACATCTTACAGATGGGAAGCTCAGTAAGAGAAATCGTAAACATGACGGCAGTAGCGGTAGTACAAGCCGCCGATTTGTCTAAAAACATCAAACCATGATTGCATACATCAAAGGCAAATTAGCGGTGAAAGATCCCGCCTATGTGGTCATTGAAGCCAATAACATAGGCTATCATGCGAAAATATCACTCTACACCTTTTCTGCCATCAAAGAGGTAGAAGACACCTTGCTTTATACCTGGGTACACATCAAAGAAGACGCGCATACCTTGTATGGTTTTTCTTCTGAAAAAGAGCGTAATGTATTTCTGGACTTGACTTCTATCAGCGGCATAGGTCCTGGCACAGCGCTGGTGATGCTTTCTTCATTAAATCCCAATGAAGTCCGCAAAGCCATTGCTCAGGAAGATGTTAGAACAATTCAAGCCGTGAAAGGCATCGGTCCCAAGACCGCACAGCGTGTGATCCTGGAGCTTAAAGATAAAATGAGAAAGATCGAATTGCTGCCGGGAGAAGATAAAAGCTTTTCAGTTTCAAGTAGCAATAATACCCGCCAAGAGGCGTTTAATGCATTGGTTACATTGGGTTTTGCCCGAAGTGCCGCTGAAAAAAACATCGATACTGTACTTAAACAAAAAGGAGAAGATATTTCTTTAGAAGACTTAATCAAATGGGCCCTGAAATCATCTTAATTTTTTAAGCATTGCAACTGTTCTCTAAACACATACTTTTACCAAGCATACTGGTTTTGTGCATGGGCACTTGGATCTCTTTGGCCAAGCCCCATTCAGATAGCTTCTATGTGATTGAAAAAGAAGTAGAGGCAGCACCGGAAGATTCTACCGTTAAGAAAAAAAGAAAAAAAACGCAGCCCAACTATACGCCACAGGATCGTATGGGAGATCCTTATTCTCAACCCGACAATCGATCTCCTTTTGAATTAAAAGATCCGGACGTCATCAAAAAAGATGTCGAACTCGATACTTCACTGGATCATTACAATGTCAATGAAAAAGTAGGCGATCAGGATTACCGCACTCCTTCTGAGGTTTCATTTGAAGAATTTTACAAAATGAAAAACCAGGAGATGCTCAAAAACTACTGGAAAAATAAAAGCACCGGTCCTCTGGGAGAAAAGCCCAATAAGGCAACCGGGCCTTTAAGCTTGAAAATTCCTGTACGTGGTCTGGAAGGGCCATTTGGTAGTAACTTCGTCGATATCCGTCCAAGCGGTTTGGTGACCTTAGACTTTGGCGGAAAATGGCAACGTGTCTACAACCCTGCATTGACGGTGCGTCAGCAAAAAAATGGAGTCTTTGATTTTGATCAGCAGATCACGATGAACGTGGTGGGTAAGATCGGAGAGAAACTTCAGTTGACGGCCAACTGGGATACAAAAGCAGCTTTCGAATTTCAGAACAATGTCAAGGTACAATACACCGCTTTTGAAGAAGATATCATTCAAGGCGTTGAAATTGGCCGTGTCAGCATGCCATTGAATAGTTCTCTGATCAACGGAGCGCAAAACTTATTCGGTATAAAAACCAAATTGAAATTCGGCCGCATGACTGTAACATCCGTACTTGCCCGTCAGGATGGTAAAGTAGATGAGATGGTGATCAAAGGCGGATCACAAGGCCGTACCTTTGAAGTCAAAGGAAGTAGCTATGAAGATTACAAACACTTTTTCATCGGACAGTTTTTCCGTGACAATTATGAGAAGTCATTTAGAACGATGCCTATTCTCGCTTCGGGAGCAAAAGTAACACGTGTCGAAGTTTACATTACCAATAGAAACAGTACGACTACCAACCTGCGTGACATGGTAGCCTACCAGGATTTGGGAGAAGGAAATAAAATTCACAATACAACGAAAGTTATTCCAACCATTCTTAACCCTACTACAAGTATCCCGGCACACAATGATGCAAACGGTCTGTATAGTTATTTGACAGGCCTGCCCAGTAGAAATTCAGATACGATATCAAGTATATTAACTGCTGCCAATTATGTAAATGGTGAAGATTATACCGTTATTAAAAGTGCACGTAAACTAGAATTAAACAAAGACTATAACGTCAATTGGGACTTAGGTTTTATTTCCCTCCAAACTACTCTTCAAACAAGTGAAGTACTGGCGGTAGCCTACGAATATTCTTATAACGGTGAGACGTTTAAAGTCGGAGAATTGCAGGAAGACTACGGACAAGATACCATCAAACCGCAAAAAGCACTTATCCTCAAAATGTTGAAACCAGCTACCATTAAGTTGGATTTACCTTCCTGGAATTTGATGATGAAAAACGTCTATAACTTAGGTGCGACGCAATTGACCAGAGATAATTTTCAATTGCGTATTATTTACAAAGACGATTTAACAGGCTTAGATGTTCCTTATCTTCAGGACACCAATCCAGAGATTAAAATCCGGAACCTACCGCTGCTCCAATTATATAACCTCGATCACCTCAACCCTAATAACGACCCATCTCCAGATGGGAATTTTGACTATATCGAAGGAGTAACTGTCGATTCTAAAAATGGACGTATTTTTTTCCCGGTATTAGAGCCCTTTGGCAAAACACTATTTGACACCTTAAATGGTCAACCTGATTACCAAAGAAAATATGTTTTCCCGGAGCTGTATAACTCCACCAAACAATTTGCCGAACAACAAGCCAGTCATAATAAATTTTTCCTGAAAGGCCGTTATCAAGCTTCTTCTTCCAGCGAGATTGTTTTACCCGGTATCAACATTGCACCCGGTTCAGTGAAAGTAATTGTTGGAGGTAATACCTTGAACGAAGGTACAGACTATACCATCGACTATACCTTGGGTCGTTTGAAAATCATCAACGATGGAGCCCTGGCTTCCGGACAAGAGATCAGGATTCGTTTTGAAAAACAAGATTTATTTAACTTTCGCCGAAAATCTTTTTATGGCGCACGCTTCGATTACCAGATCAACAAAGACTTCATCATTGGTGCCACAATACTTCAACAAAATGAAGCGCCTCAAATCAGTCGTGTAAACATTGGCGATGAACCTTCTAAAAACACAGTGTGGGGATTGGACATGAACTACAACAGTGCCTCCAGACGCTTGACTAAATTGGTGGATATGATTCCGTTCATTGATACCAAGGCACCCTCACAAGTTACCTTTCAAGGAGAGTTTGCACAAATGCTTCCGGGACATAATAAAAAAATCAACCAGGGCGGTGCTAATGGTGTAGCTTTCATCGATGATTTCGAAGGAAGTAAAACACCTTATGATTTAAAGACCACACCTACCAAATGGAAACTGGCCACTACCCCAAGGCGATTTGCAGAAAGCAGGGACGACTCTACGCTAAATTTTTCCAGAAACAGAGCCAAGCTGGCCTGGTATAATATTGATAATATTTTCTATAACACAAGCGGTGGGAGTAACAGTTTAAACTATACGCAAACTATTACCAATCACTTTGAACGGATGATAAAGCCGACTGATTTATACAATCAGGATGCACAGCAAGTATCAATTCCTTTGACAATATTAGACCTGGCTTACTATCCTACGGAGAGGGGACCCTATAACTATACCGATTCATTGACCAGCAATGGACGACTGTTTAGCCCCACGACCAAATGGGCAGGGGTAAGCCGTAACATTACCAATGATATTGATTTTGACAATGCGAATATCCAGTACATAGAATTCTGGATGATGAGCCCTTATGTGAAGTTAGGTACCAATCCTTTGTTATCTAACGACATGAAAATTGATGATGCACCATTTGATCCCGCCAACAAAGGTAAATTATACTTCAACCTCGGTGAAATCTCAGAAGATGTGATGAAAGATACTCGTCACGCATTCGAAAATGGATTATCGGGAACGACTCAAACCAACATCTGGGGGCGTGTAGCAACCAGTCTATGGCTTCAGGATGCCTTTGATAACAATGCCGATCTGCGTTCCCAACAAGATGTGGGCTTGGATGGGCTTAATAACGCGGATGAAGTAACCCATGCGGGATATTCTGCTTTCCTGACGAAGGTAAATAGCTTAGGCGGTACAATTGCAGACAGTATCAAAGGAGATCTTTCGGCGGATAATTATTTGTTCTACCAATCACTGGTAGA
>JAQBNS010000106.1 GCA_028288405.1 Chitinophagaceae bacterium
CCTTTAGGGGATTTAGGGGCAAGACACTTTATCAAATTACAAAGGCGATTAATACCCGCACTTACAACTTACCACTATCTACTGCTCTTACTTTATACCCCTTCCTCCTCAACAACTCCAACACCCCCTTCTCCCCCGGCAAATGCGCTGACCCTATAGCGGCGAAGACAGGTTTGCGAAGCATCATCGTTTCGATGCGGAAAGCCATGAGCTTGTTGCGGTCAGTCAGTAGTGCAGTTTCTACACTATCGCTCATTCCGGAAGTGGTGATCACATCGTAAAGATCCAACAATTTGCGTTCCTGATACAATTGAATCATCTTCTCCAATTCCGCGCGACTGTCCGTGGGATTATTGACAAAATCTTCCAGCTCTTTGGCCTGATCCTTTAAGGACATGGCTGAAAGCGCCTGCATTTGTTCATCGATCGTTTCTATACCGGCAATTTCTTTGTGCTTCTTTTCTCCTTGTTCCTGCAAGTATACATCGAGTGGATATTTATAATCCGCTTTCTCCATCGCTTCTGTAAAAAGAGAAATAGAAAATAACGGTTTGATACGATCGATTACAATGGCTTTCCATCCCAGTGTTTCTGTCGCATAGGCTTTTACTTTTTCATAGGATTCAGGAGAGAGTAAAGACTGCAAGGTGATACCATCCGGCATCATCACTTTATCCATAAGGGCTTCCTTGATTTCTTTTTTATCGAACTTCAATTCCCCAGCAATGATGTCGCAATGCTTGAAGCAAAACCACAAGGAATCCTTCTTATTGTTCACCTGTTCGAAGACCCTTTTATCACGTAAATGAATCGTACCAAAGACATAGGATTTATGCGTCAATCCACCGCCACTGATTTCATATAAAACAGAAGTATTTGTCGCTTGGGCAAAAACAGTACCTCTACCAAAAGAGATTATAATCCAGAAGACAAATAGACGAACCATCATGCTACAAAAATCCACTTAATTAAAAATAAAGCCATCCTCTTTTTGATTTAGTTATCTACATTGTTATTTGCCAGGCATTGTGTAAATTGCTTTAAGATCAAAATGACGTCCATGAGAAAGTTATTCGTGTTTGCCCTTTTCCTTTTTGCATTTCTATTTGTGAATCAACCGGATGCCTGTGCGCAGGAAACGGAGGATCAAGGTGTAGCGGCTCCTAAATCGGCCAAGCGTAAGAAAGAAAACCGCAAAGGACAATCACAGGAAGACCTCGATGCGGACAATGCTGCTACAAACGAAAAGCAAAAAAGTCCTGAGCAACTGGCCTATGAAAAGAAAATGGCCAAGGCACATAAAGAAAAAGAAAAGAAGAACGCCATCACCCGCAAACAAGCCGATAAAAAAGCCGCCAAGCGTTTGAATAAATCGAAATCAAAGACGAAGAGTAAGAAGAAGAAGTATGTGAAGACGCACGGAGGGTAATCTAGTTGTTAGTTGTTAGTTGTTAGTTGTTAGTTAAAAACGATTATTATATTAATTATCATAATGAAAAAAGCCTTTGAGTAACTCTCAAAGGCTTTTTTCATTATAACTAACAACTAATAACTAACAACTAGTTTATTCTTCTCCTTCCTCATCCTTCGGATAAATATAAAACTGCTTTACTGCTGTATGTTGTGATACCTCTGCCCATTTCTCTACTTCAAAAGTCATTGCAAAAACACCGCAAGTATGGATATTGCCGAAGGCTTCGCTGGTCAGGTATTCCGCCAGGTAAGTGAAGCCAGGATTATGACCAAACATCCAAACCGTATCGTATTCTTCTGATATACCATTGACAATATTCATTAGAATACGGGCAGAAGCTTCGTAGACTTCTTCTTCCCAATGAATGTTGTCGCCATCAAAACCGACTTGTTCCAGTACAAATTGCGCAGTCAGTCTTGCCCGTTCAGCCGGGCTAGAGATCACAAATTGAGGTGTCTCTCCCAATTCTTTCAACCGTAAACCCATTTTAGGTGCATCTGAAAACCCACGCGGATTCAGTGAACGGTCAAAATCTTTGGTACCCGCATTGCTTTCCTCAGATTTGGCGTGTCTGATTAATACTAATTTCTTCATTGCTCTAGCTTAAAAAGTCATTTGCGTTGTAATAACAGTATTTTCTCTGACATTACGGAATAAAAAATTGTGAATTGAATGTGGATAACAGGTTAATTATGTGTGGATAAGTGGAAATATTTGCATTTCTCTCTCTTTTATATTCATCTTTGTCGAATTGTTTAGTACACATTACTCCTTAATATATATAAATGTCTAAAAACTTAGTCATTGTCGAGTCCCCTGCGAAGGCCAAAACCATCGAAGGGTACTTGGGAAAAGATTTTACGGTAAAGTCATCATTTGGTCACGTAAGAGACCTACCCAAAGGAGATAAGGCCATTGACATCGCCAACAACTTCAAACCGACATACGAAATCACCGAAGATAAAAAGGATGTCGTCAAAGATCTCAAAAAACTAGCAGCGGCCGCAGATGTGGTGTGGCTAGCGACCGATGATGACCGCGAGGGTGAAGCCATTTCCTGGCACCTGAAAGAGTCTCTGGACTTAGCCGATTCTAAAACAAGACGCATCGTATTTCGCGAGATCACGAAGAATGCTATTTTAAACGCGATACAGAGTCCCCGCACCATCGACGTGGATCTTGTGAACGCACAGCAAGCCCGACGCATCCTGGATCGTTTGGTGGGTTTTGAGATGTCTCCCATTCTGTGGAAGAAAATTAAAACGGGTCTTTCTGCCGGCCGCGTACAATCGGTAGCGGTAAGACTGGTCGTAGAACGCGAACGTGAAGTAGAAGGTCATCAGGCCAAAGCTTTATATAAAGTAACCGGTACTTTCTTATTGGATAAAGGGAAAACGTTACAAGCTGAATTAGGCAAACGTTTCAATACCGAAAAAGAAGCACAAGCTTTCTTAGAAGATTGTTTGAAGTCTGAGTTTTCCGTGAAAGACCTGGAAAAGAAGCCAGGCAAAAAATCTCCTGCTGCTCCTTTTACTACGTCTACTTTACAACAGGAAGCCAGCCGTAAACTGAGTTTCTCTGTCGCGCAAACGATGACACTCGCTCAACGTTTGTACGAAGCCGGTAAGATTTCTTATATGAGAACGGATTCGGTGAACCTTTCTACCTTTGCCATGGACGCTGCGAAAGCCGCTATCACGGAAAGTTACGGGGCTGAATATTCTCACACACGTACCTTCAAAACCAAATCAGAATCTGCTCAAGAGGCCCACGAAGCCATCCGTCCAACGGACTTCACGGTGCAAACGGTGGGAGGAGAACGCAACGAACAACGTTTATACGAATTGATCTGGAAGAGAGCGATCGCTTCCCAGATGTCGGATGCGCAATTAGAAAAAACAGTAGTAACCATCGCCGTTTCTCAATCGCAGGAAACATTCGTGGCTACGGGTGAAGTGATCAAGTTTGAAGGTTTCTTAAAGGTATACCTGGAGTCTACCGATGACGACGAGGAAGACGAAGCGACGGAAGATGTAAAAGGCATGTTGCCTCCGATCGATAAAGGTCAGAAACTAGGCTTGGATCAGATCCGCGCCATCGAGCGTTATTCAAGACCTGCAGCGCGTTATACGGAAGCGAGTTTGGTAAAAAAACTGGAAGAACTCGGCATCGGTCGTCCTTCTACTTATGCGCCAACCATTTCTACCATTCAAAAAAGAGGTTACGTAGAAAAAGAAAACCGCGACGGTCGTGAACGCAAGTTGAACGAGTTGATCTTAAAAGGAAATAAAATCACGCAAAATACCGTCATCGAAAATACCGGTCAGGAAAAAATGAAATTGTTCCCGACGGATTTGGCGATGGTGGTAAACGATTTCTTAGTGGAACACTTCCCTACGGTAACGGATTATTCGTTCACGGCAGGTGTAGAAAAAGAGTTTGACTTAATTGCAGAAGGCAAAACGAAATGGCAAACGATGCTGAAGGATTTTTACACGCCGTTTCACGAACGTGTAGAATTGACCAATGCCATCGAACGCTCTACCATCAATACAGGCAAAGAACTCGGCAAAGATCCGGTAACGGGTGAAACCATCATCGCTCGTCTGGGTCGTTATGGTGCCCTGGTACAAATCGGTGAAGCCGACGAAGAGAAAGGCATCAAGCCTCGCTTCGCCAGCTTGCGCAAAGGGCAGTTGATCGAAAACATTACCTTAGAAGAAGCACTTGATCTCTTCAAACTTCCGCGTGAAGTGGGATTGTACGAAGAGAAACCGATGGTTGTTGCAATCGGTCGCTTCGGTCCTTATGTGCGTCACGACAGCAAATTCTATTCGCTGAAAAAAGAAGACGATCCGTACACCATCGACGATCAGCGTGCCATCGAAGTCATCGAAGGCAAACGCAAAGCCGATGCAGAAAAACTCATCAAAGAATTCCCTGAAAATCCGGATGCGAAAGTATTGAACGGTCGTTGGGGTCCTTACATTCAATTCGGAAAACTCAACATTAAAATTCCTAAAGACCGTGAACCTTCTTCTGTCACTTTAGAAGAAATCTTAGTTTGGTCTGAAGGCGTTACAGCGAAGCCTTCCCGTTGGGGACGCAAAGCACCGGCTGCGAAAGCGCCTGCTGCGAAGAAAGCCTCAGCGAAAAAAGCACCGGCTAAAAAATCCGCCACGAAGAAAGCTGCTGCGAAGAAAAAAGCACCCGCGAAAAAAGCAGTAGCCAAAGAAGCAACAGCGAAAGCTCCTGTAGCGAAAAAAGCGGTAGCGAAGAAGAAAGCGGTAGCGAAGAAGAAAAAATAGTTGTTAGTTGTTAGTTGTTAGTTGTTAGTTGTTAGTTGTTAGTTGTTAGTTGTTAGTTGTTAGTTAAAAAAGATTTTATCTTTTAATGATATAAAAAGCCTTTGAAGATCCTTCAAAGGCTTTTTTATTTTTCTATCGTCAAAACTGTGGAATTATTCCCCTACCTATTATAAGGTATTTTTACAATTCTTCTTTCCGCCTTCTCCTTTTTTCGTAAATTATTATCAGATCAATTTTACCTTTATGAAAACACGTCAACTGTTTTATTCCGCTTTGATTTTCTTATGCAGCATGACATCGCTTTATGCGCAAGGTCCTTTCATTGCTATACCGGATGCCAACTTCCGGTCTTACCTGGAAGTGCATTATCCTAGTTCTATGCAAGATGGGAATCTGTACTATACTACTGTTGCTGTAGCTCAAACCACCTTGCTGGATCTTTCTTATAATAACATTGCGGACTTAACAGGTATAGAATATTTCAGTGGATTGAAATCGTTATACTCCGACCATAATCAATTGACACAGTTTCCCAATCTACCACCTGCATTGCAGGAACTGATCGTAGACTACAACCAGTTAACTGTTCTTCCTTCTGCCTACCCGGCTGGACTCACCAGTTTTAGTCTTACCTACAATCAATTTACAACCATCGCGGGATTACCAGATGGCTTGACTTACGTAGATTGCTCTCATAATCCAATCAGCTCGCTCAGTCTGCCTTCCACTTTACAAACATTGATTTGCAACAACAGCGGTCTTACTAGTCTGCCTGCATTGCCTTCGAATATGTATGCACTAAAAGTAGACACGAATCAACTGAACAGCTTGCCCGCTTTACCTGCCGGCTTGCACATGTTAAGTGCCAACCATAATCAACTCTTAAGCCTGCCTGCTGTTCCTGCTTCCTTAAGGGGACTCAATGTTGGCTATAACCAATTAAGCACTCTTCCTGTTTTACCGGAAAAACTTAATCGTCTTTACTGTCCACACAATGCCATTACAACTCTTGGAAGTGATTTACCGGATAGCTTAACTTACCTGGATTGCTCCTACAATGCTATCAGCCCTACCATTCCTGCCTTACCGGAAAGACTTATCGTCCTAGGGTGTGAATACAATCAGCTAACAAGTTTACCTCCTTTACACGACTTACTCACCTTGGCTTGCTCTTACAATCAAATTACGCTATTGCCTTCTCTGGAAGGACTATCTATCAGAAATCTATATTGCGACAATAATCAAATCCTTTGCTTGCCTTACCTACCTGCTTCCATGAGTACGCTTATGGTTGGAGGAAATTTATTTTCCTGTATTCCCAATCTACCGACAGGATTAACCGACACACCAGACATCACACAACTTTGCGATCAGACTGATCCGACGGCAGACTGTGCTTATCCGAGGATTAACGGAAAAGTATTCATCGATGCCAATACCAATGGTATTCAAGACGGTGGTGAATTGGGTTTGCCTTACGCGAAACTGGAAATACAACCGGATAACATCATTGTACTCGCAGATGTAGACGGGAACTACTCCGTACCTGTAGATACCAGAGATTATACCATCCGTGTATATTCCGAAGACTATCCTCATTATTCTTTTTCACCGGCTACGCAAAGCGCTTCCTTCACAGCTTACGGACAAACAGACAGCGGAAATAATTTCGCTGCTTCTTTCAGTGAGGTAGTCAATGATCTTGAAATCACCATCACACCACTTAGCCGCATCAGAGCATCAAGAGTAACCGGTTATACCATTACTTACGCCAACAGAGGCACAGTAGCACTAAGCGGAACGGTGAGCCTGGTTTATGAGACTGACCTTACCTTGCATCTTGCAAACCCTGTAGCGTCGAGTCATACCGGTCAAACGATGGATTGGACGTTTACCAGTTTGTATCCGGGTGAAACGAAAAACATCAATGTTTACTTCGTGCCGCCAAGTACAGTACCGGTGAATACAGTGTATACGTATACTGCCACCATCAGTCCGGTATCGGGTGATGCGACGATAGACAATAACCAATCGATACTCAACCACACCGTAACCGGTGCTTTAGATCCCAACTTTAAGGAAGTCGCTCCTGCCGGAGATATCGCACCGGAAGATGTTCCTTTACAAGATCCTTTTACTTATGTGGTACATTTCCAAAATACCGGAAACGACCTGGCCTTTGTTGTGACCATCAAAGATACCATCAGCACTAATTTTGAGATCCAGGGCATACAAACGATATCAGCCAGTCATCCCTATACCTTCCGCATGAGCGAAGGCGCGGCACTCTGGACCTTTGATGACATTCAATTACCGGATAGTACCAGCGATGAACGCAACAGTCATGGTTTTGTGAAATACCGTATCATTCCTAAAAACACCTTGCAACTGAATGATGAAATCAAAAACACCGCACATATTTTCTTCGATTACAACGATCCTGTAAAAACCAATACAACGCTTAACCGCGTGGCTAGTGTAACTGCCCTGCATGAGACTTCAAATGATCATTTGCTGGAACTCTATCCCAATCCTTCCAACGGATCGTTCTACCTCGATTGCAAACTGAAAGAAACAGGAACCATTAAAGTCATGAGCAGTGAAGGCAAAGTGATTTACACACAGGATTCAGCGGACCTTTCTTTGCCGCAAGCGATAGAACTGAATACCGGAAAAGGGATCTATATCGTACAGGTGATTGCCGGACAAAAAACGATGACGAGGAAATTAGTGGTTAGTCGTTAGTGGTTAGTCGTTAGATAAAATATTATTATAAAAAGCCTTTGAAGGAAACTTCGAAGGTTTTTTATTTGAGAACTAACAACTAATAACTAACAACTCTTCTTATGAAAAAGAACGTCGTTGTTTTATCCGGCGCAGGTATATCTGCCGAAAGCGGCATCAAAACGTTTAGAGATTCCGGTGGTTTGTGGGAAGGCTATGATGTAACGGAAGTAGCGACGCCTGAAGGTTTCCGCAGAAACCCTGAACTCGTTTTAGAATTTTACAACATGCGCCGCAAGCAAGCCATGGATGCCAAGCCTAATGCAGGACATCTGGCCCTGGTTGAATTGGAGAAACAATACCACGTGAACATCATCACGCAAAACGTCGATAACCTGCATGAAAAAGCAGGCTCATCACATGTACTTCACCTGCACGGTGAACTCTTTAAATCCCGCAGTACACGCAGACCTTCGCTGATCTATGACATGAACGGCTGGGAGTTGAAAATAGGCGACACCTGTGAACTGGGTGCTCAATTACGCCCGCACATTGTCTGGTTTGGGGAAGCGGTACCTGCCATGGATGAAGCCATAGCGCTCGTTCGCAAAGCCGATGTACTTATCATTGTCGGTACTTCGATGCAAGTCTATCCCGCCGCAGGACTCATTGACTATGCGCCACAAGGCATTCCGGTATATGTAGTGGATCCGAATTTACCGGCTGTTTCTGGGAGACCGAATCTTCATTTGATGGCAGAACCGGCTTCAACGGGACTTACAAAAGTAGTGGCTAAATTAATGAAAAATTAGAGTGGTCAGTGGTCAGTTGTCAGTGATCAGTAGTGATTTAGCGCTGTTTTTCACCTTTCCTGACCACTGAACACTGACCCCTTACCCCTATCCTTGCCCTCCTCGTCTTTTTTTCTTACCTTTAGGGCAGTTCCACGTAACGAGTAATATCCGCACTAACGACTAATCCCTAACTACTAACGACTATCTATGAGCAAATCGCAAGAAACGTGGAACAAAAAAGAAACTGAGAAGAAGAAACAGCAGAAGAAAAAAGAAAAAGAGCAGAAGAAGCAGGAGCGTAAAGACAATCCTAAATCTTCTAACATCGAAGACATGATGGCTTACGTAGACGAATACGGTAACATCACTGCCACTCCTCCCGATCCTAAGAGAAAGAAAATTGAAATCAACGAAGCGGATATTTCTATCGGTGTAGCCCGTCAGGTGGCTGTGGAAGTAGATGTCGTGCGCAAAGGTACGGTAACGTTCTTCAACGAAAGTAAAGGATACGGTTTCATCAAAGACAGCGAAACGCAAGAAAGTATTTTCGTGCACGTGAACGGTCTGGAAGAACCCATCAAAGAAAATAACAAAGTGACCTTTGAAACCGAAAGCAGTCCAAAAGGATTGAACGCGATCAAAGTGAAACTGGCAAAATAGTCATCTACTCTTTTATTCATCATCGTCGGCATTTTTTGCAGGTGTGTGCCTGTAGGCCGCGACAGTTGATGAACTCTTATTTACTTATTGGATAAATAGCTTCCTGGCGACGTGGTTTTGTTGGGGAAGAAGATTATATTAATGTGTGGATTGAATATATAGACGCTACGTACGTGTATACAAATCGTTATAGCCAATTTAAAATGACTCGATTAATAAAGACAATATTCTTTGTTTTAAGTTTCTCTTTCTTATCCAGTTGTGTTGAAAAGAGCCCTTCAGACCCTTTGACAGCGAAAGAAAATACTACAACATCGCCAGATACAACATTAACAAAGCAAGTCCTGTGGTTTCGGACAAAATTAATAGAAAGATTCAATGACTCTATTCCAAATGGAATTGACAGTAACTATTACTATTTAATCTTCTCTTCTTCATTTGGCAACGGCACCACTGTTAAGTTTACAAGAAAAGAAGATACGTATTTTCTTTGCGTAAAAACCCTTACCCCAAATGACAGTATTAATCGACTGACTCAGTATACGACAGAAATTGATAAACGAGAATGGTATCAATTAGAGAATATGGTTGATGAATTTGATTTTTGGTCAGCGACGCATTTTAAATATAATAGAGTCCTTGATGGAGACACCTACTTTCTTGAAGGGAGTCGAATTTCAAATAATATGAAACTACATCAACTGGTAGGAAGAGGATCTCCCCGATATGACAAAATCGGAGCATTGTGTGATTACATAATGAAGTATCAGGAGCATCTTGTTTTTCAGTATAAACAGGTACACAAATAAAAACTGGCTATAACAACGTTTTTTAAGTGCGGGGTTCAGCGGGGTAAGTCAAGAGTTATTCTTTATATTTAGTTCGATAGTTGCAGCCAATCTATAACACAATAAATACGTTACGAAATATGTCCATTACAACAGAGGCAGAATTAACGGGTATGAAAGCAGCAAGCGAAGTGGTTGCCCTCACGTTAAAAGAAATGAGAAACTTTGCCAAGCCAGGTATGACCACCAAGGCCTTGGACAACTATGGTGGTCAAATTCTGAATGACTTGGGTGCTAAATCTGCACCCTACCTGACCTATGGTTTTCCCGGCTGGACATGCATCAGCATCAACAAAGAATTTTGTCACGGTATTCCTTCTGATAAAAAAATACTAAAGGAGGGAGATTTGATCAACATCGATGTGTCTGCAGAACTCCATGGCTTTTGGTCGGACAACGGAGGTTCCTTTGTACTTGGAAGAGATGTCAACCAACACCAACAATTGATTGAGGCATCCAAATACATTTTACACCAAGCCATTCATGCGATAAAAGGCGGAGTGCTTATTTCTGATGTTGGCTTTATCATGGAAACAGAAGCGAAGAAAAGAGGATACAAAGTCATCAAAAATTTAACCGGTCATGGCATTGGAAGAAGTCTTCACGAAGAGCCCCATGAAATTGCTAACTTCAGAGACCGTTTTAACCATAAACGATTTAAGAAAAATTCAGTAGTGGCCATTGAAACATTCATATCCACAACATCCTCGTATGCGGAAACATTGCAAGACGGTTGGACAATGGTAGGAAACAAAGGCGGTTTCATGGCACAGCACGAACATACCATTGTTGTGACTGATGGCAAACCCATTGTATTGACAGAGATGAATGAAATATGAATAAAATAATCATACTAATTGTCTTTATTATAGTGTTAGGCTGTTCCGGTAAACAACCCAGAACAGAATCCAATTATTATATTATAAAACATCCCATTCAGAAAGACTCTTCCGGTAATAAGGTGCCTACAGGAATATTTTATGGCGATCATAATTTTATTCTAATAGATAGCACAAGGATATTCTATCACACTAAAAACATTTTTCGCTTTTGTGGAACGGGAATAGACTACACAAAACCTCCCAAACTTTCATTGAAACCTGAAGACCTACAGGAAATAACCATTGAAGAACTTCCTCTTTTTCTTGAAAAGGATGTCACAAAATCAATGGGACAAAATATAGACGCGTTTGTATCCGTTTCTTCGCCAAATGACACAATTAAAAATAGAGCCATACAAATAATATTTAAGTACTTTACGTCAGGCAAAAACACCCGATATATTGTCAGAAATTGTACTGAAGAGGAATTGTATGTTACAAGCGCTAAAATTGCGAATACAAAATATGATCCAACAACTATAAATTGGAAAAAGGGTTTTGATCATTAGTAAACTTACCTGTCGCAATTCACCCGTTGGCGCCAGTTTAAACTGGTGCCCATCATCACATAGAGCATTTGCTCGGGAATAGGGTATAAACACACCGCTGTAAATAACCCACAAGCCCGCGCAAATGCGCTAAGACATGAAAGGCACAAGCGAATGCTTGCGCCAGCAAGGCATGAACAAAGCTCAAGTCAACCACACACATTCCAACGCACAATTAGAAAGAATTGTTAAAAAAATGACCACAACGATGCAGGATTTAGAAATCATTATTGCTAACCAATCAGAAAATGATATTTTAAATCGATTAGACAATTCTTACAAAGAAATTTCAGAAATGACGGAAGATGACCGGTCATTTATCAATGCATTAATTTTAAGAAATAAACCCAAAAAAATACTTGAAATCGGCGTCAGTAGAGGGGGATCATCTATCGTTATTTTAAATGCGGTAAAAGAAATCGAAAACTCACATTTATACTCCATTGATTATAACCAAACATGGTATAGAACGCATGACCGTCAAACAGGAGATTTTGTAGCTCATTATCCTGAGTTAAAAGCAGCCTGGACTTTATATACAGGCGGACTGTCTTTGAAATTTATAGAAAAAATAGGACCCGGTATAGATTTTTGTCTGATAGACACGGTCCATTTTAATCCCGGTGAAATATTAGATTTCTTAATGGTACTCCCGTTTTTAAAAGAAGAGGCATTGGTGGTTTTTCATGACACAAAATATAACACGTATTGCTACAAAAAAAACAGAAGATTTGTTGAAAACGGTATAACCAATAATATGCTGATGAGTACAATATATGGCAAAAAGTATGTTTCATCGGCACTTTCATTTGCCAATCATTCCTTTCCAAATATCGGTGCAATAAAAATTAACAGTGACACCGGCAAACATATTTTTGAAATCTTCAATTTACTGACAATAAAATGGAATTACCTTCCAAACAACGAGGAAGAAAAAGAAATAATACTTTTCTTTGAAAAGTATTATGACAAAATATTTGTTGACTATTTGAAAGATGTGTTTTTACATCATAGGAATTATTTTGAAATAATAAAATTAGAAAAAGAAGGTCAAAGAAAAACAGTAAAATACTGGATCATAAAGTTGGGGTCAAAACTATTGAAAAGATAATTGCTGAAGAATCCTATTTATACTTAGTACTTTAAAACCTCCCATTGGCGCCAGTTTTAACTAGTGTCCATCATCACATAGAGCATTTGCTCGGGAATAGTATAAAACTGGCAGTTGTAAATAAACACAAGCCCGCGCAATGCGCTAAGACATGAAAGGCACAAGATAAAATCTTGCGCCAGCAAAAGTCTATAAGGACGAGAGAAAATAGTATACAACAAAACTAAAACTATGATCGAAACAATAGCCAAAGAATTTGCATTCAAAGCGCATAAAGGACAAACTTACGGAACAAGAGATTATTCTTTTCACCTGGAAGCGGTTGTTTCTGTAGCCAAGGAATTTAAATTGGATGAAAACATTATTGCCGCTTGCTGGTTGCACGACACCATAGAAGACTGCAAGGTTTCATACCACGACATTAAAGAGCTTTGCGGCGAAGAAGTCGCAGAAATGGTGTATTGTGTAACAGACGAGTTGGGACGAAACAGAAAAGAACGAAAAATAAAAACCTATCCGAAAATTAAAAACAACCCCGATGCACTCTGTGTAAAACTGTGCGACAGAATAGCGAATATGCAACAGTCCTTTTTGGACAACAACGATAGGCTTCGTTCCATGTACCTGGAAGAACACCGAGAATTCAAGAACCAATTGTATAGCGCCGACTCATCGGAAAGCTTATTGTTGTTATGGAAACGTTTGGAAGACCTCGTGTCCAATGCAATTAATACAATAAAGTAACTGCTGCTGTTTCACTGCTTATATCGATAGTATTACAATTCTACCAATGACTAAAACTATACATCCTAATTTCATTAAATCTTCCAATCTTATTCTAATCATGGTAGGTTTAGGTCTGATCAATATGTTTTTGACCAGTGAATATTTAACCAGTGGAAAACAAATTACCATATCCATAGGCTCACTCCTTTTTATTGCTGCGCTTGCTTACTTTGTGAGGCAGGGAAAAAGCTGGATGAAATATGTACTATTGGTCTTAACCATAATCGGTCTTCTAGTTGATCCTCGCCCCTTAAATCATTTTATCCCTGATTCTATTTTTGCAGGCATTGGTTTGGTTCAAGCACTGTTGCAAATAGTCGCCACAGTCTTACTTTTCCTAGTACCAGCAGAAAACAGCTCTGATAAAATCATAGATTCCGAGGTATAGCAATTTGCTTTATCAATTCAACTCCATTATTTACTTTCATCATGAACTTCATCGCCATCGATTTCGAAACCGCCAACAGCAACCGCAGCAGCATTTGCTCGATGGGTGTTGCCGTCGTGAGAAACGGAGCGCTGGTTCATACCAATCACATCTACATCAAGCCTACTCCTAATTATTACGACGGATTCAATACGGTATTGCATGGCATAGACGACAGTCATACCAGGCACAAAGGAACCTTTCACCAGCAATGGGCAGAATTAAAACCTTACTTTCACAATCAAACCGTGATCGCACACAATGCATCCTTTGATTTCAGTGTGCTGCGTTTTACACTCGATCATTCCGGACTGGCTTATCCTGATCTGGATTACCATTGTACGTATAGACTGGCACAACAAGCCTTACCCCTTGCCAGTCATAAACTCAATGTCGTCTCCCGCCACTTCAACATCAGACTGGAACATCACAATGCCGAAAGCGATGCCAAAGCCTCTGCGTTGATTGCGTTGAAACTGTGTGAACAGTACAAAGTTTCTTCATTAGCAGAGTTGTCGGCCCAGTTAGGATTTAAAACCGGTAAGATCATTAGCGCAAATAAAAGTTATAAAGCATTTTCTAAAAAATGAATTCTTTATCATTATCATAGGCTATGATACCCTTTTTTCTATTCGCCGTACTTCTTTACCTCCTATCCTCTTCCTATCCATCCGCTGGATCCTGCGTCATGACACCATGGATTCTTTTCAGAAAACCATCCTGTTGGCGCCAGTTAAACTGGTACTCATCATCACATAGAGCATTTGCTCGGAATGGGATAAAAACGACAGCTGTAAATAACTAATAAACCCGCGCAAATGCGCTAAGACATAATAGGCACAAGATGAAATCTTGCGCCAGCAGGGAACGCTGATAATACTTATTTCAATAATTCTTTTACTTCATTATTCCACAGCAACTTTAAAAGTAAATCCATAAAGAATAATTCATTACCTTATCCACTGGCATCATTTTCGTCACCTCTAAACTATGGACCGACTCAAACTAAGCACCCGCAATGTGGTAGAATCGATTTTGGTATTGCTGCTGTTCGTCGCTTTACTGGTGGCTCTGTACGATGTCATGCACTTATTTTTCGGTGTATTGACCTTTGCCTTGATCTTCTGTGTTTCTTTTGTGGATGTATTCGAGCGGTTGTGCCGTTGGCTCGGCGGGAAACGAAATATTGCTGCCGTCCTTTACGTAATAGTCTTACTGGTCATTGTCGCCCTTCCTGTCATCTTATTCTTCTCTGCTTTTCATGCGCATGCGAATGAACTTAACAATTGGGTCGAAGCCTGGAAGACCAATGGCTTACCTGATTTACCGGCTTGGGTAAAAACACTTCCCATTGTGGGGCATGAATTGCAATTGTTTTGGGTAAACATACAAAATGATCCTGAAGGCATCTTGCATGAAAACGGTCCTCAGGCTAAAAGCATGATCCAGCAAGCCATTCACAGCGGCACGGGTATACTCGGTGTGTCGATACAGTTCATCGCAGGCATTGCTCTCTCTGCTTTCTTCCTGGCGAAGCGTCATCAGATGTTAAATCCTTTTCGTGCAGCGGCTCAACACCTCTTCGGGGAACAAGATGGTGGTAATCTCTTGCAGATTACAGAGCAAGCCATCAAAGGTGTTTCTATCGGTGTCATGGGTACTGCCTTTATAACAGCCGGTATCAGTTGGATCGGTCTGGCCATTGCGGGTATTCCTTTTTCATTGGGCATTTCTGCGCTGATCTTTTTTCTTGTCGTGATACAAGTAGGCCCTTTACCGGTATGGATACCTCTTACCATTTGGTTATTCATCGAAGGCCAGACAGGCATGGGAATCTTCATGACGGTGTATGGCATCGTAGTGATCGTACTGGAAAATATAGCACGACCGGTTTTGATTGCTAAAAGTGGTAAAATTCCTTTTCTCGTTTTATTTGTCGGAGTCATCGGAGGCTTATCGGCCTGGGGATTTACGGGTATGTTCAAAGGTGCCATAGTCGTAGCGATCGGCTATACCGTATTCAATTCATGGCTGGAAAAAAAGAACGGGCAAAATCAACCCGCTGCTGACTCGCAAAATGTATAGCCTGTCTTTATTAAAATAGCTCTACTCTAAGATTTAGTCGTTAGTAAGAATTTGACTTGCGTTAGGGATTGAGCCATTGTCTGAGCTCTTTTTCTTTGATTCTTCCCATTGGCAACGCTTAGAGATTGATTCAAAGAAAAAAGCGAGTGGCGAAAGCCCGGCCCGCAGGGAACGCCCTTATTAAAGATACTCTGCTTATTTCAACAATTATTAATATTTATAAAATCGCAAACCCAACAACCAAATCTTCGAGTAGAACCATTAAAATATAACCTGTCGCGATAGACCTGCAAGCTTGTCGTCTTCACACGCCTCTTCTATTCAAACTAAAAACTACATTTGTCTATACTTTAACCAATACGACTATGCAAAAGATAACGCCCTTCTTATGGTTCAATGATAATGCAGAAGAAGCCATGAACTTCTATACTTCTGTTTTTAAAGATTCAAAAATCGTCAGTGTCAGACGTTGGGGCAAAGGCGCTCCGGGCCCTGAAGGTACTGTGATGACAGGAACATTTGAAATCGAGGGACAACAATTTTATGTACTCAACGGAGGACCGATGTTTAAATTTACCGAAGCGATTTCGTTGTTTGTCAATTGTAAAACAGCGGAAGAAGTAGATTTCCTTTGGGAAAAACTTTCTGAGAATGGATCGAAATCTCAATGCGGCTGGCTCAAGGACCAATTCGGATTGTCCTGGCAAATCGTACCGCAGATACTCGGCGAACTGATGAGCGACAAAGATCCCGCAAAAGTACAGCGCGTCATGCAAGCCATGATGCAAATGACCAAGCTCGACAGTGCAAAGCTATTGGCAGCAGCGGAAAAAAAATAAAGAGTAAAGAGGTACGAGCTAGGAGCAAGGATAAATAAATGTACTATTCCTGGCTCCTAGCTCTTGACTCCTAGCTTCTTTTATACGTCAAAAGGACTTTCTATATCATCCTTCACCAGTTTATACTTGTAAGCTACGATCCCAAATATAACAACAGCGATCAAAACAATCACTAACAGAATAGTCAGCTTCTTATAGAAACTAGCTTCTTTACTTTTTTTATAATGCCTAATCGCACTCAATAAAAGTATTTCCGCTTTTGCCTTCGTATTCGTGGACTTGATCGCAAAACCGTGAACGCCATGTTTCACCTGGTCCAGTATCAATTCCAATTTTTCTTCACCGGAATACAAAACAATTTCTGAATCAGGAGACAATTCTTTGAGATGGAACAATAAGGCGGTGTCTTCTTGCATAGAAACCGCATCGTGTTTCAATTCGGCGTCGAGAAAAATAACAGATGGTTTTAATTGAGGCAATTGAGCAATGCAAGTTGCAGCCTCTGTAAAAACGTGGATGCTGTATTCCGAATACTTGGTTAAATGATCTTTGATCATGTTCGCATGCTTGGCATCCGTATCCAGCAAAATGATGTTATAGCTCATGGTTTAAAACTTTATAGACATACCTAATGTAAGTATAAAAAACGAAAAACTTATTTTATACGCCTAAAAAAACACATTCAAAAAAGGGTTAAACAAATAATGTATACATGCTTGTGGGCTCAGTATTTCTTTTATTTTTGGAAAGAGTTATACCGATAGGCACATGAAAAGAACGTACAGCAAAAAAGATTTTCCGGTAGATCAGATCAGGCGCTTTCTGGAACCGGGGCCTATAGTACTGGTCAGTTCGGCCTGGAAAGACGAGCAAAACATCATGACCATGGGATGGTATACCGTGATGGAATTTACACCTTCGCTCATTGGATGCATGATCACTGCGTCCAATCATAGTTTTGAACTGATCAAAAAAAGCAAAGCTTGTGTGATCAATATACCGACAGTTGATTTGGCAAAAGAAGTAGTCGGCATCGGAAATTGTTCGGGAGAAACTATCAATAAATTTGAGCAGTTTCAACTCACTGCTCAGTCAGCCGGCAAAGTTAAAGCACCGATGATCAAAGAATGTTATGCCAACTTTGAATGTAAAGTGGTAGACACACGCATGCTTCATGCCTATAATTTCTTTATATTGGAAGTAGTGAAAGCGCATGTTCCTTCTACCCCTAAATATCCCAAAACGATGCATTACCGAGGCAACGGCATATTCATGGTTTCAGGTCATCAATTGAATCTGCGCAAACACTTTAAACCTCAAAATTTATAATTTCATTTCACACTTCTTACAATCACCGCTTATGAAACTGTTTTCTCAAATTATGATCGCCCTGGTAGCCTTAGAACATTTGTACATTTTATACCTGGAAATGTTTGCCTGGGAAACCTTAGGTAAAAAAACATTTAAAGGTTCTTTAGCGCCCGAACTATTTGCTCCTACCAAAAGATTAGCCGCTAACCAGGGATTGTACAATGGATTTCTTTCCGCCGGTTTAATCTGGAGCTTCTTCATTACCGATTCTATCTGGCAAAGTAACATTGCTGTATTTTTCCTAAGCTGCGTCACTGTTGCCGGGCTATACGGTGCTTATTCCGCTTCCAAAAGAATTTTCTTTGTACAGGCGTTACCGGCTATTATCGCGTTAATCGTAACATTAATTGCTTCTTACCCTTGCCAAAGGTAAAGTCTTGAATTTGAAATGACTTGCGTTAGGGATTGAGTCCCGAAGTCTCGGGATCTGAGCTTTTTCAGCGGGAAAGCGAGTGGCGAAAGCCCGGCCCGAAGGGAACGCCCAAATGCACAAAACAAAGCACAGGCTTACTATTTAACAATCTTTACTGCATTTCTAAATCTATAATTCAACAATAATTCAATCTTATAGAGTATCAAAATAGTTACTGTTTTATAATAAAAACACTTAATTTAGCTGTGCAAACATTTTCCCAAACGAGTTTTAACGAGAATGTCTTACACACTATGATATTTTTATCAGCGAGCGTCCCTACACCCGGTAAGGAAGATTACTATGATACAGCCGACGCGATGGCTATTCATGCTGCAGTAAGAGCTACGGTATTAGTAGTCGCTCCAAAGGTACGATTAGTTTGGGGAGGGCATCCTGCCATCACGACCATGGTGCATCATACCATTGGAAGAATGACTGCCGAAGCACGCCATCAGTTGAAGATGTATCAATCCGATTATTTCAAATCTGTTTTTCCCAAAGAGCACCAATTCTTTAGGCACATCCAGCATATTCCTGAAACGGCGGATAAAAGAATCAGCATCACCCGTATGCGTCATCAGATGATTGAGGAAAACGAATTCAAAGCGGCTATTTTCATAGGCGGAATGAAAGGTGTAGAAAAGGAATATGAAATCTTTAGCCATGCTCATCCTAAAGCGTTGATCTTGCCTGTGGCCAGTACCGGAGCTGCCGCAAAAAATATTTACGAGAAAATGCCCATCCTTCCGGACGAACGTTTGCGTTACGATTACGAATACATTCCGCTCTTTCAATCTTTACTTCAAGAACACCTCTGATCTTTTCTCATGCCTTCATCGACACGCAAAAAAGTATTTATCAGTTTTGATTTTGACAACGATAAATTGCTAAAAGATTCTTTCATCGGCCAATGTAAGCTGGAGCAATCCCCTTTTGAGGTAATGGACTATTCCCTTAAAGAAGCTTCCAAAGAAAAAGAATGGGAGGAGAAAGCCAGAAAAAAAATCGAACAAGCAGACCTTGTCATTGTTATGCTTGGAGCAGCAACACACAAATCACCCGGTGTGTTGAAGGAAATAGCCATTGCGAAAGAATTAAAAAAGAAAGTCATTCAACTCATCGGCCATAAAGACGGCGCATACCAACGCATCAAAGGAGCAGGACACTTGTACCATTGGAAGTGGGAAATTTTAAAAAAAATATTGGACTAAAATAAAAGAAGTATAGAACTAAAAGAACTTCGTTTACTTTTTGCGCTATACTTCATAAAATATGAAACATTTCATTTATCTTGATAGTTACTTATCATTTCTTGAGTTAAACTTTTGACTATGGATTCCATTGAATTGGTAAAATTACTTCAGCAAGAAAAGGAGAAAGGTCTCTCCTGTCTGTACGACAAGTACGCCGCTGCCCTGAACGGCATCGTAGCGCGTATCATCGTTTCAGAAGCGCTTGCGGAAGAAGTTTTACAACAGATTTTTCTAAAAGTGGCGCTTTCCATCGACGCTTACGAAAAAGAAAACTGCTCTTTGTTTACCTGGATGAGCCGCATAGCTCGCCAGGAAGCGCTTATAGCGCTGGAAACACACAGTCCGGAAGAACGAGCCGGAAAATCTACACATCCATTAGTTTCGAATACCGGTAATGATTGCAAAGATGTATTGAACTATATCTATGTATTAGGCTATACTCCACTAGAAACCGCCCAACATCTTGATCTTTCACTAGACGAGGTAAAAGCAAAATTGCGAATGGCTGTCAATCAAATCAGACAGTCCTGTCAAAGCAATATGGCTTAAGGAAAAAAACTTTTATTATCTTATCAATAGATACAACAACATGAACCTAAATGAAATCCGTGAATCCGGGTTATTAGAATTATATGTACACGGTGCGCTGGAAGAAGACGAACGATTGATCGTTGAACAGGCACTTCAAGCATATCCTGAATTAAGGCTGGAACTGGAAGATATTGAGTTAGCGCTATTGAACCATGCTCAACACTATGCGATAAAACCGCATGGTGTTGTCAAACCCTTGCTGCTTGCTACGTTTGATTACCTGGAGCGATTGAAAAAAGGAGAAGCTCCATGTTCTCCGCCTATGCTGCATGAGCATTCTATCGTTGCGGACTACAGTCAATGGCTGGAACGCGCAGACATGACAAGACCTGCGGACATGGAAGCCATGTATGCCAGACTCATTGCTCATGAACCCGATAAAGTAACAGCCATCGTATGGCTTCGTTTTGGAGCACCGGGAGAAGTTCATACCAAAGAATATGAAAAATTCCTGATTGTAGAAGGTACCTGCACGATCACCATCGGTACCGAAGAACACCGCCTCAAGGCAGGAGATTACCTCTCTATCCCTCTGTATATTAATCATCACGTTACTGTCACCTCTCCTATTCCTTGTAAAATTATCCTGCAACGAATCGCCGCCTAACGACAAATCTTGTTGTATCCTTTTAAAATACCCAAGCTCTTACTGGGGATTTATGGGACAATCTGTTTGAAATCCGCTTTTTTTTCTTCTTATTTAGTTAGTATATCAGTTCCGGACAAAGAACGCTTGCACGTCTTTGCAACGACTGTTTTTAACAAACCTCACATGACAACAACTACTTATCCCACCAAAATCGGAATTGAGTTGATTTTGCCGCTTGTTTCTGTATTTGGCCTTTCTTCTGCATTACTTATTTATCATGAAGCCTGGGTAGGTTTACTCATCAACATGACCGCTATTGTCGGTATTTGTTACGTTTGTATTCATACTACGTACACGATTGAAGGCAATCTATTATGTATCAAGTCTCCGCTTATTTCACCGATTACGATAGACATTGATAGCATACAAAAAATACAGGAGTCCAGAGATCCTATGAGTTCTCCAGCCGGTTCTTTGGATAGACTTGAAATCATTTATGGGGAAACAGATCGAGTATTAATCTCCCCAAAATGTAAAAAAGAATTCCTTCAGCAAATGAAGGATTTGAAACCGGGAATTGAAATTGTAATGAGAAGATAAATTTAATAAAATCCTTACCATGATGTGTTTGAAATACCTTGTTGCTGTTCTCTTATTCTTTTGTGTAACCGTTTCAGGCTATGCCCAAACCATTCAAGCCGATCAATTAATCGGCAATTGGGATTTGACCGTGTACGAGTTAAAAGGCAAGGATCAAAAAATGACCCTACTGTTTGACAACAGCAATGTAGATTCTAGTTTTAACGTATTGGTCACCAAAATGGCCAATGACGAAAGCTCTTCCTCAGGCAATATACCGGCAGATAGTCTGGCCTTATTAAAAAAACAATATATTCAGCAGGTGAAATATTTGTCTAAATCCTATTTCAAATTTTTACCCCAAGGCAAATGCAAGCACAATCTGATCAACGACAGGCAAAAATTTAAAACACAAGAAGACACTTATACCGTCAAAGACAACACCATTGTATTGGGCGACGGCTCTAAATACAAAATCACAGCGATTACCGCCAAGAAGATGACTATCCAGTCGAACAGCGGAAAAATGCAATTGACTTACACCAAACAATAGAGCGAAGCGCGGAGAAACAGAGCGAAGAATTTATCGCTGTTTCACGCACGGCCTTTTTTAGATTTCCCTTTTCATTTTCGCTCTTCGCTCCCCGCTCTTCGCACTCTTTCCTGTGGCACGATTTTCTTAGTTAACTCTAAAAAAATCCGCTATTAATTATGAATCAGGTATCCAATAAACCAGCCGTGATCCATCACGATTTGCATATCCACTACAGTCTTTCAGGGATTGGTGATATCACTTTATTGTTTGTACACGGTTCCTTCCTGGACGAAACCGTTTGGAATTCCCAGGTCGACTATTTCAGTTCTTCCTACCAGGTCGTGACCATTGATTTGGCTGCGCATGGTAAATCGGGAAATAACAGAAACACATGGACCATTGAACAATTTGGTCAAGATGTGATTGCCTTGATCAAGGTCTTACAACTCAAAAATGTAATCCTGATTGGTCACTCCATGGGTGCAGAAGCGATACTGGAAGCAGCGGTGCTTTACCCTCAACCCATCATTGGTTTTATTGCCATAGAAGCGTTTAAAAATGCCGGTACTCCTTTACCGGAACAGTACCAGCAACAGGTAAAAGAAATCGAAGAAAAGCTAAAAACAGATTTTGCCGATACGTCAGAACAATATGCACGTAAGACATTGCTGACATCAAACACCAAGCCTGAGATCAGGGACCGCATTGTCAAATCCTACAGAGAGGCATACGAACCCATGGGTATAGAATCTACCATCGATATTTTTCACTACCATGAAAGAGAGCGAGAGTTGATTCAACAGTTACCACATAAAATGCACCTCATCAATGTCAATTACATGCCGACCAACAAGGAAGCATTAGATCATTATGCAGCCAAATCTTATGACTTGATGCTCATGCAGGGCACCTCTCACTTCCCTATGCTGGAAAGTCCTAAAGAATTGAATGAATTACTGGGAGAAGCCATTATCAGTATCACCAAAACAATGAATAACAACGAAATTCTGCAGTTTATAGAACAGGAGTAACAAAAGCTTAACTACTCAAAACGAGGATTTAAGAAATAAACCTTATATTTGTGGTATGCTCACCAGATATCATGGTGTAGTATATCCAGAAGTTATGCTTTCACATTGGATTGATGCCAGGTCTGAACGTAATTGTTGGACAATTCGCTTACCTGATTCATCAACACAGTAACCTCTTGATAGAAACATCACTCCTCTCTCCCGGCATCACCAAAGCACCTGCTGCAGATGCCCATGCACGGATTCGATTCGGCAATCACAAAAATCCTTTCCTTTCTGCGCTCAAGCTAAAAGTAAATCGCTACTTCGAAGAAGAATCCATTTCACGAAGCGGAACTACAACCCTTTTCATCAAGGCGTCCTTTTTCATTACCACTTATTTTATTTCATACTGCGTATTGCTATTGGCTCATCCTGCCGGTTGGCTGGCCTTGTTGCTCTGCGCCTACCTGGGCTTTGCCGCTGCAGCCATTGGTTTCAATATCATGCACGATGGTTCTCACGGAAGTTTTTCCGATAAAAAATGGATCAATGTCCTGGCAGCCTACAGCATCAACATACTGGGAGGTGATGCGGTATTATGGAAAAACAAACACAACATCATCCACCATACCTATACCAATATTGAAGGGCATGATCAAGACATCGCGCAATTGCCGGTACTCCGTCTGAACAGATTGCAAAAGAAATATTACCTGCACCGCTTTCAACACCTGTATTGTTTTGCCGTGTACGGTTTGTCTTCTCTGCTATGGGTGTTCTTACTTGATTTCATCAAATACTTTCAAGGTAAAGTCGGTAATTTCAAAATCAATAACATGGACGTTAAAGATCATTTTATCTTTTGGGTCTCTAAGATTACTTACTTTTCCTTTTACCTCGTGATCCCTGCCCTGGTATGGGGATGGGCTGGAGCCATAACAGGCTTTCTGGTTTTTCATTTTGTATTGGGCGTCATCTTGTCAACGGTATTTCAGTTGGCGCATGTGGTGGGAGAAGCAGAGTTTACCGACAGCCATCTCTCTGATCATAAAATCGAAGACGAATGGGCCATACATCAGGTCAAGACAACTACTAATTTTTGTACTGGAAACGACTGGATGACGTGGTATGTAGGAGGACTGAACTTTCAGGTCGTACATCATCTTTTCCCTAAGGTCAGTCATGTGCATTATCCGGCCTTGAATAAACTCGTGGTAGAAACCTGTACGGAGCATCAGGTAACGTATCATGAATTTCCTTCTTTTTTGAGCGCTATCCGTTCTCACATGAATCATTTGAAAGAAACGGCGAGTGCGTGATCGGTTAAAAGTCAATCTTAATTTTGATGATGAAATGGTATGAGATTATTTTATAGAGGTTAAACTATAGATTGATTTTTATTACCAGTTGGGCGTGTCCCTTCGGGTCGGGCTATCCGCTACAAGTCCTCGCTCGATTATCCTTAATGCTTATAAAACCCAAGTGCCTCGCTGTGGGCTTTCCGCTTCTATCCCTCACGCATAAAAAACCTCATTGAAATTAAGAGAATATTATTTTCATAAAGCACCCTATTGAAATCATAAACATGGTGCGGCAGGCGTCCACGAAAAGAGCGAATTTCAGAAGACCTCTTAGGAATTAACTTCGATAATTATCCAGATCCCAAAGGTCTTCTAAAATTGGTTTTCGTGGCTCCCTTTTCTTTTGTTTCTTTTCTTTTGGGTGAGCAAAAGAAAAGTAAAAGGCTGGTACAGGAATTTATTCATCATTTATAAAACGGTTAGATACAGAATGAATAATATTCTATAACGATAGTCATTTTTATAATTTCCATACCCAATAAATTTATTATCTTCGGCTATGTCCGCACCAGAGTCCATTATAAAAAAAGTAAAAATTGTGGCTGTTCACACCGAAACACCACAGTCCAAAACATTTGTATTGGAACCTTTAGACGGCTGGCAACCGGAGTATCAAGCCGGGCAGTTTCTCACTTTTGTCTTTCAAACACCTTACGGAGAAAAGCGACGTTCCTACTCTATTTCTTCTGCACCTGAATCAGGAGAACCATTAAGCATTACGGTAAAGAAAGTAGACAACGGAGAATTTTCGCGTTTCCTGGTTTACCAAATCAAAACAGGGGACATCCTTTATACATCCGGTATCAGTGGCTTCTTTCAATTACCCGCGAGGCCTCGGGACATCGAACAGTTTTTCTTCCTGGCAGCTGGCAGCGGTATTACACCCTGTTTCTCTCTCATCAAAACGATTTTAACAACCGGTACACAACACGTTGTACTGATCTATAGCAATAAGACAGAAGAAGTCACCATCTTTTTACAGGCACTTCTGGACTTGCAACAAAAATACACCAAGCGCTTTACCGTTCGTTTTTTATACAGCAATCGTTTCAATGTCTACCACAGCCGCCTGAGCAAATGGCTCTTGTTGCATCTGTTAGAAGAGTATCCGATTGCCTCCAAAGACAAAGCCTATTTCTACCTCTGCGGTCCGTTTGATTACATGCAAACCATACGCATTACCCTGTTAGGCGAATCCATTCCGGCTGCACACATTGTGAAGGAAGATTTCAGTTCGCTTCCAAGACTTCTCATCCCCAAGCCTCCGGATACCTCAGCGCATCAGGTGACTATCACACTGCCCCAACAAACATACGAAGTAAAGGTACAATACCCGCAATCGATTTTGGCCTCTGCCAAAGCACAACATATCGCCTTGCCATACAGCTGCGAAGCAGGACGTTGCGGCAGTTGTGTGGCGACCTGCACCAAAGGCAAGGTATGGATGGCTTACAACGAAGTATTGACAGACCAGGAAATTGCCAAAGGAAGAATACTGACTTGTCAGAGCTTCCCCATTGATGGTGATGTAGAAATTTTCTTTCCGGAACTTTCCTGAAATTTCGGCATGTATATTGAAAAGGTAAGAGCATGACTTTCACCACTACCTCTTCTTCGCAACGTACTCCTTTCCTAAAAAACAATTGGATCAAACTGTACCTGCTTATTTTTATCAGTGTATGGACTTACACGCTCCTCACTACTTCCGATCTCAACAATTGGCTATTGGAAAATACCTTGGTGGTATTACTTCTCCTGGCGCTTAGCATAAGCTATAAAAAATATCCCCTGAGTGATCTCAGTTATTTACTGATCACCTTATTTCTCTGTGTGCATGTTTATGGTTCTACTTATACCTATGCTGAAAATCCTTTGGGCGATTGGTTAAAAGAACTCTTCCATACCAAGCGCAATCAATACGACAGGATCGTACATTTCAGTTTTGGTTTTTTGTTCGCTTATCCCATGCGGGAATTCTTTCTTAAGATTTTAAAATTAAAACAATGGTTAGCCTGGGTATTGCCGGTGGAGGTATCGCTTTCTGTTGGTGCGGCATATGAACTGATGGAATGGGCAGTGGCCGATGTGTTTTTTAAAAATCAGGGAGCAGCATACCTCGGCACACAAGGAGACATTTGGGACGCACAGAAAGACATGTTTCTCGCTTTTGCAGGCGCTTTAATAGCTATGATTATTATTGCCCTGATCAAAAAGATAAAGAAATAAAACCCGCAAAGCCCGGTGCGGCTGGCGTCCACGAAAAGAGCGAATTTCAGAAGATCTGCTAGGATTAACTTCGCAAACGATACAGATCAACAAGGTCTTCTAAATTTGGTTTTCGTGGCTCCCTTTTCTTTTGTTTCTATTCTTTTGGCTGAGCAAAAGAAAAGAAAAAGGATGGTATGAAAAGATAATGTTATCAGTTGCAAGTCACTTCCAATAGATTAAAAGCTTTATAAGAATAGTATTAAAGATAATTAGCAGCTGAACTTTCTTTTGTCCATCAAATCTTAGTAATTAGAACCATGAATATCTGGCGAACTATTTTATTGATTGGTTTAGGCGGAGGAATTGGCAGCATAGGCCGCTACCTTACGGCACTATACGTGCATAAACATTATGCAGGTATATTTCCATTAGCGACCTTAATCATAAACCTACTCGGAAGCTTACTCATCGGTATTTTATTCGGTTGTATGGAACGCTACCAATGGAGTTCTCCTGATCTTAAATTTTTATTCATCATCGGTTTCTGCGGCGGCTATACTACTTTTTCTGCTTTTGCTATCGAAAATGTAAACCTGATGCAATCAAATCATACTGCTACTGCCTTTGCTTACATTGGCCTAAGCCTAATCTTAGGTCTGGCTGCCACCTGGGTAGGATTGAGTTTGGTAAAAATGATCTAGGTATTCGGACAGCTATAATAAATTCTATAACGCCCCGTTATAAAAAAAATCTTAGCCTACAACACAGCACGCGTGAGGGATTGCAGTGGAAAGCCCGGAACGCAGCGAAGCGGAGTGAGGACTTGGAACGAAAAGCCCGACCCGCAGGGGCACGCCCAACACTTTATTAGCTTTCTTAAAACTTAAAACAAATAATCCCTACCTTATGAAACGGACACTTCAGTTTACCTTTTTATTTTGCATAGGCATTGTACTCTTCACCGCCTTCGAAGTAAAACTTCATCAAGACGACCCTGTCTATAAAACAGGTGATATTATTTTTCAAAATTCTCATTCCTCTCAAAGTGAAGCCATCAAGCTGGCCACACATTCTAAGTTTAGTCATGTGGGAGTAATCGTCATCAAAAACAAACAACCTTTTGTATTGGAAGCAGTGGAACCTGTATCCCTGACCCCATTGAAAGCATGGATCGCACGTGGTGACCAACGTTATTTTGAAATCAAAAGACCCAAAGAAAGTCTTCCGGAAAACATAGCCGTTCAAAAGAAACTGGATAGCCTGCAAAAAATTTACCTGAGTAAACATTACGACATTCCGTTTCAATGGACAGACGATAAATTGTACTGTTCAGAATTGGTATGGAAGCTCTATCAAAAAGTATATGGCATAGAACTGTGTGCGACACGCCAACTGAAAGACTTCGACCTGAGCAGTCCCCTGGTACAAACGGCGTTGAAGCAACGTTATGGTGCAGCCATTCCAATGAACGAACAAGTCGTTTCTCCGGAAGATCTCTATCAATCACCTTTGCTTCAATCGGTAAAATAAAGTAACAACAACGTATTTGAAACCTCCTTTTTTTTATTTACATTATTTTAAAGTAAAGCATTGTAGTTTGCGTGAGGGATAGAAGCGGAAAGCCCACAGCGAGAATCAAGGTTAGGTAATGCACTCTAGAATGACCGAGCGAGGACTTGTAGCGGATAGCCTCCCGAAGCCTCGGGACAGGGACACGCCCAAAATCATTTCATAAACCTCTATCTCATGTACCTAATTTTATATCTATTCTATCATCACCAAATTCCAAATAATCTTATTACATTAAATAAAATCCGATGGTTATGAAAAACGCACTGCTGATCGTACTCCTTATTTCTCTATTGACCGCATGCGGCGGATCTAAAAACGGCTTGCACAGTCATAAAGCCAAGCGCCCGCCTTGCGGAAAATAACGGGCTTTTCATTGCTTCTTTTTATCACGTTGAACTTCTTATATGGAAAGTAAAAGGCTATGCTTTCCGCACAGCTGTTACTGTTTTTAGTATATTCAACGGTCAAACCATTATACACTTCCATGACTCTTAACCATCCTGTTTTAGTGGACCTGCTGAAGAAAGCATACTCCGCTGAAAAAGCTGCAGCCTTCGCTTACCAAGGGCACGCCAATTCTGTAAAAAATAAAGCGGAGAAAGGCTCCATCCATCAAATAGAATTGGACGAGTGGAATCACCGCCAGGAAGTATTAGAGATCATGCATCAGTACAATATCCCGGTATCGAAATGGTATGAGTTGAGATTTTATGTGATCGGTAAAATCATTTCCGCGAGTTGTTATGTGATCGGCCGTTTCATGCCTTTTTACTTTGCCGGCCGGCTGGAAAGCGGAAACGTTTGCGAATACTTTCGGATGAAGCAATTTTTCAATCAACTGAATATCAAAGAACATGATACCATTTTATATGAAATGGGTATAAAGGAAAAAGAACATGAAGTCTATTTTCTGGAAGTCATTAAAAACGATAAGCTTTTACCTTTTTTTGAAAAGTTATTTGCCTGGGGAGGACAAAGCTTTAATAACATAGACCTCGACCAAAAATACCCGGTCGAAGAATCTGACCATTACTGTAAAAAATAAGACCACACGTTGCATCCTTACCCGTATTCTCTTTACTTGTCGCAGCAAACCTATCACAACCAAACCCTTACCCTCATGCGTCTATTTTCTCTCCTATTGATTGGCTTTCTATACCTGGGATCGGGTCTGTTAAAAGCCCAAAACACAGTCATCAACTTCGATGTCATTTATGACGGTAAATCTATTGGCACCGTGACTGCTTCTAAAGAAGTGAACGGTAATAAAATCGTTAAAAACCTCCGCAGCAACACCGATGCAAAAGTATTGATGTTGAGTGTACATGTTGAGTCTGAGGTGCATGTAAAAACAGAAGGAGAAATTCTGACCAGCGCTACGGCCTATCGTCATGCCAATCGCGGAGCAGAAGACATTGAAACTACGACCATAAAAGGTGCGGGAAATACTTATGACATTGTTAAAAACGGAGAAAAAATTCAATTGACACATGTAGGAATCAAATTCTGTGTCACCGATATGTATTTTACCGAACCATTAGGCATCACTAAAGTTTTTTCCAGTACCTACGGTACTTTTTTAAATGTCAAATACGTGAGCAAAGGTGTTTATATGATCACTCTACCCGATGGGAAAACTACTACTTTTACTTATGTCAATGGAAAACTTACCGAAGCAATAGCTACGATCAGTTTAGGCAATATCATTTTCAAAAGAAAATAAACATAAAAAGGGAATTCAAACGCATGGTATAATCCTCCGCTTGAATTCCCTTTTTCTTAAAATTTTATATTTTTTTTTGTGTGTTTTAACCGTAAAACGCTTTAAGACCCACGTTCCCTAAAGCCCTTAATTCTTACGATAGTACATTTTTTTATCTGTTTAATACCACTTATCATTTGCTACCAAAGAGTATAATTTACTTTATACGTATCTGATTATCAATATTTTAATTTAAAAAATACCATTTTTTTTAGGTTACTTAAGACTTTAATCTCGTATTACTGATTAAGAAACCGCTAAAACCAGATTTATCCGCTATGCACATTCTTACAAGCTTGAAAAGCACGCTATGGTTTGCCCTGATTTTTGCTTGGCCTGCTCTAACTTTTGCAGGTACAACCTACACGGTCAACGTATTGACAGACGTTGCTACCGGAGCCGGTACATCCGGTTCTTTGCGCTATTGCATTACAACTGCCAATATTACAGCTGGTGCTACGGCAGCAGCACCACACATCATTCAATTTGCAGCCGGTGGTACCGGCACTATTACATTAACCTCCAACTTGCCAGCCTTGGCTACTCCTATATTTATTGACGGTTCTACCGCAACAGGATATTCCTTTTGGAATCCCAAAGTAAGACTGGTTGGTTTCTCCATGCTGCTCAATAATGCTTCTGGTTCCGATAGTCATTTAAAAGGAATCGTACTCAGTAACGGAAGTCCCCATGCTGTCGATATCAATGGAGTGAACAACCTGATGATAGAAGAATGCTTCATCGGTACAGACCTTGCGGGAGCAGCGGATGAAGGAACAGCCAACCATGGTATTCTTGTTCAGTTAAATTCAGGATTGACCATAAAAAACTGTATTGTTTCCGGTCATGGTGCACATGGAATTCTGGCCATCAACAGTACCAATCTTACGGTGATGGGATGCCATATTGGTCTTAACAAAGCAGGTACGGCTGCGATAGCCAATGGAGCCTTTGGTATATTATTACTAGATGCCAGCAACAATGCGAAAATCGGTGGTTTGGCAGGAGGTACAACGGATTCGATGAATGTCATTTCAGGAAACGGTCAGGTTGCTATCGGACTGCAGGGATCAGCAAAAAGTAACATACGTGTCATACGTAACTACATAGGAGTCAACAAAGCAGGTAGTGCGGCTTTGGGCAATCAGTTTGGCATCAACGATGCGGGCAGTGTCACCAATTTTTTGGTGCAAGGCAACGTCGTATCAGCCAGTACTGCGCAAGGCATGTACTTCTTGAATACAGTCAGTTTAGTCATCAAGGGAAATTATTTGGGCGTGGATGCAACAGGCATGTTTTCCATTCCTAACGGTTCCAACAGCTTAGACTTAAACGGTGCTAACGGTGCCATCATCGGCGGATCGGCTGCAGCAGATGCAAACGTCAGTTCAGGTACAGGTGGACCGGGACAACACGGTATTGTATTACAGGGAGGTTCAAGAACAAACAATTGCATCATCAAAGGAAACTACATTGGTACCAATAAAAACGGCCAGGCCATTACCGGTGTAGGCAACCAGGGTTATGGCATCGTTATCAAAGGAACCAATAACATCGTCGGCGGCACGGCGGCAGGAGAAGCCAACATCATTTCAGGTAATAAACAAATGGGCGTTCTCCTCACCGATGGAGACGGTAATCAAGTCATTGGCAACCTCATCGGTGTTGCTAAAGACCTTACGGCATTGGGCAATGGCTATGGAGGTATTGTCGTGAGAAGAGAAGGAGATCCTTCTTTCCCTTCCTCAAAAAATGACATCATCAGAAACAATACCATTGCTTACAACGGATTTACTTATCCTACCAATCCTACTAACGCTACATGGGTAGCGCCTGGTAAAGGCCCTGGCATCGGCATAAGCGTAGCGGAATATGGTACCTCCAATACAGATGCCATTCAGAACTTGATCAAAGACAATTCGATCTATTGCAACGCAGGAAAAGGGATTAACCTGAACAAACTGGAACCTACCGGATACGGTAATATTAATAAAGCTTCGCCTACTGTCAATGTAGCGTCTACCGCCACCAATACGTTTGGTACTGCCGCTGCCGGTGATGTCATTCAAGTATTTGCCAACCCTACCGCTTGCGGATGTCAGGGAGAAGTGCTGTTGGGTACTGTGACAGCAGACGGTTCGGGGAACTGGAGTTTGGCTCATGCCAGTTCTAATTTCATGACCAATACAGCAACAGCCAGAGACGCGGTCAATAACACCTCTGAATTCAGCGTCTGCCGTGATCCTACGCTGCCTGTAGACTTCGTGGATTTTCGCGCTTACCCTAAAACAGAAGGTGTAGCAGGACTGGAATGGAAAGTGGCCCTTGAAATCAACAACGATCATTTCACCATTGAAAAAAGTACAGACGGCATTCATTTCTTCAGCATCGGCACCGTGCACGGTGCAGGAAATTCCAATGCAGCCAAAACGTATACTTATTCCGATGACAATTTTACCACGAATGCTTACTATAGAATCAAGCAAACAGATTTTGACGGAAAATCCAGTTATACCCGTACCCGATTCCTGGAAATAAATAATGCCGGCAAATTGGTATTGTATCCCAACCCGGCATCGAATGAACTCAACATCTCCTGGCAATTGCCTGCCAATAGCGAAGTGTCCGTAGTCTTGATCAATACACTCTCACAGGTCGTTAGCACACAACGCTACAGCACGAACGATGGTTTCTTCGAAGAGCGCATAGACCTCAGCACACTGCCGGCAGGCGTATATATTGTCTCTGTGGTATCGGCTAACCAAAGTGCTTCGGCGAAAATTATTAAACAATAGTTAAATAGGGACGAGCGAGGAGCCAGGAGGTACGAGAAATTAATACGTACCTCCTGGCTCCTCGCTCGTCCCTTCTCCTTGACTTAGGTCAAGCATTTTTCTTAACACAGGTCAATCTTCGTTTAGCTTAGCGGCCCTATCTTTGTTCTATCAAAAACAACAGAACATTTTTAAAAGATAAACAGATACGATTATGGCAAAATGGAATTTAGATGCTACGCACAGCGAAGTAGGTTTCAAAGTAAAACACTTAATGATTAACAATGTAAAAGGTCAGTTCAACTCGTTTAACGTAGAACTGCAAAGCGAAGGAGACGATTTCAAAGCGGCTGCCATTTCTTTTACAGCAGAGGTATCATCCATTGATACCAGCAACGAACAAAGGGATCAACACTTGAAATCAGCCGATTTCTTTGACGTAGAAAAATATCCACAGATTACTTTCAAATCTACCCGCTACGACGGTAAAGTATTAGAAGGCGACCTCACCATCAAAGACGTAACCAAAGCCGTGAAGTTGGACGTTGACTTTGGCGGTATAGCCAAAGATCCCTGGGGAAATACAAAGGCTGGGTTTACTATTACAGGTAAAATCAATAGAAAAGATTGGGGCTTGAACTGGAACGCGGCATTGGAAACAGGTGGTGTGCTGGTAAGCGAAGAGGTAAGCATTATCGCTGAAATACAATTGGCGAAACAAGCATAATATTAGGGACGAGCGAGGAGCCAGGAGGTACGACTATTACATCGTAACTCCTGGCTCCTCGCTCGTCCCTTCCTCTTGATTTCATACAAAACCGCTTTGGGGGTTGCTAAATTAGCTGGCAATAGTTAACTTGATATACCATCGCGCCGTTTAATTATGAAAAATACTTTTTTAGTGTTTGCCTTCTGTGTTTTTTGTGCTGGCTGTTCTTCAAAAAGCACTCCTGAAAACAAGCTCAGTTCTGGTAACAATAGACTATTGTCATTGAGATCCAGTGAAGATAATATTTTACATGTCTTGTACGAAGAACTAAAAGAACAGAAGCCTGAACTGGAAGCATTGGAAAAGGAAATCAAGGACATTGACCAGTCAAAGGATAAGGCCTTAGAAGAGTATAACACCTACAACGCAAAAAATGAACAAGGGTATAGAATTGCTACAGAACACATGGGCAATATCAAAGATTCCTTGTTGAGAAACAGCATCGAACTACTGATTAGTAAAAGTCAATATGCCTACGAGCAAGACAATGCGGCTATGGCACTGGCTGCAGCGACCTTGGAAAACAGAAGCAGCTCTCTTCATGACCATCAGGAAGCTTTAAAGATCATATTGACTTTAAATCTGATGGAAAAATACCAAAAGAAACTAACCCCCAATTCAGCAGAATACGAAAAGATCATTCATCGCTACAACACGACCATTCATAAGACCGATAGTCTGCTACAAGCAAAGTAAAAGGCAATAATTCCTCTTTCATGAAAAAAATTTATTCTTTTCTGCTGTTTGTATCTTGTTTTTTTCTCTTTGCAAACAGTCATGGACAAACGGTTGCAGAGATCGCCAAAGCTATGTTTGCCAAAACAAAAACAATCAAGACGATCACCTACACCATGAAAAAAACAGAGCGGATCAAAGGCAAACCTGTTTTACAAATCTCCAGCGCCAAAATCAATCTCTCTCCATTAAAAGTATATTTAAGACAAAGCTTTCCCAAAGATGGAATAGAAGTACTATACGTTCAGGGTACGAATAATAACCATGCACTCGTCAATCCAAACGGATTCCCCTGGTTTAGCGTGAACCTTGATCCCTACGGCAGTACGATGCGGGAAAACCAACACCATACCTTGATGAACTCCGGTTATGATCATGTGATTTCTATTCTGGAACATCTGTATGCCAAATACAACGAGAACATTGAATCCATGACCAAAATAGACGGATCTGCGGTATGGGACGGGCATAACTGTTGGGTTGTTACCTTGTCAAATCCTTATTTCAAATATGGAAATTATACCGCGCAAAAAGGCGAAACGTTATTGACCATTGCCGGCAAATTCAAATTGAGCGAACACATGATGTTGGAAAAAAACCCATCGATTAAAAGTTATACCGAATCACTAGCCGGCAAAACAATATTGATACCTAATGATTACTCTTCTAAAATGACTTTGTACATCGATAAAGTACGCATGATACCTTTGATTATGAAAGTATACGATAACGAAGGATTGTATGAATGTTATGAATACACCAATGTAGTCATCAATCCTGTCATCAAGCCGGAAGAATTTCAATCCGATTATAAAGACTACCATTTTTAAAGGTTGTCAGATTCTACAGTTAAAGGGAAAAATGATCACATTTTTCCCTTTATTTTTTTCAGGAAATGTTTTTTTCGCTAAAAAAAGCATAGAATAATACAGGCATGATTTTCTAACTACACGGTACATCAACCCGTATTTAAACATGACCATTATGAAAAAGTCTATCCTCATGCTTGGCCTATCCCTGCTGTCAGTAGGATCATATGCCATATCCAATACCAGTGTCTCTCCCACTATCATTTTCGGGATACAAGACAAAACCAAACAAGAAATCGGTGTAGATGAATTACCGGAAAACGTTAAAGAAAGCATTGCCAAACACCACAAAGGGGCTGTCATTTCCAAAGCCTACAAATGGTATAGAGGCGATACCTTCATTGGGTACGAAGTTGTAATTACCCAAGACGATAAAAAAGATGAAGTAGTAAAATTCGATAAGGACGGGAAGCTGGCGAAAGGACTTGATAACTAGCCAATATAAAGGGACGAGCAAG
>JAQBNS010000119.1 GCA_028288405.1 Chitinophagaceae bacterium
GTAATAAAGGTCTAAAACGACGCCCGGTCATTTCCTCTTCTTTACCATCCCAGAAAGCTACCAGAAAAATAACCAGGTATCCAACATAAATAAACCATAAAGGCAAGTAGGTATCCAACCAACCAAACGTACCGATATAACTTTGGGAATACATTTCAAAAGCGACATTCATGGAATGGACAAAAACATAAGGAACATACCACCAATCCTGGCTTAGGATATATTGCATCTGATCCGTCATGTTGGCACAAGGAACAATACTCGTCCACAATAACATGGGATCTTCCATGGCAATAGGATTATACAACTTGCCGGGTACATACAAACTTTTCATGATCGCAGACCAACACAATGCCGTCACTCCTGAAATCACAAATACAGTCAGCAGTTGTCCATAATACAAGCGCCTGCTTCCAAATTTATTTTGTGGAACTAATAAAATCAATAAGATCAAAGGCAGGTATACCACTTTTGCTAAAGCCAACAATATACCTAATACAACAAATAAAGCTATTTGTTTTCTCGAAACGAGCGGTGACCTGTAAGCCAAATGCAAACTGTACGCTATCACAAGAAATGCCAACACATTAGTCATGACATCTGCGCTCAATGACATGTTGGTCGCAACAGACATCGGTAGTAAAGCCAATAGTGTGAATAACCACTTGTAAAAAGGCAGTAGTCTTATCGCCCATACAATACTGAAAATCCAAAACAACAAAGCGGTTAATCGCCCTCCATAAAAAATATAAATAGGTGGTAAATTAAAACTACGAAAAATAAAAATGCCTATTGCCTGAGGTACATAGGATACAAACGAATACATTCCTGTATTGGGAAAATCGATGAAGATGGTTTCCTCTTTGTTCAAATTAATATTGGTTTGTCTTCTAATTGCCGACCAGCTGGTAGTCGTGTACTCCTTCCTCCTCAAATACCGAAAAGGTTTGGAACAGCTAACCAGACTTGCAGGCAATTCGCCACCAACTCTATACTCTTTGTTTACTGCTATAAATGTACCTTCTGAAATCTGATAAGCCCTGTAAAAATGATTGATTTCGTCAGGTGTTTGAAACGGTGGGGTGATCACTATAAAAATCAAACCGAACAATAACGCACAAACCATAAAGAAACGATCCGGTGTCCATGTACTTATAAAACGTTGAAAAAAAATCATAGTAAATTTTAAGACAGTTGATTCTCTTTTCTAATTAAATTCAGACGCAATTTCATCTTCTCTTTTTTCCAGGCTTCCCACACCGGATGATCATCGTCTACATTCATGGAATGTTCTTCGTGAAATGCATCCATACTGGCTTCGTGTTGTTTTATGATCGCCAAAATATGAACAGGCTCATCTACTAAAGAGCCTTTTTCCTGATGACACAAAGTCCGCAACATATAGCCGGTTGCCACACGGTATTCAGTCAGTGACAATTTCCCATTGGGACCACCCAATATATCATCTGCGTCCTCATCGTCTTGTCCATCGTCTTCCCAATCACACACCGCACACACTTCAAATATACCTTTATCATACAGTGTAGGAAAACCGCAGGAAGGACAAGTGAACAGTTGTATCTTATGCTGACGGATATATCTTCCTACTATGGCCCGACGCGTATTGAATTCAGCGAGGATGTTATTGTCTTCTGTACTTAACGTTGAACTGTCGAATCGCTCCGGATACATGTTGTGTGGTTGATCCATTCAATTTATGAAAACTAATCTTAACTATTCAAATTTGAGATGCGTAATCTGCATGTCATCAAAATAAGTAGCCTCCTCTTCACTGTTGAAAAGGTATACAGTCACTACATCTCCAGTCAGGTCTTTGGGTATGGTATAAGTCAATTCCAAACGCTCCCAACCGGTACTGTCTTTTTGAACCGATTCCAATGTTTCTACATAAAAATGGTTGGCATCATTTACTAGAGCAATCCTTCCGGCTTTACCCAATCTCCAAACTTCGACCACCAGTTGATCTCCGCTTTCACAATCGTGCAAGCGGTAGGTATATGTAAACATATCCTTAGCATTTACCTTGGCTGAATAAGAACCGGATCTTGCCTGGTCTTTGCTTTGTGTGTTGGCATTTTCGAAAAACTTATTGGGCAAATTACTTGCAAACAAATTACCTTCTACCGTTTTCTCTGCACCACATGTAATGATTTTGCTATTCCGTAAAATCTGTTGCTTATAATATCGATCATACAATACCTTCATAGACACAGCTAAAGCGAATAATGAAAAAACAAGGACTACTAAGGCTATCCATTTCGAACGGAAACGTGTTGTATAAAATGAGAAGAACAATAAAGGAGCCGCAGGAATAAAATATCGTCCTTGTATGTTTACAATCACATCACCGCCTACGCAATCCCTGGTCAAATGCTGTGTAAGTAAGACCAGGAACACGATCGTTGAAAATCCAGTCAACAGTATTCCCTTTTGATAAAGAGAAACCTTAACTTCTTTGTTTCCATCGATCAAGAGTACCAACAAGATAATGACATAGGCCAACACGATAAACCAGGAAGGCAGAGGAGTGTCCAACCACCCAAAAGTACCGATGAAACCCTGGTAATACATATCAGCACTTTCTATCATAGAGTGAATAAACACCTTGATCAGATAGAAACCATGTGACAGAATATAACGCAGTTGTTCATACATATTTGTACAATCAATCAGCGAAGCATCGTTTCTATAGGCTGGATTATACTGGCTATAGGGAAGGTATAACTTCTTCATGATCCTTGCCCAGAACAGAGCCGTTACTAAACTGAATGCAGCAAGGGTCATCAATCTGTTAAAATAGATTTTATCTGTACCAAATTTTGCTTTAGGGATAAGCAAGACCACTATTAATAATACAGGAGTATAAACAATTTTTGCCGAAGCAAGTAGAATTATGAGCAGGCACAACACCAAAAAGTGTTCCGGAGAAACGGATGATTCTTTGTAAGCTAATTTACAACCATAAGCGATAGAGAAAAAAGCCAATGCATTAGTTACCACATCTGCGTTGATGGACATGTTGATCAACAAAGACATAGGTAGCAATGCCACCAATGTGAACAGCCATTTATGAAACGGCATCATTCTTATCGCATAATAAATCGCAGCGATCCAAAATAATAAAGTAATAAGCCGCGCCCAATAAAACAGAGCGATTGGCGACAGCTCAAACGGTTTCAAATAAAAAAGTATCGCTGCCTGTGGGGCATAAGAAACCGGCGAATACATAGCCGTATTGACAAAGTCAACAAACTGTCTGTCTTGCGGATTAAGTGGTTGATCAAACTTATCCAAAATAGTGGAAGGTTTTACTCTTGCCGTCTTCGTCCAGGTTAAAGATCTAAAACCCGCTGCAAAATCAACCAAACTTTTAGGAAGTTCCGCACCTACTCTGTTGTCCTGCTTTTGGGCCAAAAAGTCTCCGTCAGAAATTTCATAGGCCCTGTAGAAATGATTGATTTCATCGGGTGTTTGAAACGGAGGTGTCATGACCAGGAAAATCAAACCGAATACGGTCGCACAAACGGCAAAGAATTTATGCGGTTGAAGGGTAGTCAAAAACTTTGTAAAAAAAATCATGGAAATAGTTAAGAGGGTAAGAATTATAGATTAGATGTCACTATCCAGTGCATCCTGATCGGTTGGCGCTGGAATTTTGAACAGCAATACCAGCGCCCATGCCATTAGAATGACTTGCGCACCAGTGATTAATACTGTAACGGTTGATACAGCAGCAGCCTTAATTGACAGGATGATGGCAGCTATGCCAAGTAAAGTAAGAATTAATAAAATGTATTTCACCCAGCTGACCCCACGTCGAATAGTATAAGCAGTCAACGCAATAAATAATAAGCCCAGGACTTCAAATACCACTTCGTCTTTCGTCGCGCCCAAATACTTGGAAAAGAAAAACTCAACCGGATCCAGTACCAGCGTAACTAAGATCAGGTTAGAAGCTGCCTTGTAATACTTGTGTAATTTATTTTCCATCCTTAGTCCTTGTAATCATCAAATTCCCAATGACCTATTCGCGCCAGCTTCAAAGCCAACTCGTCCCAGTTTTTTCCTGCTACACCATCTACAGTGTACTGCAGTCTCTTATATAGGTTATCGTAATTGTATTCGAAAACAATGACATAATGTTTACCAAGAATCACTTCCGAGTGTCCGTATTTCTCCATGAGCCACTTTGGTGTAACCACCATCATGTCAAAACTCTCTTCCCCTTTCTCGCCTTTGGGTCCAATCATGACCTGTAGTAGAAAACCGAAGTTGTCTTTTTCCTGCGGTTTATACTCTTTGAGGTTGTCGACGTCAGGGCTGTGAAGGTATTTGATTTCGGCTTTCATAAGAAGTTTTATACTGGTAGTAAAAAATTACAACAACCCCTTCAAATCCGCTTCCGAATAATAAACAGATTTCAAGGTCTTGCGATCGCCTTCACGGTACACTAAGAACAAGCCGTCTTTCTCTTCGTAAAAACTATTGGTGCCTTTTGTTTTGTAATGCGCGATCGTTTGTTCTGCTTCTTCTTTTGTTTTACAAGCCTTGCTCATGTTAGAACGTTGCACTTCATCAAACAAAGTCTTGAACTTTTGTCCCAAACCAAATTCCAATACTGCGCCGGATAACACATACTGCAAGTCGCACAACGCATCGGCGATGCCTACAATGTCATTGGCTTCCACCGCTTCTTTCAATTCATCCAGTTCTTCCTGTAACAAAGAAATACGCAAAGCACTACGCTCTGCAGCAGGAACAGTAGGTTCGGGAAGAATGGGATGACCGAAGGTCGTGTGAAAGTCAGCTACCTGACGGAGGGAATCTAATTTTTCCATGAGTTTGATGGGGTTGTAAAGAGGTGAAGGTAAAGAGTGAATGGTAAAGAGTGAATGGTAAAGGGTGAAGAGTTAGCAAGAATATATATTCTTCACTATTCACCCTTCACTCTTCACCATTCTACACAGCCACGTCAGCTTTGATATGCGGATGAGGATCGTAGTTTTTAATTTCAAAATCCTCGTATTTAAAATCGAAGATGCTTTTCACATTCGGGTTGATCACTAACTGAGGCAATGGACGGAAGTCACGACTCAATTGCAATTTGGTTTGTTCGATGTGGTTGGAATACAAATGCGCGTCACCCAGTGTGTGCACGAAGTCACCCGGCTGCAGGCCGCAGACCTGAGCTACCATCATCGTCAGTAAAGCATAAGAGGCAATGTTGAAGGGTACACCCAAAAACACATCCGCACTGCGCTGGTACAACTGACAAGACAACTTCCCATCTGCCACATAAAACTGAAAGAAAGCGTGGCAAGGAGGCAATTTCATTTTATCGACGTCCGCTACGTTCCAGGCGCTGACAATCAAGCGACGGGAGTCCGGATTCTTTTTGATTTGTTCGATCACATTCGTGATCTGATCGATGTGTCCGCCGTCCGGCGTAGGCCATGACCGCCACTGGTAGCCGTATACAGGTCCCAGTTCACCTTTTGCATCGGCCCATTCGTCCCAGATGCTGACACCGTTATCTTTCAGGTATTGAATATTCGTTTCCCCTTTCAAAAACCACAACAACTCATGAAAAATAGAGCGCACGTGGACTTTCTTCGTGGTCAACATCGGAAAGCCTTCTTGTAAATTAAAACGCATCTGGTAACCAAATACACTGATCGTACCGGTACCGGTGCGGTCTGTTTTGGTGACACCGTGTTCTAAAATATGGCGCATCAGGTCGTGGTATTGCTTCATGGAAAAGGGAGATGATTTGTGGATACTAAAATAAAAAAGCCTTCCCGGTAGAGGAAGGCTTTCTGGTTTAACTTATCAACACGGTGGATATTCCTATGCTTGAATTACTTTGTTTCTTCTTTTTTAGTTTCCTCTTTAGAAGAACAACATTTTTTGTCTTTGCCTTCTTTAGAAGAACAGCATTTCTTTTTCTTCTTGTCTTTGTCCTTATCGCTGATTGCGCAGCAAACAGATGCTTCGTTGTTGTTTGTAATAGCAGCGAAAGAGCTAGCTGAAAGTGCCATAGAGAAGGCGAAAACAAGACCTAATGCGATATTTCTCATAGTTTTTGGGTTTGGGTTCTGGACTAGTAACGCTTAAGTTATAAAAAAAGTTTGATTGGTGCAGGAAATTGTGGATTTGAGTGCCCATGGGGATGTAAAAATGCTTAATTTAGCGGGGAAGTGGGTTTTGAAGGGTTGAAGAGGTGGAGAGGAATAATCTGGATGAATTCAGATTGGAAAAGTATGAAGGCGAGATTGTGATTCAGCCTAAGAAGCTGGAGAATAGCTTGGGCGTTCCCTGCGGGCCGGGCTCTCGCTTCAAGTCCGCCTCACGCGCAAAAGCCCACGCGCTTCGGGCTTTTCACTCGATCCCTAACGCAGCTTCTTGGTCACCCTGACATTTCCGCGTTAGGGATTGAGCCATTGTCTGAGCTCTTTTTCTTTGATTCTACAGATTGAACAATGCTCGTACGTTTGATTCAAAGAAAAAAGCGAGTGGCGAAAGCCCGGCCCGAAGGGAAACGCCCAAGAAAAAGCCTAACTTTACATGATCATACATCAATTGAATATTCTCTACTACAAAATACTTATTCATCTTATCAATACTTAATACCCATGTCCGAATACACCTTCGCCGAGAACGAAAAAAAATGGCAAGCCTACTGGAAAGAAAACAACATTTTCAAAGTCGCTGAAAATACTTCCAAACCCAAGTACTATGTACTCGACATGTTCCCTTACCCTTCCGGAGCAGGCTTGCACGTGGGACATCCGCTGGGTTATATAGCCACAGACATCATTGCCCGTTACAAACGCATCAAAGGTTTTAACGTGCTGCATCCGATGGGATTTGATTCTTTCGGCTTACCGGCAGAACAATATGCCGTGCAGACCGGTCAGCATCCTGCTATTACAACAGAGAAAAATATTTCACGCTATAAAGAACAACTGGATAAAATCGGATTCTCTTTCGACTGGTCGAGAGAAGTGCGCACCTCCAATCCTGATTATTACAAATGGACACAGTGGATCTTTGTGCAATTGTTCAATCATTGGTTCAATAAAAACACCAACAAAGCGGAATCGATCGACACCCTGATTGCAGCTTTTGAGAAGTCAGGCAACGCCGGAATCAACGCGGCTTGCGACGAACATACCGAATCGTTTGATGCGGCAGCTTGGAAAACTTTAACTGAAAAACAAAAAGAAGCTTTGCTTCAAAAATACAGACTGACCTACTTGTCTGAAACGATGGTGAACTGGTGTCCCGAATTAGGAACCGTGTTGGCCAACGAAGAAGTAAAAGACGGTTTGTCAGAACGCGGCGGATATCCAGTCCTGCGCATGAAAATGAAACAATGGATCATGCGTATCACTGCATATGCCGATCGTTTGTTGCAGGGTTTGGACGGCATCGACTGGCCGGAAGCAATGAAAGACATGCAGCGCAACTGGATCGGAAAATCATTAGGTGCTGAATTGGATTTTAAAGTAACCGGACAAGACATTACGTTGACCGTATTCACAACCCGCGTAGACACCACGTTTGGCGTGACTTACGTGTCCATTGCACCGGAACATGAATTGATTCCACAATTGACGACACCGGCTCAAAAAGCAGCCGTGGAAGCCTACGTAGACAAAGCCAAGAACCGCAGTGAAAGAGACCGCATGAGCGATGTCAAAACAGTGAGCGGATGTTTTACGGGAAGCTATGTCACCAATCCTTTCACCAACGAACAAATTCCATTGTGGATTGCCGATTACGTGTTAGCAGGCTACGGTACAGGCGTGGTGATGGCCGTGCCTTCTTCCGATACCCGTGATTATGCTTTCGCTACACACTTCAACCTGCCGATCATCGCCGTGCAGGAAGGAGAACGTACAGACATTACGAAAGAAGACTTCGATCCGAAAGCCGGAACGATGGTCAACTCCGGTTTCTTAAACGGACTAATAGTAAGTGAAGCCATTCCTAAAGCCGTGGCTTATGCGGAAGAAAAAGGATTTGGAAAAGCGAAGATCAATTTTAAAATGCGCGACTCCATCTTCGGACGTCAGCGTTATTGGGGCGAACCGATACCCGTGAGTTTTGACGGAGACACACCGAAGTTATTCAAAGAAAGTGAATTGCCATTGGAGCTCCCTCCTATTGATGAATACAAACCCACACCGGACGGTGCACCTCCATTGGGCCGCAACGCTGAATTTGTAGCGCGTAACTTAGAATTGAGCACCATGCCCGGATGGGCTGGTTCCAGCTGGTACTTCCTGCGTTACATGGATCCTAAGAATACACAACGCTTAGTGAGCAAAGAAGCCGAACAGTATTGGGGGCAAGTCGATCTATACATCGGTGGTTCAGAACATGCGACAGGTCACTTGTTGTATTCCCGTTTCTGGAATAAGTTTTTGAAAGATACCGGTTACGTACACAACGAAGAACCGTTCAAGAAACTCATCAATCAAGGGATGATTCAAGGCCGTTCCAACTTTGTTTACCGTGTAGCCGGAACGAATCAATACGTGTCGCACGGACTGCGTAAGCAATACGATACAACGCCTTTGCACGTGGATGTCAACATCGTACACAATGACATCTTAGATACGGAAGCCTTCAAAAAGTGGAGACCTGATTTACACAACGCTGAATTTATTTTAGAAGACGGTAAATACGTTTGCGGAAGTGAAGTAGAAAAAATGTCCAAGTCGAAACACAATGTCGTGAATCCTGACGACATCGTGAACGAATACGGAGCAGACACCTTGCGCATGTACGAGATGTTTCTGGGACCATTGGAACAATTCAAACCCTGGAACACCAACGGTATTGAAGGCGTCTACAAATTCCTTCAAAAAACATGGAGACTCTTCCATGATACAGAAGGCAAGCTGACCATCAGCAATGAGTCGGCTACGAAAGAAGAGTTGAAAGTCCTGCATAAAACCATCAAGCGTATCGAAGAAGATGTGGAGCGTTATGCGTTCAACACACCGGTGAGTACGTTTATGATTTGTGTGAATGAATTATCTTCTTTGAAATGCCACAAGAGAGAAATATTGGAGCCCTTGGTGGTTTGCCTCTCTCCTTTCGCCCCTCACTTGTGTGAAGAGCTGTGGAGTTTGCTCGGACATAAAGAAACGGTATTGAATGCATCCTTCCCTGTCTACAATGCTGCACACGTGCAGGAAAGCGATTTCGAATACCCTGTATCCATCAATGGTAAGGTAAGAGTGAAAATCAGCTTACCGGTTACACTTTCTCCAAAAGAAATCGAAGATCAGGTGATGGTGAATGAAGCGGTAGTGAAATGGTTGGAAGGTAAGACGCCGAAGAAAATTATTATTGTACCGAATAAGATTGTGAACTTGGTATTATAGTCGTTAGACGTTAGTCGTTAGTTAAAAATACGCTGGTGCAAGTGTATACACTTGTTCCTATAACCTTTTAGAGCGTCCCGCTCGAGTTTTTGGGTTTACTTCCAGCTCGAGCGGGCGCTCTATGTTATTTTAGGAACAAGCAAAGATGCTTGCATCAGCATAATTAGTTAAAGAAATCCTCTGCTCACTGACAATTATTGTTTTACTTCCACCAACTATTATTCTCCATATTCTGATAATAAGCCTGGATCTTGGCTTTGATGATCTTTTCTTCCTGAGCGGCTTTGACCGCTGATCGTGGAAGCAGGTTTTCGTTCATGTTGCTGTCTTTCGGAAAGCTGTACAAGCCTGTTGTGTGGTTGTCATTGAAAGAAACCTGTGTCGTGTCATCCAGGTAATTGAAGGTTCCTCCGTAATTGTAATTGAGCACATCGTGTCTTGCCGTTTGATCGAATGCGTTACGGCCAAAGAATTTACCTTTTACCTCTCCACCGGTCAAAGCTACCAACGTCGGATAGATATCTACGTGTTGGATTACCGTGGAATCCACTCCTTTCCAATGCGTAGAAGGGTCATAAAACGCGATAGGTACCGTATACATGCCCATGCCATGACCGTGCTGGTAGAACTTTCTTTCGCTATGAGAAGTATGATCTGCAGTAATGACAAACAAGGTATTGTTATACCAGGGTTGTTTTTTTGCTTCTGCGAAAAATTGTTTTAAGGCATAATCACTGTAACCTATACTTTCATGAATTACATATTTGCCTTTTGGAAATTTTCCTTCGTAAGCTTTAGGAATGGTATACGGATGATGAGAAGATAAAGTAAATAGAACCGAGAAAAACGGTTTGTCGTTTTTCGTCAGTTCATTGGCGAAGTATTTCAAATACGGTTCATCAAATATCCCCCAGTTTCCATCGTAGTCTTTATCCACCGTCGGATACTGATTTTTACCATAATAATTTTCTATACCTGCAGATTTAGAAAAGGCTTCAAAGCCCATGGTACCATTGACTCCCCCGTGAAAGAACTGCGTATGATAACCCTGCTGATCAAAATAAGTAGCTAAGGAAGGCATGCGATTGCCTGCATAAGCAGATTCGGTAAAAGGCCTGGTCAACAAAGCCGGAATACCCGATAAGATCGCAGGGACAGCATCTACCGATTGCTTGCCGTTGGAAAAGGCATTGACAAAGACATACGATTCTTTCAACAGCGAATCCAGAAAAGGTGTATAACCAACTCGACTCTTATTGTAATAGCCCGTGTATTCTTGTCCAAAACTTTCCAGGATCAACACCACTACGTTCCTTCCTTTGAAGGAGTGAGTGTAGGGTTTGATTTGATAGTCCACTGAAAAATAACGATTGGCTTCTTCCGAAGTGAAATAGTAAACCGGTTTTTGCTGGTCTTGAAAAGCCGTAATCAAAAAAGAGAACGGTGTATTCAGTACCAAAGGAATACTGCTTGGTTTGGTATGCAAGCCGGCATCTACAGGATTGATCGGCATCAATTGCAAACCACCTCTGCCTGCCAATACAATAAGGCCGGTAAATACCAAGACGGCAACAGAACGAAAAGCCCAACCTTCATTGCTGTTTTGATAAGAGCCGGCAGATCTTCTATACGCCCATACAGCATAGGCCATGAGCAAGATGAATAACAAAGGAACATACCAGAAGTCCACCGCAAAGGTCGATAACAGTCGCCAGCCATCTGCTCCCGGAGTGGAGAAATAGCGGACCACGTCCACCGTAGACCGACGGAAAATGAACCTGAAATACACCGCATCGGAAAGATTCATGAACAAGGCGACAGCCAAAGGCAGAAAATAAAAAAAAGCTAATACTACTCTGTATACCTTGTAGCGATGCAACATCCCTGCAAACAAAGACAACAGGATAAATGCAGCAAACAGATAAGCGACTACACTGGCATCAAAGCGCAGACCCAATATAAAATCAAGGGGTGATACTTCCTGAAAGTAAACCAGATTCAACAGTAAGAACACTAAACGTGTAACCGACAATAGTAGAAATACCAGTCCCAACCTTTTCAGTAAGAGTATCATAGTAGGAGGAAAGAGCAGGTGCAGAATAGAAGGCTTCATCGCTACAAAGATGGCAAAAAACTATTAACTTCGTAACATGGACCTTTCCCTAATCAAGGATATTGTCATTTTATTTGGTTTATCGGTAGTAGTGACCCTGCTTTTCCAAAAGATCAAGTTACCCACGTTGTTGGGTTACCTGATGACGGGTGTTATTGCGGGACCTTACGGATTGAGTCTGATCAACGGTACGACAGAGGTAGATCACATGGCGGAGATCGGTGTTGTATTTTTACTTTTCCTGATCGGTATTGAGTTTTCTCTCAAGCAATTGATTTCCATTAAAAAAGCAGTGTTTGTCGGAGGCACGATACAAGCGCTTTCCACCATTTTCATAACGGCGGTTTGCTATTATTTCATGTCCGGTGACTGGAACAAATCCATTTTCATCGGCTTTCTCTTTTCACTCAGCAGTACCGCTATCGTCTTAAAAATACTGGCGGACAAAGGAGAAATGCATTCTCCGCATGCACGACTTATATTGGCCATTTTAATTTTTCAGGATCTGTTGGTGGTACCGATGGTATTGCTTACGCCTATGCTTGCGGGTGCACAGGATAATATTTTAGTGGCATTACTAGAATTAGCAGGCAAGCTTGTCTTTGTTCTTGTCTTGGTGTTTGCCGGTGCACGGTATATTGTGCCGAAACTATTGTTCGAAGTAGCCAAAACACGTAGCCAGGATTTGTTTATCCTGACCACCATATTGATTTGTTTTTCCGTTGCCTTATTGTGTCATTCCATTGGCTTGTCCCTTGCCTTGGGTGCATTCCTTGCGGGACTCATCATTTCAGAATCTGAATACAGTCACCAGGCAACCGGCAACATCCTTCCCTTTCGCGAAATATTTACGAGCTTCTTCTTTGTCTCCATCGGTATGTTGCTGGATCTTTCTTTCCTGACCGAACATCTCTTATGGATTCTTATTCTCACCTTATTGGCAATCTTCGTCAAAACATTTACAGCAAGTCTGGCCAGTGTGTCGCTGAGGTATCCGCCACGCACCAGTTTCAAAACAGGATTGGCTTTGTTTCAAGTCGGAGAATTTGCCTTCATCCTTTCCAAAAGTGGTATACAATACGGACTGTTGGATGAAACAACCAATCAATACTTTTTGTCTGTTTCCATACTGACCATGGCACTTACTCCGGTGTTGATGAACTATTCCGAAAAAATATCCAAATACACGTACAAACTTTTTATTCCCCCACGCATCAAGCGCAGGTTGCACATGTTGAATGTATTAAGTGTCAAGAAGACATTGAGTAGTCAGGTGGTAGACAAACTAAGGAACCATCTGATCATTATCGGTTATGGCATCAATGGACAGAACCTCAGCAAGGCTTCTAAGTTTGCCGGCATTCCTTACATCATCATCGAACTGAATGCAGAGACCGTAAAAGAAGAATTAAAAAAAGGCGAACCCATCCTTTATGGAGATGCCATGCAGGCCAATATTTTGGAACATGCACGCATCAGCGCTGCACGCTCTGTGGTGATCGCGATCTCTGACTTGAAAGCGGCGGAAAATGTTTTATCGAGTATACGAAGAATCAATAAATCGATTTACATCATTGTCCGTACGCGATCGGTAAAAGAAGTTCCTACCTTTATGAAACTGGGCGCCAGTGAAGTGATACCGGAAGAGTTTGAAACATCCGTAGAAATATTCACACGCATTCTCAATAAGTTTTTGATTCCCAAAGATCAAATTGAAGTGTTCATTCAGGAAATAAGAACCGAGATCTACGACATGATGCGTCCCGTGCATTTGGATCACAGTAAAGAACAAGTCAGTTTACCTTACTTCGATATCGTTTGTTTAAAAGTAGAGCAAGACCGTCCGTCCATCGTGAACAAGACACTGACCGAAAGCGCTCTTCGTAGTAATTATGGTATTCAGGTATTGGCGATACAACGTGACAAGCGCATCATTCATCACGTAGATGGCCATACCGTGGTAAAGCTTCATGACTCGTTATTCATCAGCGGAGATCCGGATGCGATCAGTCGTTTTTCTAATGACATTTGTATATGAGAGATGAGAAAAATGAGATGAGAGATGAGGTCATTTCTCTTTTCTCATTTCTCATCTCTTAACAAGAATTAAATATAAAGTATGATACGTTATACCATCATTTCCGGCAGTATACGCCAAAACAGAAACAGTCACCGCGTGAGTCTTCACTTAATGGAAAGACTGAACAGTGAGCCGAACAGTAAAGCGGAACTCATTGATCTGGCAGAGGCCAACCTTCCTGTCATGACAGACTTATGGGACAAGCATCCTCAGCATACAGAAGCCTTTACAAAACTTGCAAATACATTGAAAAACAGCGATGCTTTTATATGGGTATCTCCTGAATACAATGGCAGCTACACACCTGCTTTAAAAAACTTCATTGACCATTTTCCGAAACAAGCCTTTTATAGAAAACCCATTGGTGTAGTCTCTGTATCTACCGGAGCATTGGGCGGTATCAGAGGAGCCATGAACATGCAGGAGCTTGCCCTCGCCGTGCAAGGCTATGCTTTACCGCAACTGTTGCTGGTGCCTGAGGTGACTACTAAATTCGATACGGCCGGAAGCATCACAGATGAAGCCTTTAATAAACAATTGAACTTGTTTGTTACCGAATTGATATGGATCAGTGAAGCGGTGAAGAATAAGAGTTAGTTGTTAGTTGTTAGTTGTTAGTTGTTAGTTATTAGTTGTTAGTTGTTAGTTGTTAGTTGTGAAAAAACATTATTTACACTATTAAAATCTAACTATACACTTTATTTATCCGAACTAACAACTAACAACTTTATTCTATTTGTCACCTAAATGACATCCTCAACAAGAAACTTCGATTAACTACTTTTTAACTTTTTTTCCATAAGAAAAAAAACTACCTTAAACCTATGATCTGCAACAATTGTAATCATCGGTTCAGGGGTAATTTTTGCTCACATTGCGGACAAAAAGCGGAAGTTGATCGCTTTACCATGCGCTCTGTCGGTACTGAAGCCTATGAATTTACACGCTCTATTGTTGTGTTATTTTTTCAAACGGTTTACAGGCTGAGCATACAAGCACCTCAGCATCTGAAAACCTTTTTATTCAAAGACAGAGAACATTTACTTTCCTCTATAGAATACCTACTATTTTCTGGTACGGTGGTGTCTATTCTAACCATTAAGTTTAATTTCTTTCAAACGGGTTACAATCAAATCGACCCGATGGCACAAATGCATTTTGTAAGCACTGAATTTTTCATATTCCTGAATCACTTTTTTGCCTATACGGAAGAATACTCCTCTTTAACCAATATCATAGCGATCCCCTGCTTTACTTTATGCAGTTATATGATCTTCTACAGGGAACACTATACCTTAGGAGAACATCTGATCGTTAATACATACATCGCTGCCCAACAGGCTTTATTCTTGCTTTTGTTGTTACCGGTTATATTATTGATACCCTCCTGGAAAGAATACCTTTTGGATGGTTATATTGTAGCCAGCATCGTTTACAATTGTTGGGTGTATTATGGGTTATTCCCGGAGGGTAAATGGTTAAGCGTATTGAAAGTTGCCGTCTGTATATTTCTGGCATACATTCTGGGATTATTATTCAACTTATGCATCTATAGTTTGATCGTACCCTATAAAGAATTGATTGATCCATTTGTTTAAAAAATACAGCTATGAAAACTATTATTTCTTACGTCATCGTTATTGCGCTTACGCTATTAGCGGGTTGGTTTTTATTTGGCAAAAAAACTTTTAATGAAGTATCAGAGATCACCAATGATGCCGCCATTACTAAGATACAGGCCATTGGAAAATTAGAGTTGGTACAAATCAATATCAAAGACGTATTGGAATATACCATCAAGCGCGATTACTTACCGGACTCCCGTATGCTCATCATGGTGAATGGAGAAATGGCAGGTTGTGTGGACCTTCAAAAAATAACACCGGAACATATTACAGAAACCAAAGACTCGCTGTTCATACAGCTTCCCGCACCCGAAGTATGCTATACCAAAATCAACCACAACAAATCAAAAGTATACAATGCCTCTACTTTTTCATGGCTGGACAATGAAACACAAATGGTAGAAAGTCTTTACAAAAAGGCAGACGCCTACTTTGCCAGTGACTCCATCAAAACAATCATCATAGCAGAAACGAAAAAGAATGCCCCTACCATCTTAGTCCCTCTCTTGGAAAACATCTCCAATAAGAAAGTAATCTTGAGTTATCATTAATCAAAATCTTACCACTTACCCTTCTATTCAGACCACTTATACTGATTTTTTCACCGGTTATTTATTTTCACCGGAAGCTTTATAAGTAAGTTTTGAGTCTTGCTGTAGACAAGCACATGGATGCGACTGGTATTACTGTCTTTGAGCTTATTCTAATATCTTTACTATCAATTCCTTAAAACCAAAGAAAGATAACGTGTAGTCAGTTTTAGGTATACGCTTCACATGTAACAAATCTCCAAAATAACAGGTGTTTTTACATGTGTAAACAATTGCATACAGGCCTGTTTTTCAATAACTTTGTATTTAATTTAATCAATCATTTTTATCGGTAACCGCCTGGGCGCTTTGCTTGCGGATATGCCGGTTGTACTATTTTATAGTCATTTCTACATTCTTTATGAGGTCAACTCTACTGTTTCGTTTTCTGTTGTTTTTGATGGTATTAATGAACGTTACGCAAAGTATCGCATCCGATGAGCCAACTTTTGACAAACTTCCTTTCCGATTCAGAGAAAACAAAGGCCAGTGGACTGAAGATGTACGTTACGGTGCATGGTCCGGTTCTGCCAACGTTTATTTTTTGCAAAAAGGATTGAGCATTACACACTGGAGAGGTGATAAGAAAAACAAAGAATATCTAACCTGGAACGTCAACTTTGTAAATGCCAATGCCCAGTCAACGCTTACCAGCAGTGACTACCAGGAGTGTCAATTCAACTACATAAAAGGAAATGAAAACATTCGTATCGATAAAGAATATGCCTTACTTCGTTACAACAACCTATACAACAACATTGACCTTCACTATTACGGTTACGAAAACACACTGAAGTACGATTATATTTTGCATCCCGGTGCAGATGTCAATAACATTCAGATGAAAGCGGACGGGATTAAAAAATACGAAATCGTAAACGGTGAATTGATCGTACATCACGCCTGGGGAACGGTAAAAGAAAACAAACCTTACTCCTACCAGATCATTGATGGCAAGCAGAAAGAAGTGAAGGTACGTTTCAAATTGATTGATAAATTAACTTACGGTTTTGAAATCTACGGTCCCTATGATCCTTCTATCAACCTCATCATTGACCCTATTAAATTGGTTTGGGGAACTTATGTGGGTTCGGCCAATTTAAATTCACAAGGCTACATGTACGACATTGCGGTCGATAGAGGCGGAAATGTATACGGTACTGGCTATTACCAGGCATCCTTCCCTACAACTTCCGGCGGCTACCAGCAGAACTATAAAGGCGGAGACATCAACGGTACCAATGGAGATGCTTTCGTTTTCAAACTTTCTTATGACGGCAAGCAACTTCTTTTCTCTACTTACATTGGAGGCATACGTGACGAAGAAGGCCGTGCGATATGGGTAACGCCAGCAGGACGTGTGTATATAGCAGGAAATACCAACTCTACTGATTTTCCGGTATCCAATAATGCTTATCAAAAAACAAGAAAAGGATTGCAGGACGGATTTATTTCCTGCTTCGATTCTCAACAAGGCACGCTTATCTCTTCTACTTATCTTGGTGGTATAGATGATGACAGAATCAACGATATCAAAGTAGACGAGACGGGCAATGTATGGACAGCGGGAGAAACCCGATCTATCGATTTCCCTATGCAGAGTCCTTCTATCAAAACAACTTATCAAGGGGGTACCTTTGACGGAATGCTTAGTAAATTAAATTCAGGTCTGAGCACACTGCAATATTCTACTTATGTGGGAGGAACAGGGGAAGACAAAATTTATGCATTAGCTTATTATCAGGGCACCATTACTTTTGTCGGTTATTCTGGTTCATCTAATTTCGGAGCTACATTGAATGCTTATCAGACACAGAACAAAGGTGGATTTGATGCCATCGTCGGACGTATCAATACTTCATCAAACAACTTGCAGTATGCTACTTTCATTGGAGGTGCATACGACGAGGTAGCCAATGACGTAGACTGTAATGCGACAGGATCTTCATTCATCACGGGATACACCATGTCTGCTGACTATCCGAATACAGCAGGAGTAGCCCTAAAAGGATTAAAAGATGTATTTGTAACTTCTCTTTCATCGAACGGACAAAACATTGTATTCTCAAGACTGGTTGGAGGTCAAAGAAACGATGAAGGTACATCCATCGTTGTGAATGAGCAAAATCAAACATTCGTTGTAGGAAGCACGGTTTCAACCGACTTTCCATTGAATCAAGCCAACGCAACGGATAAAGGCATACAAGTTTTTCTTTTATCTATTGACTACACAGGGAATTTCCTTGGATACTCCATCATGATTGGCGGAAGTAAAGATGATTCGGAGATTCCACGCATCTCACTTCCTACCAAAGATGTGCTCTGCGAAGTGGTGGTCGGATTCAGTTCTCATTCATTGGATCTAAAAACAACAGCCGGAGTTTATCAGCCTACTAAATTAAACGGAGGAGAAAGAAACGATCAACCGGCTCTTTTAAAATATTATTTCGGTCCGGATCTTCCTTTCTGTTCTGCTCCTGCTGATTACAACAACAATTATGTATGTGACACTTGTCTGAAAGATTGTCCTCCGAGAAACTATACTGTTTGTCCCGGCATCATTCCAGTGCCCGTCCCGGAGCGTCCTGCAAACGATACTGCTTATTTTTATCCGTGGATTTACACAATTCTTCAACCGTACAATCATACACCCACCGTATTTACACAGTCACCGGTAAGTATAGTATTTGATGGAGGAAAGCAAACTAACACCATTCAAATCTCTGACGGTTGCAGTGTACTAAAGATTCCTGTCATCTTGCAGCAACCTCCTGTTTCATTAGCTATCGCTGCGCCACAAACGGTATTGTGCAGCAATAATCCAGGGGCAACCATTACACTTACAGCCATTACACTAAATTACGGAAAGGTACATTGGAGTACCGGTGATACCACTGCTTCTATTACAGTAAATTCCGCAGGCACTTATACAGTGACCGCCACGCAAGGGATATGCGGAGAGACAGATACCAAGTCCATTACCATTACCAATGGCAACCCGCCTGGAAATCCTTTCGGTGCCGGTAGTCAGGTCACGTATTGCTTCCCTGGGTCTTACACCTTAACAGGTCTTACCGCTACGGACAACATTCCTCTTACAGATTACCATTGGACACCCGGTGGAGAAACAACGAAAAACATTACCATTACACAAGGCGGTACTTATTGTCTTACTAAATCTAACGTGTGCGGTGTTGTGAGCAGTTGCATACAGGTGAACGAATTGCGCAAGCCTATTATTAATCTGGGTAAAGATACGGTGCTTTGTCAGGGACAAACACTGGCACTCAGTGTACCGGCAGAATATCAAAACCTTCCTATTCTCTGGTCAACAGGCGCTACGGCCACGTCTATTATAGGACTTCCGGGCAATACCTATTGGGTAAAAGTAACCAATGTCTGCGGTGTGGGTGGAGATACAATTGTTATCGGTGTTTCTCCCGACAAACCGATTGTTAATCTTGGGTCTGATGTGGTGAAGTGTAATGCACTCGACTTCCCGATGACACTGGATGCAGGTTTTGCCAATGCCAACTTTTTATGGAGCACCGGACAAACAACAAAAACCATACAAGTCACCCAAGGTGGAACTTATTGGGTACACCTCAGTAACGGTTGTGGATTTGATGATGATACCATTAACATCCTTTCCAATCCCAACTTAAACGTCACGCTAGGCCCCGACCGCAGAGGATGTAGTCCGGCGAGCTTCCTGCTTGACCCGGGAAATTTTGGAACAGGAACAACTTATAGCTGGAGTACCGGTGCAACGACTCAAAGCATCAGCGCTACACAAACAGGCACCTACACCGTTACCGTCACCAATGCTTGTGGTTCGGCAAGTGCCAGCGTCAATGTAAAAGTGGATCAAGGTCTTCCGTCTTTCTCACTTGGCCCTGACTTCTTCATTTGTCCAAATGCCAGTAAAACATTATCGACAAACGTTGACGGCACAGCTTACCTTTGGAACGATAATTCTACCCTGTCTTCTCTGACGATTAATGGTCCCGGATTGTATTGGCTGCAAATCACCAATACCTGCGGTACATCCAGAGATTCCATAGTAGCCACTACGCAACCTGCCTTGTATGCTAATCTACCGGCAGATACCAGCATGTGCGATCCCAATGTATTGTTCTTAAGTGTACCGGCACAAAATTGTACCTACCAGTGGAATACAGGTAGTACGAACAGAAACATCATTGTTACAACGAGCGGTACCTATACGGTTACGTTGACCAATGCTTGTGAAACCATCAGCGCTTCGATGAATGTAAGCTTCGTTACTTCTGCTCCAACCGTAGATCTTGGACCGGATTTGATCCGATGCGGCAGCGCTCCTATACGCGATACCTTAAGAGCCGGCAGTGCTTACCGTTACTTATGGAACACCCATGCTATTACTGATACCATCATTGTCAGCTCACCAGGCGTGTACAGTGTGAAAGTATCTAACGGTTGCGGATACGATACCGATTCATTGATCGTCATCGGAGATCCGGTTAAAACAGGTTTGAACGATGTCAGCTTCTGCAACACGGATCCTGTATTGCTGGATGCCGGTAACATCGGCGCTACATACATCTGGACGCCTGGCAATGCCACTACCCAAACTATTTCTGTTCATCAAACCGGACAATACATTGTAGAAATCAGCAATGCCTGCGGTAACCTGAAAGACACGATTGTCGTGTCTCTGGAAACACAACCGCCGGTTGTTGATCTGGGTCCTGATGTACGCATTTGTAGTCCTGCTACTCAATTGTTAGATGCCACAGTAACAGGTGCTACTTACCTGTGGTCAACAGGCAGTACGACTCCTACCCTCACCGTTTCCAGTGCGGGAGAATATAGCGTAACCGTGAGCAATGCTTGTGGTGTGACGAAAGACAGCTTAGGCTTATTGGTGGATACAGGAGTACCGAATGTTAATTTAGGGAATGATACCATCGTATGTAATCCAGTGGTAGTGGCTATGGATGCCGGTAATCCTGGTGCAGCGAGTTATTTATGGACACCGGGGAATATAACTACTCAACAACTGATTGCCTTTTCACAAGGTACTTACGAAGTAACCGTTACCAATGCTTGTGGTTCTGATACCGATGACTTGGTGATCTCCGGATACAGTCAACCGTCTATACATGTGAAGGATACCGCTTCGTGTATAACACCTATTACATTTGATGTAACCAGCGCTCCGGCTTCTTATGAATGGAATCCGGGTAATATTACCTCGCCTGTATTCACCGCCCATACCTCCGGAACGTATACTATATTTTTATATGGTCATCCCTGCGGAGTATTTACCTCTACTGCTCATGTCATCATCAATACAGGCTTGCCGGTAGTTGACCTGGGAGCAGATACTTCCTTGTGTACGCCTGCGGGTTATACCTTAGATGCCGGCACGTATGAAGGCGGACATACCTTGTGGCTGCCAAGCGGCTCAACAGATCAATACCTACCGGTTGATCAACCGGGTAAGTATACCTTACAAGTCACCAACTATTGCGGTACAAGCAAAGATTCTTTGCTCTTAGGACCGAATCTTATTCAGTTTCCTGTGCTGCCCGATACTACAGTATGTGCGTTCTCGGAAGTCACTGTTCGCACACCACTAGTTACAGGATACACATATGAATGGTATACTTATAAAGACGAAAACAACATCATCTCTACCGCCGATACGGCGCTCGTCCATCCAAGTTATCCTTACAGCAATTATATTGCGAAAGTAATTTATGGTCCATGCTACAACCTGGATACAGTGAGAGTGAATGTATACCAGGAAGTAGATCCTAAAATCGCAGCAGAAGATTTCGAGGGCTATATTCCTTTGGGTCTGCACTTCCACGACGCACATCATTCGGGCAACGTATACAATTGGACATTTGATGATGGCGGTACCTCAACAGATCCCGCTCCTTACCATGTCTTCCATGATGAGCGCTACTATACGGTGAGTGTACACGTACAAAACAATGCAGGCTGTTTTGGCGATGACACACTTAAAGTAAGAGCCTTCGATATTTTCATTCCAAACTTAGTGACAGTGAATGGAGATAACATGAACGATACCTGGGATCTGACCAATCTGAATCCTTATATTCACGTCGAAATTTATAACAGTTGGGGAGATAAAGTCTATGAGAAAGATAACTACGTCGATGAATGGCACGGACAAGATGTAAACAATGGCATCTACTATTTCTTTGTGAGAGACATTAAGTACAAAAAAGAATTTAAAGGGTGGGTACACCTGATGAAGTAAGTAATCAACCAAACAATTTTATATTTTATAACTTAAATCGCTTAAATTTTATGACAAAATTAATTACACTTTTTTTCATCCTTATTCCGGCATTTGTTTTTGCTCAGTTCTCCGGACGTACAGGCGACAGTACCGTGTATAAACTAGGAGGCAGACCAGTGAAGGGTTATAAGGCACTCACCTTATCATTTGACCCTGTTGGCATTTTCGGTTCTGATGAATCTTTTTACAAAAAAGTAGGATTGACAGATGGTAATCTTTTTAACGGTAAGTATTTCTTCAAAGACAACATGGCCGCTCGTTTAGGTGTACGTGTATTCAAAGACGGTCAAAGCAGCAAAGGATCTGTAGATGTTGATGTCTCCGGAAATAATATTTCCGGAAGAGAGATGCGCGATGTCAAAACAGAATATATACTTGTACCAGGTGTAGAAAGACACTTTTCAAACAACAACATTTTTGATGTATACGTTGCCGGTGAATTGTATCTTGGTTTTGGCAGAACACTTACGGTAGACAATACTGATTATAACAATGGATTCTACGAGCACAACAAAAGAACGACTCCTAAATACATGGGTGGTTTCGGTGCAGTGGTTGGGGTTAACATGTTTGTTCTGGATTTGCCAATATCAGTGGGAGTGGAATACGGATTGAATGCTATATTCAATTTTGCAAACAAGACCAAAGTCGTTTCTGAAGCAAAAGATGCTTTAGGAGAGAGAAGCTCCACTTACTATACACAGGAAAAAGACCCCTTCGGTAATGCAGATAGCAATCAATACAGCTCATTAAAATCAACCGGTTCTTACGTGAATACTGCGACGAACTTTAAAATCAACGTCAACTTTTATTTCAGATAAGATCCATTTCAATCCTCACATTTTAATAAGCGTATATGAATTTTATAAAAACGAGCTGCATACTTTTACTTGCTTCTCTTATCGTTGTTTCCTGTTCTATTCACAAAACAGGACTTAGTGCTCAAAGACCATTCATCAACCTGGAATGGGAAGACATGGAGTACGTAAGAGATGTACAAGATACTACCGTACAAAGTTACCTTTTGGGATTCATTCCAGTGGGCGGCACACGATTCAGAAAAGGTTCTGTAGATGGAAACGTCATCAACATCTCTGCCTTCAGCAGAAGAAGAGGCATGAGAAACGCGATCTATAACATCATTCAAAAATCACCTGATGCGGACTTCGTAATTCCTACTTACCAATTCACTAAAATTGACCGTATGTTTTTGGGAAGAAGAGAATACATTACACTCCGTGTAAAAGCATTCCGTATCAAAAGTAAAGCAACAGCATTAATCCCTGCTGATACCATAAGAATACCGGTTGACACCATTAGATAACATGAGCATCAATTCATTTACTTCCTCCTTACAACAAAAAATGAGCAAGCTTCAAATCATCGTGCTGGCCTGCATCTTAGGACTCACTACCCTGTTCTCTTGTAAAAAAGATGTACAAGATCCTTTGCTGTTGTCAGTCAATCCGGATTACCTGGTGATGGATGTCACAGGAGGAACGAACTTAGCCCTCACCATCAATGCCAGCGGTCCTAAGAATTTACAACGGTTCAGGATTCAGGTTCAGGATAACAGCAATATCAAAACAACGATATTGGATTCCACCTTGGAATGGGGAAGTAAATTTTCTTTGCTTTATAATTATACGGTACCAGCACGCAGTGCTAATTATAGTATGGTTATCTACCTCTTCGTGTTGGATTCAGATGGCAATACAGCAGAAACAAGCCGTACTTTGAATGTTGCCGCTACCTCTACGACTCCAACGGAGAAGACGGGAATGAAAATAGCAACACTACATTCAGGAAACGCCGATGCTTTTGATTTATTGAATCAACAAGCCGTGATGTCTGCATTAGTCGACGCCGGTTTACAGGACATTCTGGACGTTCCAAACACCAGCGATGCGGCTACAATTTCTCATTCCTGGAAATCCAATAACAGTGCGAAGTTCTTAGCATTTGATGCATTCAATTATGGCAATGCCACAAAAGAAACCATCGAAGGAGCCTTTAATTCTGGTGCCGCGGTAAGTCAGGTGAATAGTCTAGCCGTTGGCTCTGTTGTGATCGTGCAAACGAACAGAGGAGGTGTAAAAAGATATTATGCCATTCAGATTACAGCGATCAATGAAGATACAGTCGGAGACAATGACTTCTACTTATTCAGCATGAAGTATTAAATGAGCGAGGAGCTAGGAGGAACGAGCGAGGAAAATATCCTGGCTCGTTTCTCCTAGCTCCTCGCTTTATATTAAATGGAACTATAACTTAATCCTATAAGGAAGTAGGATTAGTCACCTTGCGGTAAGTAAATTCCGTACAAATATTTCTGCGAACAAAACGCGCAGGTGTACTGGAGTTCAGGAGTTTGTTGTACACATTACTCGGCACCTCAAAATACTCGTAAACACTGCCGTCAGAGAAATTTACAGTCAGTATTCTCGCCTTGTAGTTATAATCTAACACATTGGCTTCTGTGGTTGTTTTCTCGTATTCTTCCTTATTCAACTCCAACGTTTCAGGATTGATACTCACCAGGAAATTGTAAGCTTCGATAAACTCTTTGCTTTTCTCCTCCGCATCCAGTTTGGACTCTTCATTTCCGGAAAACTTATCCGGATGCCATTCTTTCATCAACCCTCTGTAGATGGATTTCAACTCCTTCAATTCGACTGATTTGTCTACATTCAATAATTTGCGGTAATCCGCTACTTTTTTCATTGTAATAAAGTTGTAAGTGATATAAGTTGTAAGTGGTAAGTCCGATAACTATCCGTATCAGTAATAGGCAACAAATATAAGCATTAAAATAGAATCGCTAAAGGTAAACTACTCAAAATCTTACATTAAGCTAAGTATATGCTCACTTACAACTTACCACTTATCACTTACAACTATTACTTAAACAGATCAGTCAAAAACAAAGTTAAATGCTCCCAGGAACGTTTAGCCGCCAATTCATTGTAAGCTACTCCTTTGGAATTATCATTTCCGGCCGCCGGTTCTGTAAAGGCATGTACCGCATTGGCATAATAAATCATTTGCCAGTCTGCTTTGCCCGCACGCATCTCCTGCTGAAAAGCAGTGATTTGTGCTTGGGGAACATAAGGATCATCCGCACCGTGCAAAACCAATACCTTTGGTGCAATAGTTACATGGGCACGTGTGGTATCTTTACCCAATCCACCGTGGAAAGAGACCACACCTTTTACCGGTAATGCTCCCCTGGCCGCTTCCAACGCGCCTGTACCACCAAAACAATAACCGATCACGGCAATGTTAGCAGGATCTGCACCTTGTTTCACCAATTCATCGATAGCTGCTTTTATTCTGCGTTGGTAGATGACCGGATTGTTTTTGTAATAGCTGGAAAGCTCTCTTGCTTCTGTTGGACTTTTAGGATTTTTTCCTTCTCCGTAAATATCCGCTACCAAGGCATGATAACCCAAAGCGGCCAACTGATCTGCCGTATGGTTGGTATGCTCGCTTACTCCCATCCAAGCCGGGATAACGACAACACCCGGAATACTTTTCTTAGTTGATTTAGCTTTGGCTAAATAGCCACTCAAAGGATCCTGACCATCCTTGTAAGAAAATGATTTGCCTTGTCCATAAGACGAAAAAGCAATCAGCGCACATAACATCAATGTTGTTGTGATTTTTAATTTCATAGATTAAATAGAATGAGGTTAAACGATATTGCCTCGTAGGAATATCTGTAGACAATAACACAAAAAACAGGAAGAGGTTCAAGTGTAATCTAAATTTTATTAGAGTTGGTGTCAGGTCTGAAGACCTGACACTGTCTGTATGAAACACAATCTTTTTACTAACGGCCAACCGTATCAGGTCTGAAGATCTGATACCAATAAAATCTCTTCCGACTTCAATAAAAATTCAAAACTTTTTACATCTTTCAAATTTTACTTATATTTCTAGACCATACATAATGCCTCACTTATGAAAAAACTATTTCTATTTTTGATTTTATTCCAGGTTTCTTTTTTGCTTCGTGCTCAAACAGCCAAGGATGTATTTACTGCTACCAATTATACTTACACCTGGCTGGGTATTGATTACTCACATGTTAAACTCATTGGTGATTTCAGTCAGTTTCAAGAGGTCGGTGGTGTAAGTCCCGCACGACTCAAAAATACTTACTTCCCTGCCTGGAATAATTTGGTGCTTAACGAGCGCACGAAATACGACATCGGTTTAGCACTGCGAAAATCAGCTATTCAGTACGATATTACAGAAGTCACTGCCAAAAATGCAGAAGCCCCCTTGGAACAATTGCAAGCCGTCAATGCTCCCTTTTACAATGAAGAAAAAATACAGGAGTTTGTGAACGGCTATTCGTTTCAAGATAAAAGTGGCGTAGGTATTTTATTCCTTGCTGAAAGTTTGAGTAAAAGTTCGGAAGAAGCTTATTACCATGTGGTATTGATCAACCTGAGTACTAAACAAATTCTCATCCAGGACAGGATCAAAGGAGAACCATCCGGTATAGGCCTCCGCAATTACTGGGCTTCCACCGTATACCGCGTGATTAAAAAAATTGAGAAGACGCAGTATAAAGCATGGAAGTCGAAGTATAGTAAATAATATATCTATTAATTTCATTGATAAGAATTATTTCTTTATTAAAAGTGAATGATATTGGGGGCGTGCCTCTACGGGCCGGACTATTCGCTACATCCCGAAGCCTCGGGACGCTCGAATCATACATACCTTTATTACCATACCCAAAGGCTCGCTGTGGGCTTTCCGCTACTATCCCTCACGCAAGTCTCTTTCATACGCAAGGGGTATGATTCCCGCAATTATTCTAAAATCTTAGTATAGCCTACATTCTTTTATTTATTTTATTGTGTTACTTCTGCATAGATGTATACCAATAATAGCTGCTCGTGAAAAAACTTCTTCTTTTCTTTTTATTCAATTTTTTCCTACATACTTCTCCAACTTTCGCTCAACACTTCATTAAAGGGAAAGTCATCGATTCGCTTTCTAAAAATCCTGTGGAATATGCCAGCGTGAGTCTTTACCAGACAAAAGACTCGACACTTGTTACGGGACAGCTAGTAGATTCTACAGGAACTTTTCAACTAAACGATATTAAACCTGGTCTGTACTTTCTAAAAATTCAATTTATAGGTTATTCCATTAAAACAATAAATAGCCTGCTACTTACTAAATCATCACCCATTGACTTAGGATTAATTGCTCTTCAAGAAGATCAGTCCTTGCATGAAGTGATCGTAAGCGGACAGCAACGTACCATAGATAATAAATTTGACAAACAAATATACAAAGCAGATCAATTTCAGTCTGCCAAAGGAGGAACGGCTCTGGATGTCATTAAAAACATGCCCTCCATCAGTGTGAATGCAGAAGGTGACATTCGATTACGCGGTTCTACAGGATTCTTAGTGCTGATCAATGGAAAACCGGTATTGACCGATGCCACCACAGTGCTTAGCCAGCTTCCTGCCAACGCCATTGAAAATATTGAAATCATTACTTCCCCCTCTGCTAAATACGATGCCGACGGTAAAGCAGGTATCATCAATATCACTACCAAAAAAGGAGCTACAGACGGATTCTCTTTTGTTTCCAATGCCCAACTCGGTGCACCTACTTTGGATAGCTATAACAATGCTGAAAACCCGCAGCGGTATGGAGGAGACATCAGCATCAATTACAAAAAGAAAAAATGGGATGTGAGTGCAGGAGGAAGCTATCAAGAGAATGATCTTGCCGGAAGAAGATCAGGTGAAGTACAAACAACGGTTCAAAATCGTTTTACCTCTTTTCCTTCGGACGGAGAACGAAGTTTTAAAAGAAGAAATTATGCGGCAAGAGCATCCGTAACTTTTAATGCCAATAAGACAAATGTCATCAGTGCCGGTGTATACATCGGACAACGCAGGCAATTCAGGCGTGCAGACATTACTTACGATAATGTAAAAACAGATGCAACAAGTGGTGCAGTCCTTGGTCGCGCGCAGTATTTCAATTCCAATCTTGTTAAAAAACAAGGAGATTTTTCATTGATCAACCTTGACTATACGCATACCTTTCAGAATCAATCTGCGCTAAGTACCTCCCTACTCTATGAATATGGTTTGTTAGATGGATTCACCAAAAACCTTAACGCCAATTTAGACGACCATACCGACACGCTGGATTATGTGTTGAATACAGGAAGAAGTCCACTCAGCGGATGGCGCGGAAAAATAGATTATGTCATCCCTATAGGAAAAGGGAAATTAGAAAGTGGTTACCAATTGCGCTATCAAAAACAAACCGGGGAATTTCTATATCAAAACGCGATATTAGGAACAGGAAAATTTCAGACTGTTCCTGAATTCAGTGCCAATATTGAAATAGACAATTACATACATGGTTTGTATACTCAGTATTCTGTAAAGAAAGAAAAACTGGAATACCAAGTTGGACTACGTTACGAATATTCCAAACGCACATTCAATGCCGACAAATTGTGGACACCATATCAACTTGAATTAAGCAATTTATTCCCCTCTGCTAATTTGGCCTACTCTGTAGACAAAAGTTTTAAAGTAAAAGCAGGCTTTAGCAGCCGAGTACAGCGCTCCACAAGTAATGAATTGAATCCTTATCCTGAAAGAGAACATTCCGAAACATTAGAACAAGGAGATCCGCAGATCAAGCCTGAATTTGTATACCTTTCAGAAGTAGGTGTCAATAAAACATTTAGCATCGGATCTGCTTTTCTTAACTTTTACAACCAGCAAATCAACAATGTGGTGAACCGAGTGAACAGCGTATATAATGATACGATTCTTAATCGCATTTATACCAACGCAGGACAGGCAAGGTCATGGGGCGCTGAATGTGGCGTCAACATTGAACCCTTGAAATGGTGGAAAATATACCTTGGAGGAAATGTCTATGATTATAAAATAAAAGGAACGCTATTTAATAACGCCGTAGCTGTGAATAATCATGCCATAGCTTTTTCTATTAATACGAATCATACATTCACATTGACCAACACTACAAGTTTACAGTTGAGCTTAAATTATCTTTCGGTCCGTCCTACCGCACAAGGTGAAGATTCCAGGTTCATTACACCCAATGCTTCCTTCAAAAAGACTTTCTTAAAAGGCCGACTGAGTGCAGTAGTACAGTGGCAAAACATTGGACTAGGCATTATTCCAAGCAATGAACAGCGTATTACAACCAGAGGCAATAATTTCTATACAACTACCAATTACATTCAGGAAAAAGATATTCTTTTACTTAATTTGAGTTTCAATATGAACCAACAAAACAGGAAATTCAAATTACCTGCCAGTGAATTTGGAGAAAAAGAATTTTAATGTTTTCTATTTATCAATGGTGAAGATCATGATAGAAAATAGAAGCATCATTGAAATAGTATATTCCCGCTAATTAAGAGTAGGGCGTTCCCTTCGGGCCGGGCTTTCGCCACTCGCTTCCCGCCGATCAATCACTAAAGGCTATAGAATCTTTCTGGCGGCGGGCGAGCTCAGACAATGGCTCAATCCCTAACGCAACAGGATATGAAAGGGGTATCATTTCGACAATTATAACGAAAGTATAGTATCATATCATTTCTTTATTTACTTTAAAATCGAAGTTTCCATAAAATGTCTTTCTTCCGTTCCATCCTTTTACTTTCTCTTGTCTCGTTATTCAGTGTGATCATTTTCACATCGAGCACGATACGCTCCACTTCTATCCTTACACCTTCGCGCCCCAACATCATCATCATCCTTGCCGATGACATGGGTTTTTCCGATTTGGGTTGTTTCGGTTCGGAAATAGCAACACCTAATTTAGACAAGCTCGCAACCGGAGGAATACGGCTGACTAATTTTTACAATTGCGGCAGGTGTTGTCCTTCCAGAGCTTCATTGCTTACCGGGCTTTACCCGCATCAGGCAGGTGTCGGTGACGTGCTGGAGAACAAAGGTTATCCTGCTTATCAAGGATATCTTGATGACAGTTGTGTCACCATTGCGCAACTGTTGCAACAAGCCGGATACCACACCATCACATCGGGCAAATGGCATGTAGGAACAGAACCTTCTGCACTGGCCTACAACAGAGGTTTTGATCAGTCTTTCTGCATGCTTAATAACGGCAGCAGTTATTATAAAAACGGACCGCTCTACAACGATGGCAGAAGCGTCACGTTCATGAACGGAGGAGAAGTGATACAAAGAGATACGAATTATTATTTGACACAACAGATTACAGATTTCGCCGTCAACGCGTTAGATGGACACAAAGATAAGTCTCAGCCTTTTTTCTTATACCTCACCTACACCGCTCCACACTGGCCCATTCAGGCCATACAACAGGACATTGAGAAATACAGAGGACATTATAAGATGGGTTGGGATAAGTTGCGGGAAGCACGTTATCAAAAATTAATACAAGATAAAATAATCCATAAAGACTGGCCTTTGTCCCCACGCTTTGCAACAGTACCCGCCTGGAATACACTCACTGCAAAAGAACAAGAACAATGGGATATAAAAATGGCCATCTACGCCGCCATGATTGACCGCATGGATCAAGGTGTGGGACAAATTTTAGATCAACTCAAAAAAATGGGGCAAGATAAAAATACATTGATTTTATTTTTATCAGACAATGGAGGCAGTGGAGATGAAGTAAAAAAATTAAGTTATGTCATTCAGCGAAATGGTCAGCCCGGCAGTGGAGAAAGTATCGATAGTTACGATAGAAACTGGGGCAATGTCAGCAATACTCCTTTCCAAACATTTAAGCGCAACGTACACGAAGGAGGAATCTCCTCTCCTTTCATCGCTTACTATCCTGGTGTAATCAAAGCAGGACAGATCAATCCGGCGGTTTCACACATCATGGACATCATGCCGACTTGTCTTGATGTGGCGCAAGTAGACTATCCTAAAACATTCAACGGGCATTCTTTAAAACCATTAGGCGGTGTGAGTCTTTTGAAAAATATAACCAATCAATCTACGATTGCCAACGGCGTATTGTACTGGGAACACGAAGGCAACAAAGCCGTGAGAGACGGTCAATGGAAACTCGTATATGAATTGGAAAGCGCTCAATGGGAATTATATGACATGATTAAAGACAGAACGGAAATACATGATCTATCGAAACAATATCCGGAGCAAGTCAATCGATTACGATTACTACACGAACAGTGGTCTGCTAAAGTTGGCGTTGTAGATTGGTTAAAGATAAAGTCTAATTGATGTATTGATGAAACTTAATAAATAATTACAAACTGTCTGACCCCTAAATCCCCTAAAGGGGACTTTATTGAGAGAGGAGAAACAGAGCGAAGTGTTAATACCATTTCTCGAAGTCCTCGGCCTGTCGCCTGACAGGCCGAGGACTTCGAGAAATGTTGAAGCCACGGGTGATTAAAACAGATGGCCTGTCAGGGGACGGGCCATGGAATCAAAGAGAAAGAGAAAGAGTGCCACCTCTTTCTCTTTCTCTTTCTCTTTCTTTAAAGTCCCCTTTAAGGGATTTAGGGGCAAACGGTCGGCGATAACCTAGACCCTGTGCTATGGTCTGGCAGTGTCAGGTCTGAAGACCTGACACCCAAACATTAAAACTAAAAAGCCTCGGATGAAATTCACCCGAGGCTTTTAATTACTCAATTACTCATAAAAAATATTCCTACTTATGTGAAGGCGCTTGTTTCTTTTCTTTGCTTAGTTGATCCCAATAATATTGCCTGTCAATCAAAGGATAGATGTTGTACTTTACGGCATCTGTTTCGTACAAGGCTTGTAGCTCTTTTAGTTTTTCCGGATTCTTCTTCGCCAGGTTGTTTAACTCGTTGAAGTCTTCGTTCAGGTTGTACAACTCCCACTCTTCTGTTTCTACATTATTGCCACCGGTATATTTGGGTTCGTCTGCGTAATGAAATAAATCGAGAGAGTTCGGACGGTGTGCTGCGCTTGCTTTCCAGCCGTCTTTCACAATGGCACGGTTACCCAGAATGGTATAGTACTGTTGTGTATGTTTACTGGCTGCATTCTTATCCGTGATCGAATAGACCAAACTGTTTCCATGCAACGGATCTTGTTTGTATCCTTTAATCGTTTCGGGCTGCGCGATACCTGCCAACTCTGCGATAGTCGGATAAATATCCGTCACGTGACCGTATTGATTTCTGGTTTCCCCTTTGGCTTGTATGCCTTTAGTATAATGTACAATCAAAGGATTGTGCGTAGCACCCTCTGCGTTGGCATCACTTTTCCAGAAACGGAAAGGCGTATTCAATGCTTGTGCCCAGCCTAATGGATAGTTGGCTGCGCTGACCACATCAGGTGTTCCAATTTTATTGTATTCGCTCAATTCATATTGGATGTATTCTTCACGTGTTGGATTCGCTTCATCGTATTTCAGTGTTTTATTCGTCACACCATACTCCGTCCCTTCTTTACTTGCTCCGTTGTCACCAATGATGACAAAGAATGCGGTGTTGTCGAACTGACCGGAAGTTTTCAAATGAGCAACCAAACGACCAATTTCATAATCTGTGTACTCCAGGAAACCGGCATATACTTCCATGAAGCGCGCAAATAATTTTTGTTGATCGGCAGGAATATCTTTCCATGCTTTCAAATATGGATTGCGTGCAGGCAGTTTAGCATTCGCAGGAATGAGACCTTGTTGCTTCTGACGCGCAAAAATTTCTTCTCTTAACACATCCCATCCTTTATCGAATTTGCCTTTGTATTTATCGCTCCACTCTGTGGCCACCTGATGCGGTGCGTGTGTTGCGCCTGGCGCATAGTATAGAAAGAATGGTTTTTCCGGAGCTATTTTTTTCAATCTGGAAATATAAGCGATAGATTTATCGGTAATCAATTTATTTAAATGCGAACCGTCACTTGTAATGTGTGCATTGTCCTCTACCAGATCGGGTTTGTATTGGTCTGTTGCTCCGCCAAGAAAACTGTAGTTGTGGTCAAAGCCTTTGCCTGACGGCCATCTCAGAAAAGGTCCGATATCGGTCGTTTCATCTTCCGGTGTTAAATGCCATTTTCCAACGTGGTAAGTAGCGTAACCATTGGCCTGCAGGAGTTCGGCAATCGTTCCTTTCTCCGGAAGGATATGACCGTTGTATCCCGGGAAGTCACCGGAAATGTATGGAGGCGGAAACATACCCATTCCTACCGAATGGTGATTTCTCCCGGTTAACATTGCTGAACGCGTAGGCGAACAAATACCAGTTGTATGAAAATTAGTATAACGCAAACCATTGTTGGCTAGAGCATCAAAGGTTGGTGTATTGACTAATCCACCGAAGGTAGAAGTAGCGCCGAAACCTACGTCATCGATCAATATCAATACGACGTTAGGTGCGCCTGCCGGCGCCTTTTTATTGTAATCGATTTTGTAGGGAACAGCTTCGGTCGCATTCTTAGCGATCTTGCCTTTCCATTCCTGGTTTTGCTGCGCATAGGAAACCGAGATTCCTGATAGCAGCAATGATAAAAGTAAAGATGTTTTTTTCATTGGTATATTGTTTATTAAAGGTGGAGAGTGAAAAGGTGAAGGGTAAATAGTGAAGAGTGAAGAATAATTATAATCTACTCACCATTCACTCTTCACTCTTCACTCTTCACTCTTCACTACTTACTCTTCACTACTTACTTAGCAGGGACTGGTGTAACTATTGAATTACCTAACTTGATTTGCTGGATGTAGTACTCTATGTCTACCAGTGGATAGATGTTGTACTTCACTGCATCCTGATCGTACAAGTCTTTCAACTCTTTTAACTTCTCAGGGTTCTTCTTCGCTAAGTTATTCAACTCGTTGAAATCTTCGTTGAGGTTATACAATTCCCACACGTCGTTGTCTGCATTGTTCGGTACAGAAGGTTTTGGTTCTCCTTTGTAGAAGGCTAAATCCAAAGGGTTTGGATGGTGGGCAGCCGAAGCTTTCCAACCGTCTTTCACAATGGCTCTGTTTCCAAAAATGGTGTAGTACTGTTGTGTATGTTTAGTTGCTGCAGCCTTATCGTTGACAGCATATGCCAAACTCGTGCCATGCAATGGCTTTTGAGTGACCTCTTTAATTTGAGATGGTTGTTGTATACCTGCAAATTCAAGGATCGTAGGATAGATATCGTTGACGTGACCGTATTGATTACGAATACCACCTTTCTCTTTGATTACTTTTGGATAAGATACAATCAGAGGATTGTGTGTACCACCTTCTGCATTGGCATCTTGTTTCCACAATTTGAATGGTGTATTCGCAGCCTGCGCCCAGCCTAATGGATAGTTAGCAGATGGAATTACTTCGGGTGTACCAATTTTATCGTATTCACTCTGAATAAATGTTGCATATTCAGCACGTGTCAATTGATTTTCAATACCTGTTGTCGCATTGGGATTTTTAGTGGTCACACCGTATTCTGTACCTTCCTTACTCGCACCGTTGTCGCCGATGATTACCAAAAATACGGTGTTGTCAAATTGACCTGATTCTTTTAAATGTTTGATCAGACGGCCAATTTCGTAATCCGTATATTCCAAAAATCCGGCATACACTTCCATGAAACGTGCATTCACTTTTTGTTCTTCCGGTGATAAACTTTTCCATGCTTTCAGAAAATTATTACGCTCCGGCAATTTGGCCGTAGCAGGAATCACACCCAGTTTTTTCTGGTTGGCAAATACAGATTCACGGTATACATCCCATCCCGCATCAAATTTACCTTTGTATTTATCGCTCCACTCCTTAGACACTTGATGCGGTGCGTGTGCAGCACCTGTTGCATAGTAAAGAAAGAATGGTTTATCCGGTGCCAAAGATTTTTGTTTGGAAATATAGCTGATGGATTTATCCGTTATCAGTTTGTTCAAATGGCTACCATCCGATTTGACGCGTTGGTTGTCTTCTACAAAATTATCGATCTTGTATTGATCGGTTGCTCCACCCAAAAAACTCAGGTTATGATCAAAACCTTTGCCGGACGGCCATCTCAGGAATGGACCTAGGTCAGAATACTCAGAACCCGGAGTCAAGTGCCACTTGCCTACCTGATACGTATTGTATCCATTGCTTTGCAGCACTTCAGCAATCGTTCCGTTTTCAGGAAGAATATGTCCGTTGTATCCGGGGAAATCTCCGTAGATAAAAGGAGGCGGGAACAAGCCCATACCTACTGCATGGTGATTGCGTCCTGTCAGCAAAGCAGCGCGCGTAGGAGAACAAATACCGGTCGTATGGAAATTCGTAAAACGAAGTCCGCTGTTCGCCAGTTCCTCGAGATTAGGCGTTTGAATGAGCCCACCGAAAGCACTGCTGGCGCCGTATCCCACATCGTCTAATAAAACCAGCACCACATTGGGGGCACCGGCCGGAGCTTTTTGATTGTATTGAATTTTGTAAGGCGTAGACTCTGCCGCATTTTTGGCGATCTTGCCTTTCCATTCCTGGTTTTGCTGTGCCTGAGAAGCTACCGCTCCCAGCAAAAAGAATAAAGTGAATCCTGTTAATTTTCTTTTCATCCGTAATAAAAATTATAGTAATTAAATTTATTTATGGCGGTGGAAATTTATTGTCTATATTAATTTGTTAAATCCTGCACTTCTATTTTCTTCTTTCTCAGATTTCCAAAAGGATCTGTCCAGATGATATCCAGTGCGATATAGTGTGCATCTATCAAGGAAGAGCTGCCAATTAAATTATTCATATAACCCAGACTAAATACCAGAGGAGAAGTCACCGGTGCGTAGGAGTAGTACAAACAAAAACGACTCTCTCTGTAAGCGAAACTACCCCACTGGCTTTCTTCTTTACTCAGAGAAAACAAAGCTTCTGCACTGGCCACGATGTTATGAACTTTATATTTGTCCAGTGTTACCGTCAGTTGTGTTCTTGTGCGAGATCTGAGTTGGTAGGTTTCTTCCCAATCCTTGAAATCATTGGTATAAAACTTCCTGAATTCCTGACGATAGGTTGTCACCCATTTAAGTCGACTCGTTTTCCAAATGAATGAATAGCGACTATAAATTCTGAACTCCTGTTTCAATGGTACCTTTTCCTTTTCGTAAGGTGTTGTGCTTTCGTATTCGTTTTGTCTTCTATAACTCAGCGCTACTGAATATTGCCAGTGCTTATGAAACTGGTTGTAAAACTCCTGGTTCAAAACGAAAATAGAAGTCTTCTCTATTGGATTATAATCATCCGGATTGCTGATCCTCCCCATTCCTGCATAGGCCACGTATTGCTTGTGATTGGCGGAATCCAGCCTCTGTCTCAAACCGATGGCTAACCAACTTGCAGTATTCGCATCTCCTAATCCTGGTGGACTAATTTGCGCGGAAACAGTAGAGAATAAAAGTATACATAAAACAAGTCCCAGTATTTTATGCATACTACTTTAAAGAAGTCAATGATTACTTATCTTCATTTACTTGGTCTGATAAACCAATTGCGAAGAATTAATTTCAGCGGCCTGCTCATCAAATACCTGTGGGCCATCAGCGGATAACTCACTGCCTTCCTTCTTTGATTTTAAGATAGGCCATAACAACTGTGCATACCATTCTTCTCCCTGGTAATATTTCAATCCAAAAGAAGTGGGATACCTGCGTGTAATGATACCGGTCTTGAAAATTATATCCCAAATGAAAAACATATTGCCAAAGTTTCCCTTATAGTGTCCTACTCCATCATCTGCCAAATCCGCATGGTGAGCCTGGTGTGTAGCCGGTGTTGAAATCAATCGTTCCAATACCCAGGCAACCGGATGTAGAAACTTATGTTCGTAAAAAGGTTTATCCCAGGGAATACTGGAATGTGCAAACGTTGTAATCAATGATTTTACCACGCGTACAAACAAAGCAGGAAAACCTAAACCCAGATACACTAAAGTAGCTGTCACATAAATCTGTGAAAAGAATATCGTGTACAAAATATTCTGTCTGGAGTTCATGGCCATTCCCATATAAGGCGCTGAATGGTGCGTACGATGGAACCTCCAAAGCAAAGGAAGCTGATGGTGCAAACGGTGGTACCAGTACTGCGTCAAATCATCTGCTACTGCAATGATTAGACAACCCCACCAGAAAGGAACCCAGGAAAATTCGTTCTTGAAGAAGGGAAAAGCAATCGGTAAAAATTTCAAAGAAAAATAAGCGACTACCGGTGCAATGATTACTTTAGGTAAGATGAAACATACTACATCCAAAATTCTTTCATTCTTTGTCCATTTCTCTTCATACAAACCCAATGAAAACTCTGCAATGGCGAGTACAAAAACGATGACGGTAAGTCCCCAGGTCTGTATGTGCGTAAAGGCTGAAGTAATATAACCCCACCACGTATCGGTATGCGCAACATCCAAGGTCAATGACTCTGTAGGATTAGCCCAAGGTTGCTGACCTGTAAAATAAAAAACAGCAAACATCAAAGCCAGAGGAAGCGTATAAATGAATAAGCTTAGCGAAGCATTTTTGGCGATCGGATTGATTTTTATTTGTGACATATAAATGATCGTTTAAGGTTGAACCGTATAGTCTTTACCGGCTAGTTGTTTGTCCTTCTTCAACAAAGTGGAAGTAAGCCACAATCCACCGAAGATGATGATGACCGGTATAAGATAAATCACTACACCTATCACTATTTTTTTTGCTAAAATCTCTACATCGTTCAATGTCATAGGATTTATTATTTAGAGCTGTTTGAATTTTTTACAGTCAGTTTTTGCTGGTCTAACTCACCCGCATTAAAATTCAGGAAGCCCAACTCATGATTGAATTTTTGTCCATCTGTCAATACCCAGTTCAGGAATAAGTCTATGGCCGCATTGGATTTTGTGGTGGAATAAATTACACTTACCTCTTCCGTTGCTAATAATTTATTTGCTGTTGTTTCATACTTGGCAATCACCTCATCCAGCGTATTGTAAAATTTCTCGTCTGCATCTATTCTTCCATTATGGTTCAAATCAAATGGCAATACTGAAACGCCTTCCACTAATTTGCGTGTTTTGACATCGTAGACATAACCTAAATTATTATAGGAAATACCTAATGAATCGGCACGCAATGCATTCAACAAGGCTTTATCATCGCCCTTTACTTTTGTACCGGCCAACTCTTCGAACGTATGTCCATAGCTGCTGGCGAAGGAAACCGGCGCACAGGATTTTTGTTCTCTAGTATATACCACATATTCTTTCTCCTTGGTGGTACTGATATGATCCATGAAAAACAACTTGTTGATGTCTGATTCCTGCAACCCTTTATTTTTATAAGAATTCACAAGCGGTGATTTCGCATTGGCAATAGCCAGTAAACCATATTTTGCAAGCGCTACATGCGTTTCTCCCGGATTCAGGTTTTTCTCTATCACATCCTGTCCGCTGATTCTGATATTGGCAGAATCGGCAGCCGGCGAACCCAATGGAGCCAACTTGATCGAAACCGAAGGATGCGTCTTCTTAAACTCCGCTATCCATTTCTCAATGATGGGATAGGTAAATCGTGTTCCCGTAAGAATCACTTTCTGTTCACTGATGGACTGCGCCTGCAAGATCTTACCCAAGAGTACTGACGCTATAAATAGAATGATGGTTAATTTTTTCATGGGATATCAACTCGTTGTTTTATTTGACGATGCAAAATACTATAAACTCTATAGAGTAAGTAGAATATAGAAACCTTTTTAGTGGTAAGAAACCATAAAAGGGGCAAACAGCAATTCATTAAAATCGCTGTTTGCCCCTTTTTAGACCTTTAATTGAATTTATGCGTTTTCTAACTCAGGCTCCATGAACACCTCGGATGTTGAGTGTTCGGACTTCCGTTTACTTCTGGAAAAGAAAGTATAAATGGCAGGTATGACATATAAAGTAAAAATCAAGGAAATCAATAATCCTCCGACAATCACAATGCCCATTCCCATGCGGCTTTTAGCAGCCGCTCCAAAAGCTATGGCGATAGGCAGTGCGCCTGCAATCGTAGCCAGACTGGTCATGAGAATAGGTCTTAATCTGCCATTGGCCGCTTGCAGCGCTGCCTCTCGGGTACTTAATCCGGAATTTTTTAAATGATTGGCAAACTCAACAATCAAAATACCATTTTTAGTAACCAAACCGATCAGCATGATCATTCCGATCTGACTGAAAATATTATTGGTTTCATTGAAGTACCAAAGCGAAATCACGCCACCGGCTAAAGCCAAGGGCACCGTCAACATAATGATGAACGGATCAATAAAACTTTCAAACTGTGCGGCAAGAATCAGGTAAACCAATACCAACGCCAGTATAAATATATACGAGGTATTCGAAGAACTTTCCACAAAATCCCTGGACGAACCGAGCAAGGCCGTGGAGAAGGTATCGTCCAATACACGTGCCTTGATATCATCCATCACTTTTAAGCCTTCACCAATTGTTTTGCCAGGCGCTAATGCAGCAGATACTGTAGCTGCCTGGTAACGGTTGTACCGAAAGAGTGACGGAGGATTGCTGGCTTCTTCAAAGATGACCAGGTTATCCAGTTGGATCAGAACTCCTTTATTATTGCGCACATAAATGTTTCTCAAATCCAATGTTTCATTTCGATTCAAGCGATCAAACTGGCCGATCACCTGGTACTGTCTTTCGTTTCTGTTGAAAAAACCGAAGCGTTGTCCGCTCAATGCCAACTGTAGAGTTTGTGCGATATCGGATACCGTAACGCCCAAATCCCTCGCCTTCTCTCTGTTGATGAGCACTTGTATTTCAGGTCTGTTGAATTTCAGGTTCACATCGACCAATGAAAACGTAGGGTCTTTTTGTGCTTCTTCCATAAATTTAGGAAGCACTTCTTTTAGCTTTTGAAAATTAGGCGCCTGAATGACGTACTGCACCGGCAATCCCCTGAAACCTGTATTGATGGTTTGATCCTGCCCTACCTGAACTTTTGCTTCCGGATAAGCTTTCATCAGTTGATTGATTTTATCCGCAACTTCCTGTTGGCTGCGTTCACGCTGATCCGGATCAATCAAAGGTATTCTTGAAAATCCCGAGTTGATCCCTGTGCTTGAACCTCCGGGAGATGCTGCGGTGATGGCCATCACCAATTTATTCTCGGGAATAGAATCCTGTATCAGTTTAATATAGTTCAACATGAACTCATCGGTATACTCAAAAGACGCTCCTTCCGGCAGAGTCATGGTAATGCGCAACATGCTGCGGTCTTCTACCGGCGCCAATTCTGAAGGAACTACTTTGAGTAAAACAAAAGTACTCACCGTCGCAATACCCAGAATAACAAAAGCCAGCCATCTCTTTTTTAAAAAATTATCCAAAGAGCGACTATAAGTATCATTTAACCAGACGAAAAATGGTTCAGACCAAACATAAAATTTACTTTTCTTTTTATGGTCATGCGTCATCCAGGCATTGAGCATGGGCGTTAAGGAAAGGGAAACAAAAATGGAAATCAAAACAGCCGAAGCCACCACGACACCAAATTCCATGAACAGTTTTCCGACAAATCCTTCCATGAATATAATGGGTAAAAAGATAGCCGTTAAGGTAATGGAAGTAGACAATACTGCAAATGTAATTTCATTCGATCCTTCAATCGCTGCTTGCACAGGCGGTAATCCTTGTTCTCCTTTTTTGAAAATATTTTCTGTCACCACGATCCCATCGTCTACAACAAGTCCCGTTGCCAATACGATGGCCAGCAAGGTCAAGACGTTGATGGAAAAACCGAAAATATACATGATGAAAAATGTTCCGATCAAAGAAACCGGTATATCAATCAAAGGCCTTAAGGCAATCGACCAATCCCGGAAAAACAAATAAATAATAACCACGACCAGTAAAATAGCGATGGCCAATGTTTCCGTTACTTCAGTAATAGACTTATCGATGAAACGGGTGTTGTCTGTAGAAATAGATAATTTAAAATCAGCAGGCAAATCCTTTTGCAGTTGTGCATACACTTTGTAAAACTCATCGGCTATTTCCGTATGGTTGGCACCAGGCTGCGGAACGATGGAACAACCCAGACTGGGTACATCGTTGATCCTGAAAATAGTCTCTTCGTTTTCAGCACCTAAAGTGGCATAGCCGATATCCTGTAAACGAATGGACTTCCCATTCTCCGAACGGATGATCATGTTATTGAAATCGTTTTCACTTTTCAATTTTGCATTGGCTTTGATCGTCAATTCGGTTCTGTTCCCTTCCAGTCGACCGGTAGGCAACTCCACATTCTCTAACGCCAGTGCCTGGCGAACATCCTGCACCGTCACTTTATAAGCCGACATCTTTATCGGTTCGAGCCACAACCGCATCGCGTATCTTTTTTCACCGAATAGGTAGACGTTGGCAACACCTTTTATCGTCTGTAGTTTTGGCAAAATAAGGTTGTCGACATAATCATTGACTTCCAGATCCGTCATTTTATCATTTGTCACGGTCATGACAATGATGTATTCTCCACCCACATCTTTACTGATGACCGGAGGTGCGTCGAGGTCAGGCGGCAAAGAACGGATCGTCTGTGATACTTTATCCCGCACATCATTGGTCACGGTTTCCAAATCCGCTTTCAAATCGAATTCCACTGAAATAGAACTGGAGCCCAAACTACTGGTAGAAGAAATCGATTTTACGCCTTCAATTCCATTCAATGCTTTTTCTAAAGGATAGGTGATTTGAGATTCAACGATCTCCGCACTCGCACCGGCGTATGCCGTGCGAACAGTTACAATCGGAGATTCAATGACCGGAAATTCCCGGATACCCAAAGAACGAAAACCTAAGTAGCCAAAAAAAATAATGATGAGGTTCATCACTATCGCCAATACAGGTCGCTTAATACTTAAAGAAGATAAACTCATAATCTAGGATAGGATTCAACAGTATGATACAACATAGACTGCTGTTTACTTGCGTTTAATTTTTACAGCCGCTTTATCTTTCAATTGAAAATTACCCTTGATCACCACAGAATCTCCGGGCTGTATACCAGATAGAACCTGAAGGTAATTCTCCGTACGCACACCGGTGGTTACAATGACCTCTTTCGCTACACCATCTTTAATGGTAAATACTTTTTTTCCTTTAGCTACCGGAACGATCGCTTCAGTCGGTAAAAACACGGTACCCGGCTGTTCTTCCAGCGACAACTCCACACGCGCGAAAGAACCCGGTAAAAGATCTCCCTTGGAATTTCGGGTCCAGGCTCTGTACCTCACGTTGCCACTGGCCTGATCCACGACAGGATCTAATACATTGATGGTACCTTTGTAGGTATTGCCTGAACCTTCAGTTTGAAAAGTGATGGCATCTCCTATTTTGAATAAAGGCGCGTAACGTTCCGGAAGTGAAAACTCAATCTTTATCGGATCTACCTGGTGAATATTGGCCACGATGACATCCGGCGTGATGTAGCTGCCGATACTCACATTGCGTATGCCGATGACACCGTCAAAAGGAGCATAAATCAATTTCTTCGCAATCTGAGATTGTATGAAGGCACTGTCAGCTTTTAGCGCATGAAGCTCTCTTCTTGTACTTTCGTATTCTTCTTTGCTAATTGATTGCGTCGATAAAAGTTGACGTCTGCGAAATTCAACCGCCGTTGCAAACAGCAATTGTGCGTCTACTTTTTCCAATTGCGTTTGTTGTTCTGCTGCATTCAATCTTAACAGCAATGTTCCCGCTTTTACAAATTTACCTTCCTGCAAGTTGATGTAATTGATCTTGCCACTGGCTTCCGTACGCAATTCCGCTTGTTCATTGGACAACACTTTCCCATTACAAAATAAGTGATTCTGAATATTTTCATGTCCCACAACAAATACACTGACCGGTACCGGAGGTTTTTCTTTCTTCTTATCCGCGCGGGCATCTTTTCCTTTGGCGGAAGAAAAGAACTGGAGTTTTATGACAATTAAAAACAACAAAATAATACCTGCAATGATGTAACGTTTCATAATTTATTGATCCCTTTGGCTGTTATCAGTCACTAATTTTACGACTCAATGGAAAAACGCTTATGTTTACTCTGCAGTAAGTCCTTGCTTTTTCAGTTGTTCTAGCCCACCAACGCTGTGCGAATCAGAGAATCCATACGCTTTCAAACTATCTGTCGCTTTCTTAGCTCTTCCTCCTTTTTGGCAATACAGGTATACCGGTTTGGTCTTATCCAGTTTACTGATCTGTTCTTTGAAATCAGGTGATTTGAAATTGACATTTACCGCATTTTTCAAATGACTAGACTTGTATTCTTCTGGTGTGCGCACATCGATGAGGTACGCTTGTCCATTTTGTACTTGCTGCTTCAGTTGCTCCGGCGTCTGGTGAAGGTCTTCCAGTGTTTCATATTTTTCACTGCAGGAAGAAAGTAAAATGGCTAATGCACTTGTAAAGAGAAGAATCTTTTTCATAGATAGGTGGTGTTTATTTTTTAGATTTTTTAATTATAAATTATCTCGGTGAGCGCGTTGGAGGAAGCTCACCCAAAGATGAAACATACTGATTGGCTTCATCCACCAATTGCTGCGTCAACTGCAAATTGCTCAATGCGATATCGCTGGTTTCGTTCGGGTCATTTTTCAAATTGAATAACCATACAGATTCGATCTTGGGAATGGCAGCACTGCCGAAACTAACAGCCCTTCCTTCGTAAGGAAAAACAATTTTATAATCCCCTTTTCTATAGGCTCTCAATTTACCACCATAGAAGTAATAAATCTGATTGCCTTTTCTTTCCGCAGTGCCTGTCAATATGGGCAGTATGTCTTCACCATCGTACGTTCTGTCTTTAGCTAAAGTGCCTCCTGCTACTTTTACTAAAGTAGGAAACCAATCCAGTTGTGAACTGATGTTGTTGTAATAACTCCCCGGCTTGATGTGTCCAGGCCATTTCACCAATAGCGGCACACGGAAGCCTCCTTCAAACCAGGTGGCTTTCTCACTGCGCAAAGTACCGCTTGTACCACCGTTGTCTTCTTTCACTTTCCATGGACCGTTATCGCTACTGAAAATGACGATCGTATTTTTATCCAAACCCAATTCCTCGAGTGCCTTCGTGATTTTGCCCACACTCCAGTCAATCTCTTCAATCACTGCGCCGTAAATACCACTCTTCGAATTTTGAACAAACTCAGGTGAAGCAAATAACGGCACATGTGGCAGGTTGTGTGCCAGGTATAAGAAGAACGGCTTGTCTTTATTTGTTTTAATGTAACTGATGGCCTCTTCGGTGTAGGTTCTGGTAATGAAACGCTGATCAATGATATCTTTCACCGTATCGTTGTTTCTGAAATAAAACACCGGTGTCATGTCATTGCTGTAAGGAATACCAAAATAAGAATCAAATCCATTTTGCAAAGGCAGGTGTTGTTTCACGGTACCCAAATGCCATTTACCAATAATGCCCGTCGCATAACCTTGTACTTTCAGGGCTTCCGCTAATGTGATTTCATTGGGATCAATACCCGATGGACTGGTAGGATGCAACACATCATTGAGGCCATGTCTTACCTGATAGCGCCCTGTCAGCAAAGCTGCTCTGGAAGGCGAACAATTCGATGCCGCGGAATAATGTTGATTGAATGTGATTCCTCCTTTTGCCAATTGATCAATGTTCGGTGTGCGAATCAAGGTATTGCCGTAAGCACCAAAATCCGTAACACCTGCATCGTCCAGAAATATGTAGACAATGTTAGGTTTGGAAGCAGGAGCTTCCTTTTTACTTTGTGCCTGAATAGCACCAGCAAATAACAACAGACCTAAAACTATTTTTTTCATCTCACTACAATTTTTATAGTTATAAGTGTAAGTGATAAGTTTGTTTACTTACAACTTATGACTTACCTATTTCACACTAAAACCTACTTCAAGGTTTTCCCAACGGAAAAACACTTTATTTTTTTCCACGTAAAATGTTAATTGCTCGACAAAAGCAGGTGCTTTAGCAGATTTCACTTTTACTCTCAACTGATCTTCTTTTGCATCGTATTTAAAAGCACCCCATTGACTGGCTGTTTTATTGAAAATGATCGTCCATTCCTGTTCACCGGGAATAGTAAACAAAGCATACTTACCCGCAGGTAATACTACTCCTTCCACAGTAATGTCTTTCGTTGTTTCAAACGTGGTCGCTTCGTTCGCACCGGTGCGCCAAACTTCATTGTAAGGAACTAAGCCTCCCCATATTTTTCTTTCTTTCACAGAAGGTTGGTTGTAGTGGATTGTAATCGTGCTGCTGCCAATAACACCGCTAACTGTAGCAGCAGGACTTTTCTTTGGTTTATCTTGTGCAACAGCAGGAAATACAAATAAGAAAGAAAATATAATGGCTGTTACGATTTGAATAGATGTGGTGTGGATCTTCATGGTATTGTTCTTTTAATTTTAATTATTCCTTTGAGGTTTTGGCTGATTTTGATTTACGTAAAGATAATAGTTGTTCATAAGGAACTACCTGTACTTTCTTTGCCCAGGCACTATACTCATTTTGCAATTCGGTATATTTCTCCGGATTTTTATTGATCAGATTAACTGTTTCTGATCTATCGTTGGCAATGTTGTATAACTCCCAGGGCAACTCTACATTGTTTTTATAATCGAAACGCGATACCAATTTCCAGTCGCCTTTTCTTACGGCACGGTTGCCTTCATGTTCCCATACAATTAAGGAATGACCGGTATATTTTTGGTCTTTGAATAAGGGCACCAAACTTTGTCCTACAGTTGGTGTAATTTTATTTCCCTTATACTCCGTAGGATATTTGCTCTGTGAGAGCTCAACCAAAGTAGGCATGATGGCAGCGATATAGCCGGTGGCAGAACTCGTTCTTCCTGCTTTAATCAACTTAGGATACCAGGCAATAAAAGGTGTAGAAGTGCCGCCTTCATGCGCCCAATGTTTGAACCATTGGAAAGGCGTGTTGCTCACATTGGCCCAACCGTATTCATAACCGTCAAAAGATTCCGCTGTACCGGGCAATGCATTGGCTGCTCCTTTAGAAACCTGTTCGTGACAACCACCGTTGTCTGCTAAAAAGATAATCACGGTATTATCAATGTCACCTGTTGCTTTCAATGATTCGATTAATTTCCCTACATTCTGATCCAGTCGGTCAATCATCGCTGCATAGGTAGCCATCAAACGATCGTTCCTGGTTTTAGCACTGTCGGAAAGTTCGCTCCAGGCTTTTACATTTTCATTTCTCGGAGAAATTGTCCAGGAAGGATCAATCAGTCCCAGGCTTTTCATTTTATTGAAGCGTTGCACACGTAAAGAATCCCAACCGATCAGGTATTTGCCTTCGTACTTTTTAATGTCTTCTTCAAAAGCATGCAAAGGCCAGTGTGGTGCCGTGAAAGGCAGGTATAGAAAAAATGGCTTTTCTTTTTCTTCCTTTCTGAAATCTTTAACAAAATCGATCGCATGATCGGCAATCGCATCGGTAGCATACCATTGAGAACCGTCTTCATTTTTAAATAACTTATATTCCGAATTACCGGATTTGATCCATGGACCGGGAACGTCTACTTCTTTGCCATTCACCACATACTGGCGGCCTTTCGCAATACCAAAATAATGACCCGTTGTACCGTTACTAAAATACTGATCTTCAAAACCTCGTTTCGTAGGCCAATATTCCGGTTCATTGCCTGCATGCCATTTACCGGAAATGATCGTATGGTATCCGGACTGCTGCAACACTTCGGCTAAGGTAACACTCGTATAATTAAGATGGGTACTGTAAGCTTCCAAACTATCGTTCTGCAACATGTCTCCTACTCCAGCCTGATGCGGGTATAGACCAGTCAGCAAAGCCGCCCTGGACGGGCAACAGCGACCGGCATTATAGAACTGCGTCAATTTCAATCCCTGACCGGCCAGTTTGTCCAGGTTCGGTGTATGGATTTCCGAACCGAAACAGCCAAGATCTGAATAGCCCATATCATCCGCCAAGATGACGACGATATTGGGTCGCTTCGTTTGTGCCTGCACCAATGTTGCAAACAAAAATCCTATTACTAAGAAGAAAAACTTATTGTTCATACCGTTTAAAAGCTAGGAGCAAGGAGGGACGAGCTAGGAAAAATTCGTACCTCCTCACTCCTGGCTCGTTCCTATTTACTTATAGTCAATAACCACTTGCTTCAATATTCCATTAAATTTAAACGGCGCCTTATAATGTTCCGTCACCGTTGAATTGGCATCTTGTCCAACGTCCACTCCATCTTTATAATTGGCAATGTACTTACCTTCTGAAGCTAAGATGTTGCGCTCTCCTACTTTTACATCGTTGATGTAAATAGACTCTGTACCACCGGGAACATCAACTTTGTAATTGTCTCTGTTATCTGTTGCTTTTGTTTTCGGAGGTTTGATGTAGTTCAACTCGAATCGTAACTTCACATTACCCGTTGGCAAAGATTGATTCGATTGCAAATAACGAACAATGCTTCCTGTATTGTGAGCCACCTGGAACTTACCGTCTTTGATGTATAAACTCAATCCATCAAATTCATCACCGGCAGAAAACAGAACACCTTGTTCTTTCTTTGTGCGCAAATCAACTTCTGCTGTAATAGAAAAAGAAGTAGATTGAAACTGAGGACCGCTATACGTCATGAATTGTTCGATGCCCGGATACAGAACAATCTGATCTGATTTTCCAAAGACACTTCTCGCTCTACCTGCCGGTCCTGGAACTTGTGAATTATCTATCAATGGATATACATTGTATTTTTTCGCTTCTTCATCAAACACACCTTGTAGCTCTTTTACTTTATCAGGATGCTTATTGGCTAGATTAATACGCTCGTTAAAATCTTCGTTGATGTGATACAATTCCCAAACATCCTTTGCAAAGTCGGTTCCTGTTTCATGAAACACAGAAGCTTTCCAACCGTCTTTGTAGATCGCACGCTTTCCTCTGAGTTCGTAGTATTGAACAGTATGTTGATCCGGAGCAGCGGCGTTATTAATGGAATATACAAGACTCGTTCCTTCGATCGGTTTTTGTTTATAGCCTTTGATGACATCAGGAATTTTAGAACCGGTCCACTCCACAATGGTTGGTGTAATGTCGATCACGTGACCATATTGATTACGAATGCCACCTTTGTCTTTAATTCCTTTTGGATAGAAGACAATCAACGGTTGATGAGTTCCTCCTTCTGAATTCGCATCTTGCTTCCACAAACGGAATGGAGTATTCGTTGCCTGAGTCCAGCCTGACGGAGCATCCATGTCGGAATGTTCTGTACCAAACTCATCCAGGTGTTTAGCCAGTTCTGCCACCTGTTCTTCAACGGGTAAACTTTTAATGGCTGCATTGTAAAACCCATTGCGAGGGCTATGACTAGAGCCATTATCACCGATGCTGGTAATGATGATCGTATTTTCCAGTTGACCGGTTTCTTTCAGGTAATTTACAATTCTTCCAAACTCATAATCGGCATGTGTCAAAAAACCGGCGTAAACTTCCATGAAGCGCGCATATACTTTTCTTTCTTCTACCGTCAAGCTATCCCAAGCTTTAACTGTTGGATCGCGCTCAGGCAATACAGCATTGGCAGGAATAACACCTAGCCTTTTTTGACGAGCAAAAACTTCTTGTCTATACCAATCCCATCCTTTATCAAATTTGCCTTTGTATAAATCGATCCATTTCTTGTCTACCTGATGCGGCGAGTGAATAGCACCGGTAGCGAAGTACAAGAAGAAAGGATTTTGGGGAGCAATAGATTTTTGTGTAGAAATGTATTCTATGGCTTTGTCAGCCATCAATGTAGTCAGGTGTTTTGTATTGGGTTCGACGTTGATGACTTTTGTATCTTCGTACAAGTTTGGATGGTATTGATCCGTATGTCCCAATTGATAACCATAGAAGTGATCAAAACCTCTGCCTGTAGGCCAACGATCAAAAGGGCCGGCAGCTGTAATCTCATGTAAAGGCGCTAAATGATATTTACCTACTGCATACGTATTGTAGTGATTTTCATGTAAGATCTCTGCAATAGTCGCTTTATCACCAGGCATGATCGCATCGTAACCAGGAAAACCTAATGAGCTATAATTCAAATAACCCATGTGTACCGAATGGTGATTGCGTCCTGTAAGTAGCGCCGCACGTGTAGGTGAACAAACTGCCGTAGAATGGAAGTTGGTATACCGCAATCCATTATTGGCCAAACTATCTAATGTCGGTGTTTCCATCAATCCACCAAACGCACTGGACGTACCGTAACCTGCATCATCAATAAGGAATAGCACTACATTGGGAGCTCCAGGTTTTGCTTGTTCTCTTTCCGGCCACCATTCTTTAGACTCTTCGAGTGTTTTACCAATGATTCCTTTATAGTCGGAATCTTCTGAGGAAACTTCTTCTTTAGTTTTTTGCTCACATCCCGTAGTGAACAAAACAGTTATACCTAAAGACAATGTGGCTATTTTTAATACCGTCTTTTTCATCATAGTACTTTTTTAATCCTACTGATCACTGACAACTAGTTCTCGCAGGGTCTCCTGAAAGGGACCCTGTGTTCTTGAATGCAGTGATGTTTCGCCTTTCAAATCACTCGCAGGGTCCTCTTCGAGAGACCCTGCGGGGACTGTCTGACTACTTATCACTGACTTTTTTTATTTCAAATCTAAAATGATCTTATTCAATGTTCCCGTAAAAGCAAACGGCGCTTTATACGTATCGGTAACCGGAGTCAGGTCATCAAAACCCAAGTTCAATCCTTCATGCGCATAAATGCTGGATACGGTTCTGTTGACTTTACCTTCTCCTACTTTGACATCGTTGATGTACAATACGCCATTGCCTGAACCGCTTGGTTCTGCTTTGGTATAAGTAAATTCAAACCTGATCAATGCCTTTCCTGGAGTGATCGCTTGAGAAGAAACAATCGTATATTTTTCTACACCTGTATTGTAAACAAAAACAGGTTTACCATTTTGAATGAAGAAGCTGATCCCACTGGCCAATCCACCGGTAGAGAACAATACGCCTTCCGCGCCTTTAGCAGGAATCACGACATCGGCTGTAATGTTGAAAGAACGGTTATGCAACTTCGGTGCGGCCAGTTCTACGATGGTAGATAAACCCGGATAAAGAATCACTTGTTCTTTGTTATCATACAAACTCGGACCGACGGTAGGAATAGGACCTGTGCCATCTTTCAAAGGATAGATATTGTATTTAGCCGCTTCACTGTCGAACAAGTCTTGCAGCTCTTTTAACTTCGCCGGATTTTTGGCGGCCAGGTTGAAACGCTCGTTGAAATCTTCGTTAATGTTGTACAACTCCCAAACGTCTGTAGTGAAAGGCTCACCTCTCTTATGCAAGACACCTGCTTTCCAGCCGTCTTTATAAATGGAGCGTGTACCCAGTACTTCGTAATACTGCACCGTATGACGGGATACGGCTTTGGCGTTATCAATGCTATAAACCAAACTCACCCCTTCCAATGAATCTTGCTTAATTCCATTGATTGATTTAGGAAGTTCAATACCTGCCAATTCAATTGTCGTTGGCAAGATGTCGATGACGTGACTGTACTGATTACGCACACCACCCTTGTCTTTAATTTTTTGAGGATAAGAAATGATCAAAGGATTTCTCGTACCGCCTTCTGTATTGGCATCTGTTTTCCATTGACGGAAAGGCACGTTGGTAGCGGCAGCCCAACCCAATGGATAATTGGCTTTAGACAATTCTGTTCCGATTAAATCCTGGTCTTTTATGTTTTGCTCTAAACGTTGTTCGTCTGTCCAGGCAGGATCATAACTATTTACAAAACCAACAAAGGTTCCTTCCTTACTGGCACCGTTATCACCGATCGATACAATAATTAAGGTATTGTCGTATTGTCCGAGTTTCTTTAACTGCTGGATGACACGTCCGATTTCATAATCGGTTTGTGATAAGAAACCGGCATATACTTCCATGAAACGTGCGTACAATTTCCGCTCTGCAACAGATAAAGAATCCCATTTCTTCACACCCGGATTACCAGCGGGCAATACGGTATTCTTTGGAACAATTCCACCTTTGATTTGTCTCGCCAATACTTCTTCTCTGTACTTGTCCCAGCCTTTATCAAACTTACCTTTGTATTTATCCGACCAGGATTTATCGACCTGATGCGGTGCATGTGCTGCGCCAGGAGCAAGGTATAGGAAGAATGGTTTTTCAGGATCCACTGATTTTTGTTCACCGATGTAAGCAATCGCTTTATCGGCTAACAGGGTATTGAAATGTTTGCCGTTATTGTCCTGGTAGACTCTTCTTGTATCTTCCCAGATTTGAGAATGGTACTGATCTGAACTTCCTCTGTAAGGATAACCGTAGAAATGATCAAAGCCTCTTCCTGTAGGCCAGCGATTGAAAGGACCTGCAGGCGTTAAGTCTGCAATCGGAGTGATGTGCCACTTGCCCAAGGCATAGGTATTGTAACCGTTCTCTTGCAAGATCTCTCCGACAAATCCTTTTTCAAAAGGAATGTACGAATCATAACCCGGTGTACCGATCGCATTTTCAGGAAACAATCCCATGTGTGCGGAGTGATGGTTACGACCGGTCAACAGAGCTGTGCGTGTAGGCGCACAGATGGCTGTCGTGTGTGCATTGGTATAACGCAATCCATTATTGGCTAAAGAATCTAAGTTGGGTGTTTCAATCAAACCACCAAACGTACTCACAGCACCAAAACCAACATCGTCTAATAAAATCCAAACGATATTCGGCGCACCTTTCGGCGCTTTTACTTTCTCCGGCCAGGATTGCTGCGTCTCGGCCAGTGTTTTTCCAATCTTACCCTTATAAGGTTGTACAGGTCTGTTCTGCGCCGTTACGGACAAAATGCCCAGACTCAATAACGCAGCACTTGTCAGGGTTGCTTTTTTCAAAAAGGTCATAGCGGGATGGGTTAATATATTTTTTAAGGTTATTATGCGAGAAATGAGAGATGTGAAATGAGAAATGAATCTGATATGATTCCACATTTCTCATTTCTCATCTCTCATTTCTTTATTCTGCGTAGCTCGAGCGAAACTTAACACCCCAGCGATTATTTTCTTTGGTGACAATGTAGAGTGATTCGTAAGTACCAATCAAACTACCGTCCGCACGGTACCTTGAGAATCGGGTATCTACATGTACTTTACTATCCGAAGCTTGTATCACATTGCGGTGATCCCATTTGCTGTGGTGCCATCCTGCTTTTTGCAATTCACCAAAAACAGTAGCGGAATCGCGCAAGCCGGCGCTTTTCAATTCTGACATTGATCCACTGGCCAATCGGTAATGAGGAAACTGATAGGTGCTCTCCCAGCCTTTTAAATTCTTTGCATTGAACGTTTGCATGTAATCGTTTAATACTTTTATGACTTCTTCTTTTACTTTAGGATCTATTTCATGCGAACCTCTATCGTCAAATTGTTTCCAGGTAAAAGCAGTGATGCTGGCTGAAATGAAGAGGATGATGAAGTATAAATATTTCCTTTGCATGTTTATAAAATTATTATGGACTTGATGATATAATTGATGTCGTATTCTTTTCTTAGTTCAGTCGATTAAGCTATTTGGGCGTGTCCCTACGGGCCGGGCTATCCGCTCCAAGTCCTCGCTCGGTGAGCCTTATAGCGTTAACAGACCCATTGGCTCGCTGTGGGCTTTCCGCTCCTATCCCTCACGCAAGCTTATCTTTATTTAAGTTTTAATTTGCTTTTTGCTCAATGATCACCGTTTTCACTATGCCATTAAAGGGGAACCCACCGGCATACGATTTTGTAACAGGAGAATTTAAATCTTTTCCTACACTGATCCCTTCTGAAGAAACAGGACCCAGGTACTTCGCTCGTGCTGTAATACTTTCTTTTGAAGTTTGTTCGTTGTCGATGAATAAAATTACCTGATTGTCTTCTGTATACTCTACTTTGATCACGTGTTGTCCTGTCGTCAATACTTTAGACCCGGATAGTTTTATTTCTTTTGTTCCGTCGTTCAGCACATAATTCACTTTTCCTTCTTTAAAGTATAAAGTATTTCCTCCATACAAGCTGCCGCTTGCGAATACCACGCCTTCTGCATTCCCAGATTTAAGTTCGATATTGGCGGTGAATGAAACGGCTTTCTTGCCGATGTTCACTTTTGTCTTCACCGTCGTTCCCTGATAAATGATCCACTTGTCTTTAATGACCGGCGCAGGAACTCCTGCTCTGTAGTCTTTCAAAGGATAGACATTATTTTTCTGCGCCAAAGAATCAAACAGCTGTTTCAACTCTTCCAGTTTTTTAGGATTCTTAGCAGCCAGGTCTTTGGTTTCTGTAGGATCATCGTTGAGGTTGTACAACTCCCATTTATCCTGAGAGAAAGGACGAGGACTGAAATTAGGATCAGGATTGCCCGATTCACTGAATACATTTCTTGGATGATAAACTTCCGCTTTCCATCCGTCTTTGTAAATAGATCTTCCTCCGTGCAATTCGTAGTACTGCACATTATGCTTAGTCGGAGCTGTTGGATCAGTAAATGTAAAGTTGAACGGTACACCATTCAATGGCAGTTGAGCATATCCATTAATCTGTTCCGGTATTTTAACTCCGGTCAATTCTACTGTAGTTGGCAAAAGATCCGTTACATGCAAATACTGAGAACGCAATGCGCCTTTATCTTTAATACCATTCGGATAATGAACAATCAAAGGATTGTGTGTGGCTCCTTCTGAGTTTACATCGCTCTTCCAGTAACGGAACGGAGTGTTCATTGCTTGAGACCAACCCAAAGGATAATTTTGATGAGTAGACTCTGTTCCCAATTTATCCAACTGACTCAATAGAAAATGGATATTATCTCCTTGTGATGTTTCAGTAGTGGTGTTTCCTGTATTACCTGTATACGATCCCTCTTTACTTCCACCGTTATCACCGATCACGATGAAAATAGCGGTGTTGTCGAGTTGACCGATTTGTTTCAAATAGTCTACTACACGTCCGATTTCATAATCAGTATAGGAAAGGAATCCTGCATACACTTCAAAGAAACGTGCGTAAACTTTTTTCTCGTCAGGAGTTAATGAATCCCATGCTTTTAACCCAGGCTGAAGACCAGGCAATACGGCATTCTTAGGAATCAATCCTTTTTCCAACTGACGTTTGTACACGGCTTCTTTGTATTTATCCCAACCCTGATCGAACTTACCTTTGTACTTGTCGCTCCATTGCGTTGCTACCTGATGCGGTGAATGCGTGGCTCCTGTAGCAAGGTATAAGAAAAACGGTTTGTCCGGCGCAGCTGATTTTTGATTGGCGATATAAGAAATTGCTTTATCAGCCAGCAATTCATTGACGTGTTTGGTATTGGGCTCAATGTCTATGTAATCATTTTCCTCTACCAAATTAGGATGCCATTGATCTGTAGATCCTCCCATGAATCCATAGAAGTGTTCAAAGCCCCTGCTCGTAGGCCAACGGTTGAAAGGCCCTGCAGCCGTCAAATCTTTCGGTGCGTTGCCATGCCACTTGCCTAAAGCAAAGGTATTGTAACCATTCTCTTTAAATATTTCAGCGATTGTTCCTGCCTCAAAAGGAATGTCACCATTATAACCCGGCGTACCGATGCTCAATTCTGCATGATGTCCCATAGCTACAGCGTGTGCATTGCGGCCTGTCAGCAATGCGGCTCTTGTAGGACTGCAAATTCCTGTGGTATGAAAATTAGTATAACGAAGTCCGTTATTAGACAACCTTTCAAAAGTGGGCGTTTCTATCAATCCTCCGAAAGCAGAAGAAGCGCCATAGCCCACGTCATCCAATAAGATCCAGACGACATTGGGTGCACCTTTAGGAGCTTCCACTCTTTCAGGCCAGGCTTGTTCTGTTTCTTCCAACGTCTTTCCGATTTTTCCTTTAAAAGGTTTTAGCGGGTCGTGTTGTGCATAAACAGACAAAGCTGTTATGGAAAGTAATAAAGCGGCAAGGAGAAATACTTTTTTCATTCTTTATTAAAGTCTAATGAATAATGGATAGCAAAACTATTTGATGTATTGAATGGTAACTTTCTTTATTTTTCCCGTAAAATTAAAAGGTGCAGCATACTGATCAGATACCGCGCTGCGTTGATCGCGGCCTACGTCTGTACCGTCGATGCGGTTACCAGAACTGATCGTAGCCTGACCTTTGAGAATAGCACGTTCTGCTACTTTTGTTTCGTTCACATATAATATCTCCGAACCAACAGTAGATGAACCTTCTGCAGGTTTACTCCATAAGTAATCAAATTTGAAACTGACTCTACCTGTTGGCAATGGAGTAACTGAACTGATGTCTGACAGTGTGCCATTGGCTTTATGACTAAAATGAACTTTACCGTCTTTCAAAAACAAACTGATTCCGGAGCGTTCACCGCCTACGGCAAACAATACCCCTTCTTCTTTACCATTGACCAATTCTACATCGGCAGTCACACTAAAGGAGCGGCCATCGTATAAGGGATTATTCACTCCTACCAAATGTTCTACTCCCGGAAACAAAGTGATGGTTTGACGTTTTCCATACACCGTTCTACCGGCCGGCATATCGTGTGCGGTAAAATCTTTCAATGGATAAACATTATACTTCTTCGCTTCTTCGTCAAACAGGTTCTGGAGTTCTTTTAATTTTTCCGGATACTTAGCCGCCAGGTTAATGCGTTCGTTGAAATCTTCATTCAGATTATACAACTCCCAAACATCTTTGCTGAAGTCAATGCTCTTACCGCTGCTATCTGCTTTGCTTCCGCGGTCTATCGATTGCTCCCACATGTCATGGTGCACACTGGCTTTCCAACCGTCTTTGTAAATGGATCGGCTTCCTGCTATTTCATAATACTGAACCGTATGAAGAGAAGCTGCTTTTTCATTTCCTACAGCATAAGCCAAACTGGTACCTTCTATCGGATCTTGCTTGTAACCGTGTATGATTTCAGGCACCGTTCCTTTTACTAATTCTACTGTAGTGGGTAATACATCGATGACATGTCCGTATTGATTCCGAATGCCTCTTTCCTTAATGACTTTTGGATAAGAAATGATCATCGGATTTCTGGTACCGCCTTCCGTATTCGCATTTCCTTTCCAATAGCGGAAAGGTGTATTAGCTGCCGCAGCCCATGCAATAGGATAATCCGTATTAGACTGATCGGTACCGATGAGTGGAGCCGCTTTGATGATCGCATCAATTTTCGCTTCGCCTTCTTCCATGCGGTTGATGTCCGGATTAATTGTTCCTGACAATCCACCTCCGGGACTCGCGCCATTGTCGCCGAGTACCAGAACAATCAATGTATTATCCAACTGATCAATTTGCTCTAAATAATTGACGATGCGACCGATCTCGTAATCTGTATAGGTATAAAATGCCGCGTACACTTCCATATAATGCGCGTAGGCTTTCTTTTCTTTCTCTGTTAAATCCTTCCAGGGTTTTACTCCCGGGTTACGATCAGGCAATACCGCATGAGACGGAATCAATCCCAGCTTCTTTTGTTTTTGAAAAACGACTTCTCTGTAATTGTCCCAACCGGCATCAAACTTTCCTTTGTATTGATCGATCCATGAAGTGGCCACCTGATGCGGCGAATGTGTAGCTCCGGGAGCCAGGTATAAGAAGAATGGTTTTTCCGAATCCGATGATTTTTGATTGGCAATGTATTGAATGGCTTTATCAGCGAGCAAGGTATTTAAATGCTTGGTATTGGGTTCAATGTCCAGTTTGGTTTGGTCTTCCCAAAGCTCCGGATGCCATTGGTCTGTAGCTCCCGGTTGAAATCCATAAAAATGATCGAAGCCTCTTCCTGTAGGCCAGCGATTGAAAGGACCGGCATAACCATTTTCTACAACGGGCGTCAAATGCCACTTGCCTAAAGCAAAGGTGTTGTATCCATTCTCTCTTAGTATCTCTGCCACCGTTGCTTTTTCAAAAGGAATGTGCGTATCGTATCCCGGAAAATCCATGACTGCAGGTGTCAGCA